>CAYZVO010000211.1:0-16105 GCA_964481655.1 uncultured Enterobacterales bacterium | reverse complement strand
TGGGGGTTCGTGTTGCTTGGTGGGGGGGGGCGAGGGGTATGGGGGGGGGGTGGGGGGGTTGTGGTGGCTGGTGTCGCTTAGCGACGCGCCTGGCGCCGCAGCTAAGGCGCGAACGCGCTCGCATAGAACAAGTAGAACCCCGACCCGTCCCAGACGCCGTCGTCCAGCGGGGAGGCGGTGGGGCTCGACAGGTTGATGGTGTCGCCGCTGGAGTCGGTGACCAGCTCGCCGCAGTCGTCCTCCCAGCCCCAGACCCAGCCCAGCTCGTAGGCCTGGCCATACAGGTCCGAGTAGACGTACTGGGCGCTGACGTAGGGGGCCCAGTCACCCAGCCAGTCGAGGCCGGCGTCCAGCACGGCGGTGCGCAGGTCCGTGGCGACGTCCACCAGCTCACCCACGCCGAAGCCCCAGCTCCAGTCCTCGATGAGGTCGCGCACGTCGGTGGTGCCCCAGGTGGCGTAGCTGATGGGCGGGCAGGTGGTGTAGCCGCCGGCCAGGGGGACATCGAACGCCCCGTACAGGGCGCCGCCGCTCGAGGTGGTCCAGCCGGTGGCCGCGGTGGCGCTGTCCATGTCGTAGTAGACCGAGCAGATGGAGCTGGCCGAGGAGTCGTAGAACTCGAACTCGATGTAGGCCGGCTGCTCCCCCGAGCTGTTCTCCCAGTCGTAGACCAGGTCGGAGTGGATGGTCCCGATGAAGGAGACCGAGAAGTAGTACGGGGTGATGGTGCTGCCGCTGGCGGGGCCGGTGGAGGCGACCACGTCGTTGTCGGGCCACAGGCAGGGGTCCTCGCCGCCGCCATCGCCGATGTCCACCGCCGCGGTGCCCGCGGGGCCGTTGTCGTCGCCGTCGTTGGGAGTCGCCGAGCAGATCCATGTCTGGGCGTCGTCGGTGTCGATGGCGGCCACGGTGCTGGAGCTGGCGTCGTCGAAGTGCAGGCCGGTGTAGATGCTGCCGTTGACCATCCAGCCGAAGCTGTAGGTGACGCTGTCGGCGTCGGCGTCGGTGGAGTCCACCAGCACCTCGCAGACCAGATCGTCCACCCCGCCGACGGGCTCGGTGGGGCTGATGGTCACCGTGGGGGCCTCGGGCGGAGTGTTCTGCACGGTCAGGCCGGAGGCGGTGGCGGGTGTGCCGTCGTCCTCGCCGTCGTTGGGGGTGACGGTCACGGACACGACCTGCCCCTTGTCGAACCAGCTGTCCCCGTCCAGGCTGCTGCCCGCCGTGCTCACCACCGAGCCGTCCACGGACCAGGCGTAGCTGACGCTGACCCTGTCGCCGTCGGCGTCGCTGGTGACGAGCGAGGCGGTCAGCTCGCTGTCGGTGTACAGGCTGGTGGGGCTGAGCAGCAGGCTCGAGACCGCCGGGGGGCTGTTGACCGCGGTGGCGGTGTCGCTGGTGACGGTGGCCCCGCTGTCGCGACCATCGCTGGGGGTCACTTCGACCGCGATGGTCGAGCCCTTGGTGAAGTAGGAGCCCGCCAGGGAGGGCAGGTTGCTGACCGCGATGCCGTCGACCAGCCAGCTGTAGGACAGGGTGATGCTGTCGCCGTCGGCGTCCACGGCGTCGGTGACGTTGACCGTGAGGGTGTCCGCGACCGTGGGGCTGGTGGTGCTGAGGCTGGCGCTGGCCACCGACGGCACGCTGTTCGAGACCGTCACGACCTCGCTGGCCACCGGCTCGCCGGTGTCCTCGCCGTCGTCGGGCAGGACCTCGCAGTACAGCTCGTCGCCGCGGTCGAAGAGCTCGCCGGTGATGGTGGGGTCCGCGGTGATCGCGACGCCGTCCACGTACCAGGTGAGGGAGTAGCCCTCGGCGTCGCCGTCGGCGTCGCTCCAGCCCGAGGGGATGCAGCTGACGGTGCTGTCCTCATAGACCTCGGTGGGGTCGAGGGTGACCGAGGCGTACAGGGGCGCGCTGTTGAGGATCTCCACCGTGTTGGTGGTGGCGGGCTCGCCGTCGATGAAGCCGTCGGTGGGGGTGACCACGGCGTAGACCTGCTGGCCCTTGTCGAACAGGCCCCCGTCGATGGTGGGATCGGTGGAGTCCTGCGCCAGCGCGTCGTCGACGTAGAAGGCGTAGCTGGCCGTGACCTCGTCACCGTCGTCGTCCACGGCCTCGAAGGCGACCTCGAGGGTGGTGTACTCGTAGGCGGGCTCGGGTCCGAGCTCGACCAGGTCCAGGCTGGGGGCGGTGTTGTCGATGTTGACCGAGGCGGAGACGGGCTCGCCCAGGTCCTGGCCGTCGTTGGGGATCACGGTGACCTCCCAGACCTCACCCCGGGCCGTGTCCACGGCCGGCACGGTGTCGCCCGCGTGGGCGGTGGCCACGCCGTCTACGGTCCAGCTGTAGGCGAAGGTGACGGCGTCGTCGTCCGGGTCGGAGCCCGAGGCGGTGGCCTCGAGGGCGTCGGTGGCCAGGGGAGCGTCGGGGGACAGCTCGACCGATGCGCTGGGGGCGGAGTTGGCGATGGCGACGCTGGCCGAGCCGGGTTCACCGTCGACCTTGCCGTCGCTGGGGGTGACGATCACCTCCCACAGCTCACCCTTGGCGGTCAGGGCGGCGGCGATGGTGTCCGAGCTCATGTCGGTGCGCTCGAGGCCGTCCTGGTACCAGGTGTAGGTGTAGTTGACCGTGTCCTTGCTGTTGGGATCCTCGGACTCGCTCGTGAAGGTCACCACCAGATCGTCGGCCGTGCCCGGCTCGACCGGATCGATGAGGATGCCCGGGGCGCTGGGGGCCTTGTTGCAGGCCAGCGACAGCAACACAAGGGCGAAGGGGGATACGCGGGAGGCACGCATGGACCGACTCCATGGATGATGGCAGGGCTTCGAGGTCTTCGGAAGGTACCACGCTGGTTCGTCCATGCACGAGCGGCGTGGGTCGAATAAGCGAAGTGACCACGTGCCATCTCCTATGCCCTCGAAGCCTTCCCTGCCTGCCGTCGCGACCTTGGCGCTGCTCCTCCCCGGGGCTGCGGGGGCGGCCACGTACGGCGAGGGCGTCTGGCCGGAGTTCACCGCCCTGCCGGCCACCGCCATGGGGGCCCGCGACGCCGCGGTGGTGGTGGGCATCGAGCGCTACCACCACTACCCGGACCTCCGGGGTGCGGCGGGCTCCGCCCGCCAGTGGCAGCGCTGGCTCGAGAACACCCACGGGATCCCGGCCGATCGCCTGTCCCTGCTCACCGACGACGACGCCACCTGCGCCGACATCCGCCGGGCCGCCCAGGCCGCGGCCAACCAGGTGCAAGATGGCGGCCTGCTGTGGGTGGTCTACATCGGCCGCGGGAGCATCGCGCCGAGCGGGGCCGACGCGCTGCTGCTCTGCGCCAACGCCGACCCCGCCGCCGAAGCCGCCTCCGCCATGGGGCTGGGCCTGGCCGGGCTGATGGAGATCCTGGGCGACGGCCAGCAGAAGCGATCGCTGCTGCTGCTCGACACCGCCTTCGAGCCCGCCTCCTCGCTGCCCGGCGCCGTCACCGAGCCCACCGTGCTGCAGCCCGGGGGCCCGTTCCACGTGCGCGGCAACGCCACCGCCTTGCTGGCGTCCAACACCGGCAAGCCGGTGCCGGGCCTGCCTGAGCTGCGCCAGCCTCCCTTCTCCTACCTGATGCTCGGCGCCCTGCGCGGCTGGGCCGACACCGACGACAACAAGCGCGTCACCGCCCTCGAGGCCCTCGAGTGGGTCCAGGACGCCATCGGCACCTTCCGCCCCGCCCACGCGGACACCCCGGCGGGTTGGGGCGCCCTCGAGGGTGTGGTGCTGTCCGAGGCCGGCGAGTTCGCCCCGGACATGGCCGAGATCGTCTGGCGCGCGGCCGAACGCCGCGTGGACACCCGCGTGCACGAGCTCGACGAGAGCGAGCAGATGCTGCGGGCCGACGCCTCCGCGGTCTGGCAGGCCGTGCTCGGCGCCTACGGCATGGGCGGCCCCGACGCCCTGGCCTCGGTCGAGTCCTTCATGGAGCGCTGGGCCCTGGCCAGCGTCAAGGTCGACCACATGAACCGCTGGCTGGTGGTGCCCGAGCTCGAAGACGCCAAGGCGCTGCTCGAGGTCGCCTCCGTGGGCCAGCGGGGCGAGCTCGAGGTCAAGACCGTCGAGGGTGAGCGCTACGTCCAGCTGCAGGAAGAGATCACCCAGTTCCTGCGCCGCAACGCCTGGAAGGGGGTGGAAGCCACCTACCAGGAGATGCTCACCCTGAGCGTCGAAGGCGGCGTGAGCGTGCTCTGTGAGGATCACCTCCACGGCGCCCGCGCGGCCCGCCAGCTGGGCAACGCCCTGGCGGTCCACGACCGCCTGCAGGCCGCCATCGCGGCGGGCCCCAACGAGGAAGCCGTGCAGTGGCTCAACGACCTCGAGCAGAGCTACGCCCGCGCGCACGTCCAGATCCAGCGCAGAGATCCCGCCCCCCTCGAGCCCGCCACCATGCCCTTCGCGCCCGACCGCCGCGCCGCGGTGCTCTTCGCCCAGGAGCAGCTCGAGGACGTCGGCAGCTTCGACGGCCTGCTGCCTGCGGGCATCTACCGCGTGGGGGGCGAGCTGCTGTTGGTGGCGCCTGGGGATCCGCCGGTGAACCTGGTGGTGCAGAAGGCCCGCCGCAACGACCGCTAAACCGAGCCCGGAGCACCCCGTGACCAGCGCCCCGAAGCCCGAGGACTTCCTGCCCATCGAGAAGGTGGAGCTGCACCAGCACGTCGACGGCTCCATGCCCGCGCGCTTCACCTGGGAGCTGATGCTCGCCAAGGGCCTGGCCCCGGTAAAGACCTTC
The DNA here is from genome assembly GCA_964481655.1 of uncultured Enterobacterales bacterium. Classification (GTDB taxonomy): domain Bacteria; phylum Myxococcota_A; class UBA796; order UBA796; family JAFGLY01; genus CALDOK01. Next base: position 11,334 of record CAYZVO010000211.1, on the reverse strand, counting down.
GACGAGATGCAGCGGCTGCTGGTCCTGCAGGAAGCCGAAGAGGGCTCCCTGCTCGACTACCTCGACAAGTTCCACTACCCGCTGTGGGTCACCCAGTTCTACGAGAACATCGCCGAGGCCACCTTCGCCATCGCCAAGGAAGCCTACGACAAGGGCGTGCGGGGGCTCGAGCTGCGCTACGCGCCCAACATCCACACCTACGCGGGCCTCACCCTGCGCCAGGCCATCGGATCGGTGCTGTCGGGGATGAACCGGGCCGAGCGCGAGCTGCAGGGGATGCGCTGCGGGCTGATCGTCATCGCCATGCGCCACTTCGGCCCGCACATCGCCAAGATCCTGGCCCGTCAGGCCATCTCGGAAGGCCAGCAGTTCCACGACCGCGTGGGCGTGGTGGGCTTCGACATCGCCGGGGCCGAGCGGGGCAACCCGCCGGTGCTGTTCCGCGAGGCCTTCGACATCGCCCGCAAGGGCCGCCTGGGCTTGACCCTGCACGCCGGCGAAGACGGCGGCCCGGACTACGTCTGGCAGGCCATCGACGACATCGGCGCCACCCGCATCGGCCACGGCTGCGCGGCCCTGCAGGACAAGGCCCTGATGCGCCGCCTGGCCCGCGACCAGATCGTGGTCGAGTGCTGCATCACCTCGAACTACCAGACCAACGCCGCCACCCGCGGCGAGCCGCACCCCATCGTGGCCTTCCTCGAGGCCGGCGTGCCGGTGGCCATCTGCACCGACAACACCACGGTCTCGAACACCTGCCAGCTGAAGGAATGCACCCTCGCGGCCGCCATGATCGGCGAAGACGCCGTGCGCGAGATCCTGGGCGCGACCCCGAGCTACTCCTTCATCCGAGGGCTCCGGATCCCCACCAGGAAGCGCAGGCGGCGCTGACGGGGGCGGCGTCGGGGTTCACCGCAGAGAGCGCAGAGGACGCAGAGGCTTCCGCCCGCAAGGCTGGGCCGGGTGCAGATGGGCGTTGAGAGGGAGTGGTGGTCCCCGCGGCGCGTCTTGGGAGCTGCCGCTCCGTCCTCGTGACGAGGGCACTTCGCCGGGACGCCGTCGCTACGGGTGACGTCGTACCAGCGTGTTCGCGCGGCAGTGCGCGTACGGAGCGGCAGCGCGTGACGGACCTCCGCCCAGCGCCACTCCCCCTCGTCGCCCGTCTCCACCCACAGCTCGAACGGAGCGGAGCCCTCTGCGCTCTCTGCGTCCTCTGCGGTGAACTCTGGCGTCCCCGACGCGGTCCTGCTTCAGCGCAGCCAGGGTGGCTTGACTGAGGGGGGGCAGCGCGTGAAAGAGCGGGCGCGAGAACCCTCTTTCCACAGGTGAACCATGGGCGGACAGCTCAAGCAGAAGGATGAAGAACAGAGCCTGATGACCACGCTCTTCAAAGAGCTGGTCCAGCCCTTCATCGACGTCTGGAACGCACCCCGCGCCCTGTGGGGCGTGAACTTGAGCTACGTGCTCGAGGGCTTGGTGTACTTCGGAATGCTCGGCTACCTGGCCATGCACTTCTCGGACTTCATCTTCGGCGGCATGGCGAACGCCGACGAGTGGTCCCACACCATGGTCGCCGTGCTCACCGCGGGCATCACCATCTCCATGGTGCTGCTGGGCTGGGTCTGCGACAAGTACGGTGTCCGCAAGGCCCTGCTGGGCGCCTTCGTCTTGCTGCTGGCCGGCCGCGTGCTCATCTCGGCCGCGCCCACGGTGCTCGGCATGGAGCCCGCCGGGCTTTGGTCGCCGCTCCATCTCACCACCATGGGCGGCATCCTGCTGGTGGTCATCGGCTACGGCCTCTACCAGCCCTCGGCCTACGCGGCGGTCCGGCAGTTCACCACGCCCAAGACCGCGGCCATGGGCTTCGCCATGCTCTACGCCCTGATGAACCTGGGCGGCTACATCCCGAGCTTCGCGTTCCTGCTGCGCGACGAAGACTACGCCAACCTGGGCATCACCGGCACCTTCTGGGTCTACACCGGCGTCACCGCCGTGGCCCTGGTGGCCACCTTCCTGATCCTCTCCCGCAAGACGGTCGAGAAGGCCATCGCCACCGCCAAGGCCGAGACCGAGAAGATCAAGGCCGAGGAAGAGGCCGGCAAGTCCGACGAAGAGAAGGCCAAGGACAAGGCCGCCGCCGCCGCTGCAGAAGCCTTCGCGACCCAGGACCAGAAGCTGCCCTGGCACGTCTGGCTGGTCCTGGCCGCCTGCATCGGCACCGCCTTCTGGCGCCTGCCCCTGAACCCGGCGCTCATCGTCAGCGGTGTGCTCGTCGCGATCCCCGTGGTCATCCTGGTCCTGCCCGGTGGCCTGCGGCAGAAGGCCGTCAACTTCATCGCGCGGCATCCCCTGGGCGACCTCAAGTTCTTCTTCTTCATCTTCGCGCTCATCCCCGTGCAGACCCTGTTCACCTACAACTGGCTGGTCCTGCCCCAGTACATCGACCGCGCCTTCACCGGCTGGATCGGCGAGTACTTCGAGCTCACCGCCAACCTCAACCCCATCCTGATCTTCATCGCCGTGCCGATCATCGCGGCCCTGACCCGCAAGTCGGACACCTACAAGATGATGATCATCGGCACCTTCATCATGGCGGCGCCGGCCTTCCTGTTGGTGCTGGGGCCCCACTGGTGGACCATCTTCCCCTACATCTTCATCATGACCATCGGCGAGGCCATGTGGCAGCCCCGCTTCCTGCAGTACGCCGCCGAGATCGCCCCCGAAGGCCGCACCGGCGAGTACATGGGCGTGGCTCAGCTGCCCTGGTTCCTCACCAAGCTGCTCGCGCCGCTGCTCATCACCGGCTGGACCCTGCAGCGCTACTGCCCCGCCGACACCCCGGTGGAAGACCTCGAGACCGGCAAGATGTGGCTGATCTACGCCTCCGTGGCCATGCTCTCCACCGTGCTGCTGGTGCTGGCCAAGAACTGGATCGGCTCGTCCATCCAGACCGCCAGCAAGTAGCGCGTTCGTCGTGGCGGGCGGGGGTGAACCCCGCCCCTACATGCCGATCCGGATCGGGTTCGTATACACCCACGGGTAGCTGCGCAGGTACGGCGTCGGGTCTTCACCCAGGAAGCCCGCCAGGTGGGTGGGCTCGATGTCGATGCGGGCGCGGTAGACGCCGGGCTCGGTGATCTCCCAGCCGCCGGCGCCCTCCTGCCACAGCTCGCCGTCCTTGTAGACCGCGCCCGTGATGGTGGGCTCCCCCGAGCCGTCCCGGGGGGATGAGGGCGAGAGGATCGGCAGGATCAGGTTGAGGGTCCCACCGGGGGCCGCGGTGGCGCCGAGATCGTGGTCCACGCCGCCGTCGTCGGTGTACCAGAAGCCCAGCTGGTAGGGTGTGCCCAGGGCTTCGAAGGCGGCGTAGAGCCGGCCGGCGGCCAGGGCCTCGTCGGCGGCCTGCACGTCCTTGGACGAGGCCATCAGGTGGTTCGAGAACCAGCGCATGTTGCGGCGGAAGCCGTCGGGGCGTTCGCCGTCGGACAGCTCGATGGGCATCACGTTGCGGTGGGCGTCGGTGGCCGCGAAGCCGATGGTGGGAGCCCGGGCCGAGAGGTGGTCCCAGCGCTCGAGGTTCGGGCCCTGCTCCTGGTAGAAGGCCAGGAAGAGCAGATCGGGCTCGGCGGTGGAGTCCTCGTCGGTGAAGGGGCCGATGTCCTCGACCCAGCCAAACGCGTCGAGCCCGTAGATGTCTTCGCGGCTGCCGGGGTCCAGCATGGCGTGCAGGTTGAACAGCTCCACGCCCTGCAGCCCGTCGTCCTGGCGGCGCTCGAGCTCGGCGAAGTCCCGCTCCTCGGGGTGGGCCTGCAGCACGATGCCGCCCACGCTCTGCATCGCGGTGATGGCCTCGAGATCGCTCTGGTTGTAGAGGGTGTCGAGCTCTTCGCCCGGTGGCACGGGGGTGCCCTCGACGCCCACGGGCATCAGCTCGTCCTCGAAGCCCGGCAGCCACAGCACGGCGTGGCCCTCGCCGCAGCGGATGCGGCTGGCCACCAGGTCGCCATCGACCTCGACACGCTCGTCATCGTCCCGCATCAGCAGGGTGTCCTCGAAGGCTTGCTCTGCGGCGTGGCTGGGGTGGTCGGTGAGGTAGGCGACGTCGATGCTGAGCCGGCACAGGCCGTCACGAAGCTCAGCCAGGCATTCCTCGTCCAGCACGCCGTCCTCGTAGCCGTGGCCGTCGCAGGCGTCGTGGGACCAGGGGGAGTGCAGGTGGATGATGCTGCGCAGGGGCGTGTAGCCCCGCACCATGCCGACCTCGTCGGCGAGGGGGGGCAGCCCCGGGTCCCAGGGCACCACGTCCGGGCCGGTGTCGGTGGGGCCGGTGTCCGGCTCCGGGGTGCAGCCGACCGCGAGCAGGGCGAGCAGGGTGACGGGCGCTAGAACTTGGGCCATGACTCCACCGTGACGTCGGTGAGGGTGGTGTCTCCGTTGCCGCCGATGGTGTCGGACAGCGCGACCTCGCCCTCGAAGATGCCCCACATGTACTCGCCGTCTTCGCTGTTGCCCAGCACGGTGAAGGTCGCGCCGCCCTCGCCCTGGTAGTAGAAGTCGAAGTGGCTCTGGGGGATGGAGTCGGTGTAGAGCACCTGGCCCACCTCGTAGGTCCCGGCCACCGTCAGATCGCCGGCGACCTCGATGTTGACCTGCACCTCGCCGGAGCGCTGCTCGGCCACGATGTAGCTGGTGCTGCCGGAGCCGAAGAAGTAGCCGGGGTCCCCGTCCACATCGCCGGTGCCGAAGGTGGCCAGGAAGTAGGGCTCGTCGGGCTCGAAGGTGTGGTCCGTGTCGGCGTCGCTGTCCGCGTCGGCGTCCGTGTCGCTGTCGCTGTCCGCGTCGCTGTCGGTGTCGGTGTCGGCCTCGGGCGGATCGCTGTCGTCGATGGGATCCTTCTCTCCGCAGGCGATGGCGAGCACGAAGGGGAGCAGGGCGAGCATACGCATGGTGCCTCCGGGGCTGTCGGCATCATAGCAGCCGGCGTCCGGCGGACTGTTACGGCCCGGTCCCTCGGCCGGGGGCACAGCTCACCGCCGGGGGCCTGGTCCCTTGCCCGCGGCCGCCGGGGTGGGCATTGCTTGGGTGGAACCCCACCCCACCCTGGAGGCCCCATGCTCCGCGTCCTCGCCACCCTGCTCCTGCTGGCCCCCACCTTCGCCTGCGCTACGGAGCCCGCCACCTCGGGTCAGGTCCAGGCCAGCTTCGCCACCGTCGACGTGCACGAGCTGAAGGCCCTGCGCGAGGGCGCCGAGGTCCTGGTGCTGGACGTGCGCACCGCGCGCGAGTTCGCCGCCGGCCACATGCCCGGCGCCTTGAACATCGACGTGGGGGTGCTCGACCGCTCCCTGGACCAGCTGGCCGCCCATCGGGACCAGCCCGTCTACGTCAGCTGCCGCACCTCGAACCGCTCCCGGGTGGCCTCCCAGATCCTGGTGGACGCCGGCTTCTCGGACGTCACCCAGGTCCTCGGCGGCTTCTCGGACTGGGAGTCCAGCGGCTACACGGTGGAGCGCTAGTACCCGCCGGTCAGCTTCATCACGAACTTGTGGATGCTGTGGAACGAGGCCCCCGGGGTCACGTACATGACCGCGCAGGTGCCGTACTGCAGCTCCATGCCGTGCTCTCCGGCCTTGGCGATGGCCTCGGGGCTGTCGGTCTTCATGTGCAGCCAGGCGCGGGTGATGCCCGCGGCGGCCAGCTTGTCCAGCCAGGCGGGGACCTCTTCTCTGGGCAGCTCGAGCACCGCCGCGTCCACGGGCCCGGGCAGGGCGTCGAGGTCGGGCACGGTGGCGTCGCCTTCGACCTCTGCCACGCTCGGGTCGACGGCGTAGGCGGTCTTGCCGCTGGCCTTCAGGCCCCGGTAGGTGAGCTTGGGGAAGGGACGCTGGGCGTTGTGCCCGATGACGGCGTAGGCGCCGTGGGTCCAGAACTGTTCGCGGGCTGACGACATGACTTCTGACCTCCGCTCGCCTCTACGCGGCTGGGGGGGCATTGTTGCACGCCGATGTCATAGGATGCTGGGGTCGCCATGAAGCTCCCATCCTCACCCCGCTTCCAGCTGCTCGTCAGCCTCGGTGTCGCCCTCGCGGTGGGCGCGGGCTGCGCCCTGTGGCTGCTCTACCCGGCCTGGCTGGACCTGGATCAGGTGCTGGTGGGGGACTGGCGGCACCCCGACGTGCTCTCCAACCACTGGCTCTACGGCTGGCTGCGGGATCAGCTGGCCAGCGGCGGCTCGATCCTGCACAACGACCGCTACTACCACCCCGTGGGCGACGCCCCCTACCTGGCGGGCAACGGCGGCGACGGGCTGCTGTTCGCGGCCCTCGGGCCCCGCGGCGCCTGGCCGGGATCGGTGACCCTCTGGCTGCTGGGGATGCTCACGCTGAACGGCGCCGCCGCGTGGGGGCTCTGTCGCCACGCGGGCGCGAGCCGGGCCGGGGCCACCGTCGGGGCGGTGGTGCTGGGGGCGAGCAGCTATCTGGCCCACGAGCTGTCGGGGGGCCGCTTCGCCCAGGCGGCCCTGTGGCCGCTGCTCCTGTTCAGCTGGGCCTGGTTGAGCGTCCTCGCCCGGCCCCGCCTGACGACGGTGGTGGTGGCGGCGGCGGCGCTGGCCTTGTGCTTCCAGGTCTACCTGGTCTACGGGCTGTGGGCCCTGGGCGCGGGGGCGCTCTTGCTCGCCGCGCGCTTGCTCGTCGGGCCGTCGTTGGACCCGGCGGATCGGCGCCGGGCCCTCGGCGCGCTGTTGGTGTTCACGGTGCTGGCGGGTGCGCTGTCCGCGCCGGTGCTCTGGCCCTACCTGTCCCGCTGGGACGCCATGCCCGGCACAGGGGAGGGGAGCTGGCCCCATCCCCTCGCGGTGGAGGCCTCCCTGCCCGCCAGCGCCTGGCTCTGGGCCGGTGCGGCGGATCGGGGCGAGGTGCTGCCCCCGCTCATCGCCCTGGTGTTGGCGGTCTGGGCGTGCGTGGGTCGACTGGGGCGGCCACCGAGGGACTGGCGCATCCTGGGGCTGCTGACGGTCGGCGTGGTGTTCGCCCTGCTGGCCCTGGGGCCCCGCCTGTTGATGGCCGACGGGAGACCCACGGCGGTGCCCGGTCCCTTCGGGCTGCTCTACGCCTGGGGCCCGCTGGAGCGCTTCTGGTGGCCCTATCGGCATGTGGCGGTCGCGCTGATCCCCGTGTCGCTGCTGGCGGCCCTCGGCTTCGATCGGCTGCGGTCCCAGCTGCGCCTGCAGGGGCCCTGGTGGGTCGCGCTGGGGCTCGTCGTCCTGCTCCCCCTCGACCTGGACCTCCGCGGCGGTCGGGTCGGCGCCGCGAGCTCCTGGTGGGAGCCGCCGCCGGCCTACGTGGCGCTGGCGCAGCAGCCAGGCGAGGTCATGCTCGAGCTGCCCCTGGCCCCTGCGCTGGTGACCACCCAGCAGAGCCTCAGCTACCAGCAGCTGCACGGCAAGGCCCTGGTCAACGGCCACGCCGCCTGGGTGGCGCGGGTGCGCCCGGCGGGCTGGGACGCCTGGGTCGAGGACAACAGCCTGCTGCGGACCCTGCGGGACTACGAGCGCGGCCAGCTGCACGGCCCCTTCGCCTTCCTGCCCGAGGACGCCATCGCCCTGTACGAGCTGGGCGTGCGCCTGGTGGTGGTGAACAGGGAGTACCTGCCCGGGCCGCTGTTCCCCCTGGCCGAGCGCTACGAGACCATCCTCACCGCCCTGTACGGCCCCCCCGTGTACCGCTTCCGGGACCACCTGACGGTCTGGGACACCGCCGGCTACACCATGCAGGGCTTCGTGGAGATCGAGCCCTTCCGGCTGCCTGGCGAGCTGCTCGAGGGCGACGGCAGCGCCGTGGTCGAGCTGGGCCACGCCAGAGCCCTGGGGCTGCGGGGGCTGTCCAGGGTGTTTCCGCCGCAGCTGCCGCCGGTGGAGGAGGTGGTGGGGCCTGTGGAGTGAGGTGTGAGCCCAACGGAGATGACGTATCTCAATAAAGAGTCACGGTGTCTTGACCCGGGATCAGGTGGGGGCTAGACGGGCCGGCCAACGTGTACCGGAGTGTTGTCCATGCGCGCGCTGCTCATCGTCTCCACGCTGTCCCTCGCGGCCTGCTCGGCCGAGCCCTGGACCGCCACCGAGGTGGCGCCGGCCACCGCACCCTACAGCCCCGACGCGGCGGGCAGCGACAGCCCGGATCGGGCCTGCACGGTGGTGCTGCGGGACGTGGCGCGCCTGTCCAACGGCGCCGGCGGCTACGCCGTGAACGAGGTGGACGGCCAGCGCTGGATCGTCTGGGAGGGGCTGTTGGATGTGGCCGAGGACGCCGTCGCAGCGGGCGCGGTGCCCGCCGCCATCTTCCAGGACGTGCACGGGCAGTGGTGGGAGGTCGAGGCCATCGAGCACCCCGACTCCCCGCCGGGCTACCGCAGCTACGAGTTCTGGCTGGACGAGCAGACCGTCACCGAGGGCATGAGCAGCTCCGCCCTGGACGCGGTGAGCATCGAGCTGGTGCCCTTCGTGCGCACCGCCAGCGGCGACCGGCTGTTCGACCACAACCGCAACCCCGGCGACTTCGACAACTACGTGCTGGACCGCGACAACAGCTGGTCCGTCGAGGACGACGGCGCAGACTGCGTGCCCGAGGACATGCGGCCCCGTGGCACCGTCGAGCTGCGCTCGGACTGGGAGGAGCTCCAGCACGGCGCCATCGTGCCCGGCGGGACCCTGGTGGTGGAGTACGACATCTACCGGCTCACCCAGTGCTTCGGTGACTCCTACATGGGCTCGGCCACCTGGAACACCTGGGCCTACGGTCGCTTCGAGCCCTCGGGGGAGACCTTCTCCGCGCCGGTGGTGGACTGCGCCGACGCGGCCTGCTCGAGCCCCGCCAGCTCGCCCTTCGAGGTGGACGTGCCCGACGACGCCACGGCCGTGGAGCTGTGGTTCAACACCGCCGGCCGGGCCTGCGGCTCCCACTGGGACTCCAACTACGGCGCCAACTACCGCTTCGGCACCGACGCCACGCCCGTGGACCCGGTCTGGGCTGGCGACGAAGGCTACAACATCAGCCGCGGCATGGACAGCCGGGTCGAGGGCATCCCCGATCCCCTGGTCATCGACTCCTGGGACATCTCCCGGGCGGACCGCAAGGAGCTGGACGCCGAGGTCTATGTGCCGGGCATCACCGACGGCTCCGAGCGGGACGAGCTGATCCTGGCCCAGGCTTGGGTCAGCCGCGACGGCGCCGCCGAGCTCGTCCACTGGATGGAGCTGGACGGTCGGGTGGACAACAACCTGCGCTTCTCCTGGGACATGGCGGACGAGGACCTCATCTACACCCCCTGGGACGTCTTCGAGGTGTTGATGGCCTTCTCCACCGACGGCGTCTACTGGACCACGGTGGGCCCCTTCCAGCTCGAGCGGGACTCGAGCTGGTGTCCCGAGTACTACTGGGGATCGGAGTGGTGTCCCTAGCACCACCTCCCCCCTCTTCCCCCCGGGGAGAGGGGTCGGGGGAGAGGGGAAACGCGCCCGCTTTCAGGCTACGTGCCCCCCATGCGTGAGCATCGCCTCCAGTTCGCCATCCTCATCGGCATCGCCCTGCTGGTGCTGTGGCCGCTGCCCTTGGGCCAGGGCTTCCTGGGGCACCCGCTGTCGGACCTGCCGGACCACGCCCAGGGGGCCTGGTGGTGGGGCCTCGAGATCAACAGCCTGCGCTTGCCCCTGGTCACCACGGTGACCCACCTGCCCGCCGGGCAGGAGCTCTGGTACGTGGACCCGGTGGGTGCCGCCATCATGGTCATCCTGCGGCCCCTGGGCTTCCCCTGGGCCTTCAACCTGACCATCATGGCCGAGGTGCTGCTGGCCGGGGTCCTGCTCTACCGCCTCTGCTGGCGCCTCTTCGAGCAGCGCGGCGCGGCCCTGCTGGCGGCCACCATCGGCATGTCGGCCCCCTTCCTGCTGGGCCTGGTGCACTCGGGGCTGTCCGAGTACCTCGGGTTGTTCTTCCCCGTGCTCTTCCTGGGGGATCTGCTGCTGGTGCTCGAGGGCCGCAAGCGGGCCTGGCTCTTCGCCGCCATCGGGGTGGCCCTCTGCGGCGCCCAGGCCCTGTACTACGCCGCCTTCGCGGTGCTGCTGATGCTGTGCCTGATCGTGGGCAAGGGCGCCAAGCAGCGGGCCCTGCGGATCCTGCCCGTGGTGGGCCTGGGCCTGGTGTGCTGCATCCCCCTGGCCTGGCATGTGCTGTCGGGCATCCTGGGCGGCGGCGGCGCCGTCGAGGCCGCCACGGCCCCGGGCTGGCAGCAGCCGACCCTGCCGGCCACCGATGTTTCCCTGTTCTTCCGGCCCGGCGATCACTACTTCCCCGACACGCCGGCCCTGGGCAACCCCGGGATCCTGCACGTGCACTACCTGGGCTGGGTTGCCCTGCTGCTGGCCATCTGGGGCTTCGTGAAGCACCCCAAGCTGTCGTCCCACCGCTGGGGCGTGCTGGTGTTCTTCGTCTTCGCCCTGGGTCCCGCCCTGGCCTGGGGTGGCGAGCTGGTGATGCTGGGGCTGGAGCCCCTGTCCCTGCCCCTGGCGGTGCTGTACCGGCTGCCCTTCTCCCCCTGGGACCTGGTGCACCACCCCTACCGCATGACCGCCTTCCTGGTGCCCCTGCTGGCCGTGGGCGCCGCCGCCACCGTCAGCACCCTGCCGCGCTGGGCGGCCTATGTGGCCATGCCCCTGGTGCTCGTCGAGAGCCTGCTCATCTCACCGGCGGTCTGGCCCCTGCCGGTCACCCCCCACGAGGCCCCCGCGGTCTACGCTCAGCTGCCCGACCCCGGCGGGGTGTTCGACTGGCCTCCCGACGCCACCACCGAAAACCGCCGCTACCAGATCTGGCAGATCGAGCACGAGCGGGCCGTGCCCTACGGGGTCAACGTGTTCTTGCGGGAGCCCCTGATGCGCGACCCCATGGTGGCCGAGCTGCTGAGCGTGCTCGACGACCCGGCCCGCCGGGTCCGCAACCGCGACGTGCCCTACCCGCCGACCTTCCCCGAGCCCAAGGGCGGCGGCTGGTCGAGCCTGGGCGAGATCGGGCTGCGCTACATGGTGCTGCATCCGGACGCCATGGGGTCGCGGGAGCTGGGCAAGACCCGGGCCATCCTGCGTGCCTGGCTGGGAGAGCCGGTGATCGTGGGCAGCGACGCCGAGGTCTGGGAGATCCCCCTCGAGGCGGCGACGAGGGAGTAGGGGATCGGGCGGGCGCCAAGACTCGGGTCTCCGCGGCCGGAGAGGGGAGCGTTGGCGCGCAGGGCGTCAAGACCCGGGTCTCCGCGGCCGGAGAGCGGAGCGATGGCGCGCTGGGC
>CAYZVO010000210.1:0-16108 GCA_964481655.1 uncultured Enterobacterales bacterium | reverse complement strand
CCCTACGATGCCGACAGCAAGCGCCGTGCCAGATCCGGGCCGACGATTATGGGCCTTGTAGACCGTGTGGCCGTCGTCGTACTCCGTGTGCCAGTGGAAGCCGCCGTCCACGTCGTGGCTGCGCAGACTCCACAGCATGATGCCCGCGGCCTCGCTGGCCTCGAACGCCGTCAGCGTGCCCTCGATCACCCAGGTGTCGATCAGGCCCAGCTCGCCCAGGATGTAGGGCTTGCGCTCGCCCACCTGCTCGAGGTCCGCGGCCAGGGCGGCGGGGTAGTCGTGGCCGAAGCCCTCGGGCCAGTAGAGGTGGTTCGAGACGATGTCGATGTCGTCGTTGTCCAGGCTGGCTTCGTCGATCCCGTACTGGCCGTCCATGATCAGGTGGTGGGGATCCTTGCTGCGGATGTGCGCTGCGACCGCGGCGGTCCAGGCCGACGGCGCGCTCAGCTCGTTGCCGGTCTCCCAGGCCAGGATGGTGGGGTCGTCGATGTAGGCCCGCCCGTTGACCGTGTTGGTGCGCTCGAGCACGTGGTCCACGGTGAGCAGGAAGTCCGCGAGCAGCTGCTCGTCGGTCCAGAACTCGCCGGGGGCTTTGTCGCGGAAGGCCGCGTACTCGGCGATGCCCCCCCACCAGGACCACTGGTCCACCAAGGGCACGATCACCCGCACGCCGGCGGTGCTGGCTTCGTCCAGCATGTGGTCCATGGCGACGAAGGCGGCCTCGTCGAACACCCCGGGCGCGGTGACGTGGCGGGGCTGGTCCGAGACCGACGCGCCCACCGAGATCACGTAGCTGCGGGTGACCTGGCCGCCGAGCTGGGCGATGGAGCACAGGGCGTCCCGCTGCTCCCAGGGATCGGGCAGGCGCCAGCCGTCGTCCTCGACCATCAGCAGGTTGGGCACGTTGAGCGACGCGAAGCGCAGGGGCTCGTCCCCCACCATCAGCTGGTGGCCGTCCCGGGTCACGAAGTGCTCGAAGCCGGGCAGCTCGGGGCAGGCGGGCTCCACCATGGGGCCGCCGGTGTCCGTGTCGGTGTCCAGCGGTGCGCTGTCCCCGGTCTCCCCAGGGGCCTCGGTCTCGCCAGGGGGGTCGCTGTCCTGGGGCTCGGCGCTGTCGGGATCGGGCCCGCAGGTGCAGGCGGCGAGCAGGAGCAGTGCGGGGAGGGTGGGGGCGTGCATGGGGAACCGTTGGCTGTTCGCAGCTACCGTAGCTCCTCCGCAGCAGGGGTCCAGGACGACCTGGCCTCCGTGATAGATGGGCCACGAGGTGAACGATGAAGCCGAGCTGTCTGTGTGTGCTGGTGCTGGTGGCCTGCGAGACGGGCGAAGACCGCTTCACGGAGCAGGAGCTGGCGGCCGATGAGATCCCCGACGACCCCAGCACCTGGACCGTCGACGCCAACCGGCCCAGCATGGTGCGGCTCGGTCACGAGCCGGTCGAGCTGGCCAGCACCGAGGTCCCCCAGGGCCTGTACCGCGCCGTCATCGGGCGCAACCCCAGCATGTTCGTCGGCTACGACAAGAAGAAGATGGTGGGGGAGCACTTCCCGGTGCAAGGGGTCGGCTTCCTGGACGCCGTGCGCTTCTGCAACGCGCTGTCCGAGCTCGACGACCTCGCGCCCGCGTACGCCATCGACGGCGGCACCGTGACCTGGGACACCGCGGCTGCGGGCTACCGCCTCCCCACCGAAGCCGAGTGGGAGCTCGCCGCCGCCGCGGGTCAGGACGTGGCCTGGAGCGGTGCCCCCCAGGCCAAGGACGCCTGCGTCCAGGCCAACGTGGCCGATCAGGCCCTCGCCGTGGAGGGCGGCTTCCCCTGCAGCGACGGCCACGCCAGCAAGGCCCCCGTGGGCAGCCTGGCCGCCAATCCCTGGGGCCTGCACGACATGACCGGCAACGTGCTCGAGTGGGTCTGGACCGAGCCCACCGACGCCGGAGAGCGGGTCTACAAGGGCGGCAGCTGGTTGGACGGGCCAGACGCCGCCCGCATCTCGGCCCGTCGCCTGGGTGAGCCGGGGGAGATCTCCATCCAGCTGGGCTTCCGGGTCGCGCGGTCGCTGCCCTCGCCGGGATAGGATGATCGGGCGAGCAGGAGGCACCCCATGAGCGGCAAGGACAAGGACACCCTGGTCGAAGGTCTGCCCTTCGGCGACGACGACCTGCCCTTCGACCTGGACGACAAGCCCAAGGACGACGGCTGGGCGTCGGAGTGGGAAGAGGACGACATCACCAACGTGGGCGCCGTGGGCCCGGTCACCCCGGTGGCCACCGTGCTCGACGCCGCGGCCATCGACCCCACCCCCGGCACCACCAACGCCTACCTGATGCACGTGGTCGCTGGCGGTGACGACGTCGCCCACATCCTGGCGCCCGACATGGTCATGATCCGCATCGGTCGCGGCCGCACCAACGAGATCCAGGTCTCATCGGACGGCGAGATCTCCCGTCGTCACTGCCTGATCATGCGCCAGCGCGAGGTCTTCTACATCGAGGATCTCGGCTCCACCAACGGCACCGTGGTCGACGGAGAGCCCGTCGCGCTGGCCTTGCTGAAGCCCGACTCCGAGATCAAGCTGGGCGAGTCCACCTTCCGCTTCGTGCACATGCCCCAGTCCTCGGTGGCCACCGCCCGCACCATCCGCGCCGGCTAGGGCCGACCCCCGTGCGATCCCCCGACGTCATCGTCATCGGCGCGGGCGCCGTGGGCGCGCTCTGCGCGCTGGAGCTGGCCGAGCGCGGCCGGCGGGTGCTGGTGCTCGACGAGGGCGACCCGGCCCGGGGGACCTCCGGGGCCACCTTCTCCTGGGCGGCGGCCCACTCCAAGGAGCCGCTGGCCTACCATCGCTTCAGCCGCGCCGCGATCGCCCGGCACCCCGCCCTGGCCGAGCGCTTGGGGGTGGACCTCGAGTGGCGGCCGTGCTTCAGCCTCTACGCCGAGCTGGACCCGGAGCCTTTCCAGGCGCGCCGGGAGGCGACCCTCGCCAAGATCGAGCAGGGCTTCGCGCTGTCCTGGCTGGACGCCGCCCAGGCCCGTGAGCTCGCCCCTCAGCTCGCCCCCGAGGTGCTGGGGGCGTCGCTCTGCGAGGGTGAGGGGACCCTGAACTGCTTCCGACTGGTGCTCGGGGCCCTGCACGCCGCCACCCAGCGCGGCGCCGAGCTGCGGGCGCGCACCCCCGTGATCGCCATCGAGCGCGACGGCCAGGGGGTCTGCGGTGTGCGCACCCCCCTCGAGACCATCCCCTGCCGGCAGGTCGTGCTGGCCGCTGGCGAGCGCAGCGGCGCCCTGCTCGAGGGGCTGGGCTCGAGCCTGCCGCTGATGCGGGTCAAGGGCGAGCTGCTGGTGACCGAGCCCTGGCACGAGCGCCTGCCCGGTGTGGTGGCCGACGTGCAGCAGACCCCCACCGGAAACCTTCTGCTCGGGGTCACCTGGGAGCCGGGGGTGTGCGAGCTCGGCAGCAGCGCGGACAAGCTGCAGGCCACCGCCCGCCGGGCCTGCCGGGTGCTGCCCTTCCTGCGGCAGGTGCGGGTGATCCGCAGCTTCGCGGGGGTGCGCCCGGTGCCCCACGACATGATCTCCTACCTGGGCCCTACCCGGCATCACCCCGGCCTGGTGCTGGCGGTGACCCACAGCGGCATCACCCTGGCGCCGCTGCTGGGCGAGGTGGTGGCCGACGCCCTCGAGGGTCGCGAACACCCCGAGTGGGACCCGAGCTTCTCGCCCGACCGAGCGCTGGAGGTGCTGTGAGCGATCGCTGGACCATCACCATCGACGGGACCGAGGTCCCCGTGCGCGAGGGGCAGACCTTGCTGGCGGTGCTGCTGGCCCAGGGCCGGCTCGCTCTCCGCGGGAGCGACCGCAGCGGTGAGCCCCGCGGCCCCCTGTGCGGCATGGGCCTGTGCATGGACTGCCTGGTGCTCGTGCAGGGCCGCGGCGCGGTGCGATCCTGCATGGAGACCGTCGAACCCGGCCTGGTGCTGCGGACCATCGAAGGGGGGGGCTCGTGAGCCGACCGCGGGGCGTCAGCGTCCGCGCCGGTCCGGCGGGCCGGGGGGCCCGCGCGGGCCGCGGCGAGCGGGGGGTCGAGCTGACCCTGGTGGACGAGGGGTCGGGCCTGGGCGGCCAAGGCTGGCATCCCCGCACGACCCCGGTGGATGAGACCCTCGGCGCGGCCGCGTCCCGGGAGCTCGGCGAGCGGGCGCGCGCGCGGATCGAGGCGTTGGGCTCGGCCTTCGAGCACCGGGCCGAGCACCAGGCGATCGCCTTGTACCCGGGGCCGGAGCTGCTGGTGGAGCACCGAGGCCGGGTCGAGAGCCTGCGCCCGGCGGCGGTGCTGCTGGCCACCGGCGCCCACGACCGCATCCTGCCCTTCCCCGGCTGGACCACGCCGGGCGTGCTGGGCCTGGGAGGTCTGCTCAACCTCATCGAGCGTCACGAGTTCGCGCCGACCGGCCCCGTCGTGCTGGCCGGCGCAGGGCCGCTGCTGCTGCTGGCCGCCGTGCGCCTGGTGGAGCTGGGGCGCCCCCCCGCGGCGGTGCTGGACTGCGCGGGATTGTTCGATCTCGCCTCGGCGCTCCCCGGCTTGCTCGGCGCCCGCTCGCTGCTGGCCGAGGGCCGGGCCATGCTGGCGGTGCTGCGCCGGGCCGGGGTCAGGGTCCGCCGCCGCTGGACCGTCGTCGAGGCCCTGGGTGACGGCCGGGTGGACGGTGTCCGCGTCGCCCCGGTGGACGCGCACTGGCGCCCCCGGCTCGCCGAGGCTGTCGAGCTCGAGGCCTCGCTGCTGGCCGTGGGTCACGGCCTGGCCCCCGAGGTCGCGCTGGCCGCCGGTGCCGGCGTCGAGCTCCGCTGGGACAACGCGGCGGGTGGCTGGTGCGCGGTCCACGCCGACGATCACAGCACCTCCGTTCGCGCCCTCTGGGTCGCCGGAGACGGCTGCGGGGTCCACGGCGCCGAGCTCGCCTGGCTCCAGGGCGCCCGGGCCGGGTTGAGCATCGCCCACGAACTGGGGGCGTCCATGGCCGATGAGGGCCAGACGATCCAGGGCCTCAGCTCCCGGCTCCGGGCGACTCAGCGCGCCCGCGCCGGCCTCGAGAAGGCCATGGCCCCGCGCCCCGGGCTGCTGCAAGCCGTGCCCGACGAGACCGTCGTCTGCCGCTGCGAGGGGGTCACCGTCGGCGAGCTGCGCGGCTGGGCCGATCGTGGCGCGACGGGGATCACCGGCCTCAAGATGGCCACCCGGGCGGGCATGGGTCGCTGCCAGGGCCGCTTCTGCGCAGGCTCCGTGCGGGCGCTGCTCGAGGGCTGGGGCGTGGCCGAGAGCGGGGAGCCCCCGTCGCCCCGGCCGCCGGCTCGACCGGTGTCGTTGGGTGCCCTCGAAGCCTGGCAACGCTGATCCCGATCGCCTCTGTGGCCGGGAGCTGAGTCAGCGGCGCCCTCCGGAGCAACGGAGGCCCGATCTCGAATTACGCTGGCCCATCTCATTGGAGGGTGACAGCCATGGACCCCGGCGCCTTGCTCCCCACGCCCGACACCATCCCGGCCCCCGCGTTCGTCTTCGAGCTGCTGGGCGGTGTGACCCTGTTCCTGCACCTCATCCTGATCAACATCGTCATCGGCAACCTGCTGGTGGGCGGTTGGAAGCTGTTCCGGCCCCGGACCTCCACCAAGTCCCCCTTCTGGAAGGGCCTCCCCCACACCCTGGCCCTGGCCATCAACCTCGGCGTCGCCCCGCTGCTGTTCCTCCAGGTCACCTGGGGCACCCACTTCTTCTCCAGCTCGGTCCTGATGGCCGTGCCCTGGCTGCTGATCGTCCCCACCCTGATCCTGGCCTACTACGGCCTGTACGTGGTCCAAGCGGGCAAGGCCCAGCAGATCGTGGCGCCGCTGGTGGCGCTGCTGATGCTGTGCATCGGCTTCATCCTGGCCAACAACATGACGCTCATGCTCGAGCCTGGCCGCTGGGCCATCTACGAGCGCTCCCGCGACGGCCTCGAGCTCAACCTGGCCATGCCTCTGCTCTGGCCCCGCTGGCTGCACTTCGCGGTGGCCTGTGTGGCGGTGGGCGGGCTGTGGCAGGCTGCCCTCGAGGGCTGGCGGCGCTGGCGCCACCGCGCGGTGGTGCGGGCGCGGCGGACCCGTGGGCTCAAGATCTTCGCCTGGGCCACCAAGGTCCAGGTGCTGGTGGGCGTGGCCCAGATCGCGGTGCTCCCCCCCGGGCTGCGCTCCCAGCTGCTGGGCAAGGACCTCCTGCTCACCGGGCTGCTCGGGCTGGGCATCCTGCTGGCCCTGGGCTCCATCGTCACCGGACAGATGAAGAAGCTCTGGCCCACCGTGGGCCTGTACCTGGGCACCATGGCGGCGATGATCGCCCTGCGGCAGACCCTGCGGGTCGCCTTCCAGCGGGTCCCCGGACACCTGCTCAACCTGCCGGTGGAGACCCAGGTGGGTCCGCTGCTGGTCTTCCTGGCCTGCTTCGTGGCGGGCCTGGTGGTGGTGGCCTGGATGGTGCGGCTGGTGCTGCGCCGTGACGAGGGGGAGGCGGCATGAACTACCCCATCTGGGAGCTCGACCTCATCGGTGGCCCCACCCTGGTGGCCTTCGTCTCCATCATCCACGTCTACGTGGCCCAGTTCGCCGTGGGCGGCGGCATCTTCCTGCTGTTCATGGACTGGTGGTCCCAGCGCAAGGACGACCCCGAGCTGCTCGACTTCGTGCGGGCCCACACCCGCTTCTTCCTGCTGCTGACCATGGTCTTCGGCGGGGTCACCGGCGTCGGCATCTGGTTCACCGTCGCCCTGGTCAACCCGGCGGCGACCTCGCTGCTCATCCACGAGTTCGTCTTCGGCTGGGCCACCGAGTGGGTCTTCTTCGTCATGGAGATCGTGGCGCTGCTGATCTACCACTACGCCTTCGATCGGCTGCGGCCGCGGGACCGCCTGAAGATCGCCGGGATCTACGCCTTCGCGGCGTGGATGAGCCTGGTGATCATCGCCGGCATCATCGCCTTCATGCTCACCCCGGGCGCCTGGATCGACGACGGCTCGTTCTGGAGCGGCTTCTTCAACCCCACCTTCCTGCCCTCGGTGGCCTTCCGCACCTGCGTGGCCCTGTCCCTGGCCGGGCTGTTCGCCCTGATCACTGCCATGCGGGCCCGCTTCGAGCACATCCGCAAGCGCCTGGTGCGCATCGGCGTGGCCTGGCTGCTGCTGCCGGTGGTGGGGCTCAAGCTCTCGGGCTGGTGGTACGTCAGCGCGGTGCCGGACGATCTCCGCGTGCGCCTGCTCGAGCTCAACCCCGAAGGCTGGGTCTTCCTCTCCCACGGCGCCGTGGCCGCGGGGGTGCTGCTGCTGCTCACGCTGGTCATGCTGTTCGTGCCCCGGCGGGTGGGGCAGCTGGTGGTGGCCCTGATGCTGCTGATGGGCCTGGTGGCCACCGGCAGCTTCGAGTACCTGCGCGAGGCCGCCCGCAAGCCCTGGATCATCCCCGGCGTGATGTACGCCAACGGCCTGAGCCCCGACGACATCGAGCGCTCCCGCAGCGAGGGCCTGCTGGCCATGGCCAAGTGGGACTTCACCGGCCAGCTCACCGTCGACAACCGCGTGCCCGCGGGCCGCGAGCTGTTCAACCTGCAGTGCCTGGCCTGCCACACCCGGGGTGGCATCTACAACGACATCCGTCCGCACATCCAGTCCCTGTCCTACGACGGCCTGCGGGCCTGGCTCGAGGGCATGGGCACGGTGCGCGACTACATGCCGCCCCTGGCGGGCACCCCCGCGGAGCGGGACGCCCTGGCCGCGTACCTGGCCTCCCTGCACGGCAAGCCCATCGACAGCCCCGAGTCCGAGGGCCCCGAGGGCCCGCGGGCCGCCGATCCGCCGCCGCGGCAGGAGCCTGGCGAGTACGTGCTGCTGGCCTGGAGCGAGCGGGGCATGCACAGCTTCGCCGACTGCCTGGACCGCTTCGTGCTCCAGCCCCCCGCGGCCGCCCTCGAGGCCGTGCTCATCCACCGCGCCGACCACCCCACCCGGGTCACCGAGGGCGTGACCATCGGCTACGCCATCGACGAGCGGCACCGGGATCCGGGCAGCCAGGTGGACGCCTGGGCCTATGCCGACGCCAACCAGGCCTTCGTCGGAGAGCTCACGCACATCGACGACAGCAAGGCCTGGCGGGTCGAGCGCGTCCCCGTGGTGCCCTACGCCAGCGACGGGACCTACGACCCCTACCCGCTGGTGGCCCTCGAGGCCCGGGACGCTGACGGTCAGCTGCTGGCCTCCACCCAGGTCGCCCTGCCCATGAGCACCGAGCTGGGCTGCAGCCGCTGCCACGAAGGTGGCTGGCGCCGCAGCGAGCACAAGGCCGGCGTGGCGGACCCCACCGCGCTGGACATCCTGGCGCTGCACGACCGCGACCAGGGCACCGAGCTGCGGGCCCAGGCCCGCGGCGGACAGCCCGTGCGCTGTGGTGAGTGCCACCCGGACGTCAGCACCGGGGCCGAAGGCCAGCCCGAGACCCTCTCCCTCTCCGCGGCCCTGCACGGCTTCCACGCCACCACCATGCACCTCGAGCGGGGCGACGCCTGCCGCAGCTGCCACCCCAGCCACGCCGACGGGCCCACCCGCGCCTACCGCGGCCTGCACGCCAGCCGCGGCATGGACTGCACCATGTGCCACGGCAGCATGGCCGACCACGCGGTGGCCACCTTGAAGGCCGAGCCCGGGGCCCCCATGGCGGCCACGCTGATCAAGGCCCTCGAGGGCAAGGTCGGGCGCCCCATCGACGAGATCGAGCCCAGGGTCGCCTGGACCCAGCAGCCCGACTGCAGCGCCTGCCACGTGGACTTCGCCCAGCCCTCGGCCTACGACGGCTTCGGCGCCTGGGCGGGCACGGATGAGCTCCCCCTGTTCCGGGATCGCACCGGCATGATGGGCCTGCGCTGCCCCGCCTGCCACGGCTCGCCCCACGCGCTCTACCCGGCCACCAACCCCGTGGAGCAGCACCGGGACAACCTGCAGCCCCTGCGGCTCACCGGCCTGCCCTTCCCCGTGGGCTCCGAGTCCAGGTGCGAGACCTGTCACACCACCGAGTGGCCCTTCGCCCCCCACCACGCCAACATGATGCGCCCCTTCCGCGGATCGGAGCGCGGGCAGTGGGTGCAGGACGAGGACGGCGACGACGGCGCCGAGTGATCGCTACGGCAGGTTCTTCCAGTCCTTCCGGGCGACCTCGGCGTCGGGGCCTTCGCCCTCTTCGAGGGCCAGCTCGCCCGTGTCCAGGGCGGCCAGCAGCTCCATCGCGCGCTCGGCGTGCGCGGCGGGGACGAAGATGCGCACGGCGGCCAGGCCGTCGGCGGTGAAGCCGTGGGTGATGCGCAGGGCTTCGCCCTGGTAGCGGTTGGGGATGTCGTGGCGATCCAGCAGGTCGCGCACGAGTTGCATCTCCAGCTCGCCCTGGGCGCAGTGGACCAGGACCTCTTCCGGGCTGTTCATGGAGCGGACCTACTCGGCGGCGGGCTCGGCCGGAGCGGCCTCGCCTTCGGCCGGAGCGGCTTCGCCATCTGCGGCCTCGCCATCGGCGGCGCCCTCTTCACCTTCAGCGCCCTCTTCGCCCTCGGCGGGGGCTTCTTCCTTGGGCTCCTCGGCGGCCTGCAGGATGGTCTCGAGCTTCTTCTGCACGTCCTCGGGCAGCTGCTCGCGCTCGGCCTTGCAGCCTTCGGGGTCGGCGCTGGCCCAGACCGGGTCCAGGCACTTGGCGGCATCGAGGGGCAGCTGCTCACAGACGGCGACGAACTCTTCCTTGGTGGCCATCGGGGGCCGCTCGGTGAGCCCGTGCTTCTTCATCAGCTCGTCGATCTTCGCCTCGGTGCTGCCGTAGGCCCGGGAGCAGGTGCGGGTGGCCTCGGTGCCCTTGATCCCGCTGACGGTGGTCGTCTGCTGCTCGCAGCCGGTGACGAGGGTGAGCGCTGAGGCGATGAGGGCGATGCGGATCATGGTGGCTCCAAGGCTCGTCCCGGCGGACGCTGCCGGGGGGAGGCCAGCATAGCGCATCACGGGATCGCGCGTCATCAGATCGCGTGCTTCACCGTCGCCAGATCAGCATTACTGAACCAGCCATCTGCGGCGCCCTGGCCGCGGAGGTTGTCGGCCTCCATTCCCCCCAGGCCTCCTCCGGTGTCCTGGAAGCGACCGTCCACCTCGAGGCTCGTCTCCGGGAGCCTCTCACCGGCCATCGCGGCCATCTCCGGCTCCATCGGGTCCCAGCTCTCCACCGGTGCGGCCGCGGCGGGCTGCAGCTGCCGGGCGGCCGGCCGGGGGATGGCCTGCATGATGCGATCCGAGATGCGGGTGCTCTCGTCCTCGTACCAGACCCCGCCCCAGTCCTGGCGGTCCAGGCTCACCAGCATGTCCAGGGGCACGGTGGCCTCGCCGGGGCCGATGCCGAGGTCGACGGTGATGGCGTCGTCCACCAGCGGTCCGATGAGCACGGTGCCGGTGAGCAGCTCGATGCGCCAGTCGCCGGTGGGGTCCTCGAGGGGCTGGGCCGAGGCGCACTCGGCCAGGAAGGGGGCGAAGGTGCCCATCTCGTTCTCGAGGGCGATGCGGGTGGACTCGGGGTCGATCAGGAAGTCGTCGCCGTGGCTCGTGCGCACGCGGTAGACCACGCCCTGGGGCCAGATCTCGCCGCCCTGGGTCTGCAGACGCAGCAGCTGGTCCACGGGCACATCGACCCCGACCAGCTCGCCGCCGACGCTCAGATCCATGGCCAGCTCAGCGTCCACCCAGCGGCCGGTCAGCTCGCTGCCGTTGCGCAGCCAGACCGTGACGTGGTCGCCTGAGGCCGCCAGCTCCTCGCCCTCCACGGGCACCACCTCGCCGATGTCCTCCCAGGGGATGGCGATGGTGCCCAGGCCGCCCTCGAGCAGAAGCTCCGGGGTCTCGATGGAGCCCATCAGCACTTGCCCGTCGTCGATGGTGGCCCGCACGGGCCAGAGCGCTTCCTCGGCGCAGCCTGTGGAGAGGGCGAGGGCGCTGAGGGCGAGGGTGAGGGACGGGACGGGACGCATGGTGACCTCCGGGGGTTGGGCAGGGCGACCTCTCGACACGCGAGGGCGGCCCTGCGTTCCGCGGAGGTGGAACGTCCGGAATGGCCCGGGACTTACAGCGCGCTAGGGCTGCGAGATCACCAAGCTGAGGTTGTCGGCGTAGCCGTCGTTGAAGCCCCATGACCAGGTGCAGTCCAGGGTGACCTCGACCTGGCGGGTGCCCTGGGGCACGGTGCCGGTGGTCTGCTGCTGGATCAGGCCGGTGGCGTAGCCGCGATCCGAGGCCCACACCGAGCCGATGCTGTCCGAGCCCAGCTCGGTGCCGTCCCGCTCCATGAAGCTGACCGTCAGGCTGGCCCGGTCGTTCTGGTCGGCGTAGCCCCCCAGCCAGCCGGTGAGCGTGTAGGTGGCGCCGCTGTCGATGGCCAGGGCCAGGGGCTCGACGTCGATGAGCTGGCTCATGTCGGTGCTGTAGGCCACCCCGCCGCCGGCGAAGAAGTTGTCGCCCCGCTCGGTGGGGCCGGGGTCGTCGGAGGACGGGAAGCCGTCGGGGGCGTCGTACTGCAGCACCGTGAGGTAGTCGGGGTCGTACCAGCCCGCGACCCAGGCGTCGGGCTCGCCGTCGTAGTCGGTGTAGCCGCGCTCGTGCTCTGCGTCGCCGTTGAAGATGAGGTTGGTGTCCAGGGCCGCGGTGGGGGGGCTGGTGGCCTCGAGGCCGATGGGCACGCCGTCCAGATCCCACTCCGGCCAGGCGTCCAGGTCCACCCCCAGGTGGGCCAGGGCCGTGGGGACCACGTCCACGGTCTGGGGCGGGGGCCAGATCTCACCGGGCTCCACCGAGTCCCCGGAGACGATCATGGGGGTGAGCCGGTGCGAGGGGATGTTGAAGCCGTGGTGGAGGATGGGATCGCCGGCGTGGTCGGCGGAGACGATGACCATCCAGTCCTCGTCCATGCGGGTGGCGCGGCCGTCGATGGCGTCGAGGATGTCCAGCACGAAGCCGTCGACCTCGGTGATCTCGTTCTGGTAGTCGCTGTACTCGGCGCCGTAGCCGTAGGCGTGGCCCACGCCGTCGGTGTCCCCGAACTGGATGACGTACAGATCGGCGTCGGTGTTGGCGGCCCAGTCGGCCACGTCCTCGCCGCAGTAGCGGTCGGGGCTGGCCTCGTCGAAGTAGCTGTCCGAGTAGTCGTCGTAGTCGTGGAAGCTGTGGTGGTCGGGCAGGCTGGGCTCCACCAGGCCCTGCTCGATGGGGAGCCAGGACTGGCAGCCGGCGGTGATGGCGTCGGGCAGCGCCTGGTGCGCCAGGCCGAAGATGTGGGGGTAGGCGTCGTAGTGGGTGTCGTCGAACTCGTTGTCGGCCACGCCGTGCTTGTCCCAGTGCACGCCGGTGAGGAAGCTCGACCAGCCCGAGCCGCTGATGGTGGTGCTCTCGGCCCGGCTCTCCATGCTCCAGGCGGAGCCTGGCAGCAGCCAGTCCATGGCCGGGGTGTCGGTCAGGGGGATGACGTCGGGGATGAACCCGTCGATCATCACCATCAGGACCTTGGGCTCCAGGGGTGGGACGTCGGTGTCGGTGTCGGTGTCGGCATCCGTGTCGGTGTCGGTGTCGGTGTCGGTGTCGGCGTCGGCGTCGGCGTCGGTGTCGGTGTCGGGCTCGAGGCCCGTGTCGGTCACCGGGCGGCACTCGCCGTCCTGCTCGACCGTGCCGTCACCGCAGATCAGGTCGCTGCCGCAGCCGAGGGCGGCGAGGGTGAGGATCGTGAGCGCGGGGCGCATGGGGGCTCCTGGGTGCTAATCCTGGGCGCCCGCCTCGCCGGGATCGGAGTCGGCGGGCGGGTCGGTGGTCTCGTCCTGTTCGGTGTCTTCGCCCTCCACCTCGTCCTCGTCTTCCTGCTCGGTGCGGTAGTACAGCAGGATCGCGCTGTGGACCGGGCGCACCGGGGCGTCGTGGTAGTCGTCCTCGCTCAGGGGGCGGGCGACCAGCTCGGTGGTGGGCAGGTCGAGCACCTCGCCCCGGAGCACCATGCGCTTGGAGGAGCCGCCGTCGAGGTTCATGGCGTCCACGCAGCCCAGGGCCTGCATCAGGCGGGCGGTGGCGCCCAGGGTGAAGCCCGGGGCCCGGTGGAAGTTGCGGCCGTCGACGGCGGCCATCAGCAGGCGGCCTTCTTCGTCGAGGCCCACGGCCATGCGGGGCAGCAGGTTGTGGTCGAAGGTCTCATCGCCCGAGAAGGTCGCGGGGGGCGCGGTGCCCACGAAGTCCTCGGCCCGCAGGTCGATCTCGATCCGGCCCGATGAGACCAGCATGGGGCCGCCGGCCACCGCGTTGTGCAGGGGCTGGCCCGAGGGGGCCGGGGGCAGCTCGTAGCGCAGCTTGGCGCCGGGGGTGTAGGCTGGGCGCCGGGTGTCGGCCGGGGGCAGGCAGAGCACGAAGCCGGCCAGGGGGATGGCCAGGGCGCCCTGCTCGAGGGCGATGATCCGGTCGCCGACGATGGCCACCGACGGGCCCTCGTGGTCGGGGCATTGCTCGCCCCAGGCGCGGTTGAAGGCGGCGGGCTGGACCCCAAGCTGGGCCAGGCTGTTGCTGGTGGCCACCGTGGATCGGCTGCCGTCACGCCAGGTGATGGTGGTGCCCACCAGGCTCATGGTCGTGACCGAGGCGAGGCCCTCGATGTCCTGGGTGAGCGTCGCCCGGTGGAACACCGGCGGGTTGTGCAGCTCGCCGTCGGCCAGCAGCATCCCGACGGGGTCCGTGCGCCGGCTGGGGGGCTCGATGTCCGGCTCGGAGTAGAGGAAGAACCCGCCGGAGATGGCGGCCATGGCGTCGGCCCGCACCACCTGCTGCACGAAGCTGCGGCCCGCGCCGCGGGCCATGCGGCGGCAGTCCAGGGCCTGCAGGCGGGCGTTGGCCGCGCGCAGCAGGTTGATGTGCACCGGGCCCAGCTCGCTCTCGCCCTCGATCAGGGCGTGCTCCAGGCCGGGGACCGCCTCGGCCCAGTCGAGGCCGTCGGCGAGCTGCTCGATGCTCGGTGGCTCGGTGTCGGCCAGACGCTGGCGGTGGTGCAGCAGGGCCGCGTGGCTGGTGTAGAAGTCCACCAGCGCGCGCACCCTCAGGGCTCGGGGCTTGTCGGCTTCGAGGATCTCGGCCATGCGGCGGGCGGCGCCCACCCGCAGGATCCGGGCCTCGCCGGACTGCTCGGCCAGCTGCTCGAGCAGGTCGAGCAGGGCCAGGTAGCGGCGGGAGAACATCTCGGCCTGGTCGGCGTCGATCTCCCCATCCAGGGTGTCGGCGATGTCCTGCGCCAGGCTCGAGGCGAAGCGGCGGGCTCGCTGCTCGAGCTGATCGAAGCCCAGCGGCTGTCCGGCCCACGACTCGTCGCCACCTCGGAAGGCCTCGAGCACCTCGAGGCAGCCCGGGTCGAGCCCCAGCTCGAAGACCGTGTCCCTGCAGACCCCCATCCATCCTCGTTCGCTCATTCCTCGGCCTCCTGGTCCCCGTGCGACGGACGGCCGCAGGGGGCGCGCATGGACTCCGGGTTGTGGCCGGGGTCCCGGATGCTCCCCACGCCTTCGACCGGCGTGCGCTCATCGTCGGACAGCGGCGGGCGCTCCTTGGGGGGGAACCCCATGAAGGTGCGGGCCCGGTCCAGGCTGCGTCGGATGCGGCGGCGGAGCATGGACAGGCTGTACCCCGGGGGGCGCTCAGTGTCGCGGCAGCTCGCCGCCCACCGGGCGGTCGCTGATGCCCAGGTGTTCCTCGAGGGTCTGCTCGAGCCACAGGGCTTGGGGTGCCTCCTGCAGGCGCCCCACCAGCTTGCGCATGCCGCTGGTGGTGACGGCGTGCAGCTCGTAGCTGTAGCTGACCCGCCCCCGGCGGCCGCGGTGCTCCCGCTCCTTCGAGTACAGCTGCCGGACCCCTTCCACCGTGCCGCTGCCGGGCCAGGGCAGGGGGCTGTGGTGGACGTTCATGTGTCCATCCCTGGCGCGCAGGGTGGTCTTGTTGATGAAGCCGCAGAGCGTGACGTAGGCCATGGCCAGGCCGAAGCCGCCGTGGAGCAGGACGACAAGGAGCATCTCCGATGCGCTGGCGTCGGCGCTGGGGCCGGTCGACGAGAGCAGGCCGGTGTACTCGTTGATCATCACCCCGAACCAGCCGATCAGGAACACGAACCAGATCAGGTGCTTGGTGGTGAACCACCCCCAGCGGATCACCATCTCGCCGGCTTCGTACCCGACCTCGAAGTGGTCGGGCATGGCGACCGGTGCGCGCTCGTGGGCGGCCCGTGGCTTGGGGGCGGGCCGCGAGAAGTCCAGCTCCACCACCGTGTCGCAGTAGGTGCAGCGCGCCAGCCCGCGCTCGCGGTCCATGGCGCGTTCTTCGAGGGGTGCTCCGCAGGTCTTGCAGTGGATCTCCACCGTGCTCTCTCCTTGCCCGTCGCCGGGTCCACCATCATAGCGGAGCCCGTGCGGGCGGCTCGCCCGCGGGTACGGAGGGAGGGGGAGGGGCATTCCCGGGGAGCGGGGGTCGCAGCTGGGACCGAGCTGGCCTCTGTGGGGCATGAGTCGCGGGTGCGGTCTGCCTGCCCGCTGGAGATGAGGTCGCGGCACGCCCCCGTAGCTCATGTGGATAGAGCATCGGTCAAGCGCCCACCAGCGCTGATCGTCAGCCACGCCGTACTCGGCGCGAAGTAGGGGAGCACAGTGACCTTGTCTGGCCACAACGTCTCGGGGCAGCACGGATTTGATCCGCGACAAGCTCCAAGGTGCGGCCTCACGGCGCCGTGGATAGAGGTCGCGGCACGCCCCCGTAGCTCATGTGGATAGAGCATCGGTCAAGCGCCCACCAGCGCTGATCGTCAGCCACGCCGTACTCGGCGCGAAGTAGGGGAGCACAGTGACCTTGTCTGGCCACAACGTCTCGGGGCAGCACGGATTTGATCCGCGACAAGCTCCAAGGTGCGGCCTCACGGCGCCGTGGATAGAGGTCGCGGCACGCCCCCGTAGCTCATGTGGATAGAGCATCGGTCTTCTAAACCGAGGGTAGCAGGTTCGAGTCCTGCCGGGGGCGC
>CAYZVO010000209.1:0-16131 GCA_964481655.1 uncultured Enterobacterales bacterium | reverse complement strand
GAGCATGCAGACCGCCGCCGGCGTCGAGGAGTCGTCCGGCGACTGGATCTACACGGTCAACGACCAGCAGGTCTGGCCCGAAGACGCCACGCTGGCGGTCTACGACTACCCCTTCACGGGCGAACGCACGGTGGTGGACATCGCCGGTGTCACCCCCCTGGGGAACTACGCGTCGTTCGAGCTCACCGAGCCCGAGGATCGCATCTTCCGGGTGATCCACCGCACGGCCACGGTCTGCGGCCCGGGCCTGCTGGAGCACAAGAAGAAGGAGAGCGTGGTCCGCCTCGACGTCAGCCTGGCCGGGACCCCGGGCATGATGGAGGAGAAGCGCCGCTCGACCTTCATCTGGACCCCCCAGGCGGCCCATGACGACTACCCCGAGGACCACGTCAACTATTACTTCGACGCCTCGGAGCAGGCCGGCGAGATCGGGCTGCGCATCGTAGGGATGCGGACCTGGCGGGACAAGGCCAAGTTCCACCTGGTGCTGGACAACGGCACCGACGGCACCCTGATCGTCCCGAAGATCGGCGCCATGGTGCAGTTCGGAGACGACCTGGTCGGCGAGGAGCTCACCACCAAGCTGCGCCGCGTCGGGCCCGGCGAGGAGATCTCCATGGGCTTCACGGTGGAGGACCCCCTGCGGCGTATGCTGATGGACAGCCACCGGGTGCTGCCGCCCCCCTCGCGGATCGCGCGGGTGGCCCCGGACGCCGAGACCCTCGCCCCCCTCGCGCTGAACGACGAGACCAAGGCCAGCGGCGATGGGCTGTCCTGCGAAGTCCGCGACGAGCCCTCGCGCTCCAAGCGGTCCATCGCGCTCGAGCTGCGCTGTCGCTTCACCGGCAAGCGAGACCAGGTCGCCTGGATCGACCCGAGCGGGATCAGCCTGCGCCTGCCCGACGGCGCCACCCGCGCCAACACCATCGAGGCCGAGGCCGGGCTGCTGTTCACCGGCGACGACCGGGACGTGGAGCTGCTGTTCACCAAGGGCGACGGCTTCCCCGAGGGCTTCGATCCCAAGACCGACCCCGTCGAGCTGGTCTTCGGCCCAGCCGCGTCGCTGATGATGGTGGAGGATCTGGTGGTCGAGCCCATCCTGGTGGAGCTCGACGCCCCCCGCACCGCGGACGAGAACCGCTAGACGGGGGCGCCCGTGTCGACGGGATCGTCAGGCTCACCGGTGTCGCCGGGATCGCCGGTGTCGTCCGGGCAGGCCGACACGGTGAAGACCACGACATCGGGCGCGCTCCACTGAGCGCCGTCGTTGACGGACAGCTGGAAGCCGTAGGTGCCCTCGACATCCCAGCTGACGCTGGGGGCCACGTAGCTGGTGTCGAAGTCGGCGTCGGTGAGCGCGGACCCTTCGGGCTTCTCCAGCACGGACCAGGCGTAGGTCAGGGGCTCGCCCTCGGGGTCGTAGCTGCCGTAGCCCTCGAGCTGCAGGATCTGCTCGTCGCAGGGGGGTAGCGTGCCGCCCTCGCCCGCGTCGGCCACCGGGGGCAGGTCATCCGCCACGGCGGTGACCACGCAGTAGGCCGGCTCGGACTCGAGCATGCCGTCGGAGACCACCAGGTGCACGTCGTAGGCGCCGGCCACGTCGGGGACCAGCGAGGTCTCCGCCTCGTCGGCGGTGTACAGCGCGGCCTTGGAGCCCTCGGGGGTGTTGGTCAGGGACCAGGCGTAGCTGATGCTGTCCCCGTCGGGATCCGAGGACCCCGACCCGTCGAGGCTGGCCAGGGTGCCCACGTCCACCTCGAGATCGCCGCCGCAGTCGGCCACGGGGGCGCCGCCCCCCGCTTCGACCTCGACCACCACGACATCGGCCCCCGAGCTCAGCTCCCCCTGCTCCACCGTGAGGGTGAGCACGTAGGTGCCGATGGTGTCGGGGGTGAAGCCGCTGACCACCGCCGTGGTGGTGCCGCTGTCGGCCAGAAAGGTCTCGTCGACGAGCGAGCCCTCCGGCACGGCGTCGAAGACCCAGCTGTAGACAGCAGCCTCGAGCCCGTCGCAGGGCTGGGAGGCGGCGCCGTCGAGGGCCACGACATCGCCGAAGGTCACCTGTTGATCGGCGCCGGCGTCGGCCGCGGGGGTGCAGTCCACCGGCTCGACGCCGGTGTCGTCCTTGGGGTCCTCACCACAGCCAGCGATGAACACGGCGACGATGGGTCCCCAGCTTCGGATCCTTCCACTCATGGGTACGCTCCAGTGGGAGGGGGAAGGCATGGACATCCTGACACGGCGGCGAGGGGGCGTCCAGCCGCGGTCTAGCCCAAGCCCTGCAGCCATGATCGGGAGCTCAACCCCCGCTGCAGGTGGTGCTCGGCGAAGCGCGCCAGGAGCCAGGCCGGCCCTGGGGGCAGCTCGAGATCCAGCAGCTCCACCAGGCGGGTCATGCGGGCGCGCTCGAGGGCGTGCAGGAACTCGGCGTCCACCGGCTCGCCGGCGCCGCAGTCCCGGTGCAGGGCACCACCGCCCTCCATGGAGACGTGGGCCAGGCCCTCGAGGGCTTCGCCGCAGCGCACACAGCGCAGCAGGATGGGGGCGAAGCCGGCCACGGTGAGGGTCTTGATCTCGAGCCCCGCGCGGAACATGGATCCCGGGGGCGCCGTGGCCGCATCGAGCACGGTGAGGAAGACTTCGAGCAGCCCGAACAGCCGGGGCTCAGCGTGGTGTTCCCGGGCGAAGGCACCGACCAGCTCGGTGCCGTAGGAGAGCAGGCCCATGGACAGCAGGCTGTCCCGCAGCCCCAGGCGCGGCTCCACCAGCTCGGCCTCCTGCAGGTGCCACAGCTCTCCCCTGCCCCGCCGCAGCATGACCCGCAGCCGGGCCCCCAGATCGAGGGTGCCGCCGAAGCGCCGCCGCGAGCCGCGGGCGCCCCGGGCCAGGGCGCTCACCCGGCCCAGCTCCGGGGTCAGCAGGCGCACGATGCGGTCGCGCTCGCCGTAGTTCACCATCCCCAGCACCACCGCGTCGTGGGGGCTGGCGGGGCCGGGCATCGCGACCCTAGACGGTCAGCGCGATGAGCGCGGTGGTGACGCTGAAGTAGATCACGCCGCCCACGAGGTCCATGAGCGTGGTGACGAAGGGCATGGTGGCCACGGCGGGGTCGACGCCGACCTTCTCGAGGGTCAGCGGGACGATGGCACCGGCCATGGCGGCGGTGGCCATGGCGGCCGTGATGGCGATGCCCACACCGACGCCGAACAGGGGCTGGTCGAAGCGGGCCAGGCAGTAGATGGCCAGGATGACGCCGTAGGCCAGGCCCAGCATCAGGCCGATGCGGGACTCGCGCCAGACCACGCGCAGCACATCCCGGGGCTCGACCCGGCCCAGCGCGATGCCGCGCACGGTGATGGTGGCCGCCTGGGAGCCGACGTTACCGCCCATACCGATGACCACCGGCAGGAAGCCGGCCAGGATGGGGAACGCGCCGATGTCGGTCTCCCACAGCTTGGCCAGCTCGGCGATCAGGATGCCGCCCAACAGGGTGATCAGCAGCCAGGAGATGCGCTGCCGCACGGACTGGAGCACGCCCACCTGCTCGTCGGCCTCGTCCTGATGGACACCGACCATGAGCATCATGTCCTCGGCGGCCTCTTCCCGGATGACGTCGATGACGTCGTCGACGGTGACGATGCCCTGCAGGCGGCGGTGGTCGTCGACCACGGGCACGGCCAGCAGGTCGTAGCGGGAGACCACCCGGGCGACCTCTTCCTGGTCCAGGTGGGGGGGCACGGTGATGACGTCGGGCACCATCATCTCGGCCAGGGGCGTGTTCGGGGGATGGGTCAGCAGGTTGCGCAGCGACGCCACGCCCACCAGCTGCCCCTGCTCGTTCTCCACGTAGAGGTAGAAGACGGACTCGACGTCCTCGCTCTCCTGCAGGGCCTGGATGGCCTCGCGGCAGGTGGCGTCGTCGTGAAGGCGGAAGGCCACCGGCTGCATGATGCCGCCAGCGGAGTCCTCGGGCCAGGCCAGCAGCTCCTCGACGTGCTCGCGGTCTTCCTTCTCGATCCGCGCCATGACCTGCTCGCGGATCTGCTCCGGCAAGCTGGCGATGACGTCGGTCTCGTCGTCGACCTCCATGGCGTCGAGCAGCTCGACCAGGCGATCGAGGGGCATGCGCTTGACCAGGTTGGCCAGGTCGTTCTCGCCCACATGGGCCAGCAGCTCGGCGGCCATCTCGTCGTCGTGGATGTGCTCGAAGACGAAGCGCTGCTCGGCGGGAGCCAGGTGCGGCATGGTGGCCGCGACGTCTTCACCGCGGGTCTTCTGCAGCACGTTGACCAGCGGCCGCCCCGCCCGACGCCGTGCCAGGCGCCTGATGGCTTCGACGCGGGTCCGGAGCAGGTTCTCGGGCATCGGCGATCACATCGGGCAGCGGAAGATCAAGGTCCCTCGTCATCGATGAAGACGAGGCGGCGTCCGGCGGAGAGGTTTCCGAGGGGTCGGATGACCTGGCCGTTGTAACGTATCTTGACCCGGGTGAGGTCGGGCAGCTCCACGGACAGCTCGCGCTGGGCGGTCACCTCGACGGATCGTCGCGCCAGGAGCATGCCGTCGTGGATCACCTCGCCGTCGGCGATGGCCAGCATCCGCGACGGCTCGATGGCCCGGACGCTCAGGGCGTGGACCGGGGGCAGCTCGGTACCCTCGGCGCCCGCTGCATCGCCGACGGGCGCGTCGGCCTGTTCGGCCACCGCGTCGCCGCCGTCGACCTCGGGCGCCTCCATCAGCTCCGCCGCCACCTTCAGGCCCAGCAGCACCACCACCGCGACCGCCACACCGAGCCCCAGCGCCCGGGCCATGCCCACGGGGGTGCGCAGGGGTGATCCGGTGACCACGGTGGTCTCGGTGTGCTCGGGGTGTTCGGTGGCGTCGGTGAGGTGATCGGAGACGACGGGGCGCTGCTGGAGGTAGGACACGTACTGCTCGCGCCAGCGCGCGATGGTGCTGCCCGGGCGCAGCTGGGCGTCCGGCTCGGCCTCGAGGGAGGCCAGGATGTCCTTGGGGATGCTGGTGGCCTGGGCCACGTCGCCCAG
Source organism: uncultured Enterobacterales bacterium (assembly GCA_964481655.1). GTDB lineage: Bacteria > Myxococcota_A > UBA796 > UBA796 > JAFGLY01 > CALDOK01. Next base: position 11,086 of record CAYZVO010000209.1, on the reverse strand, counting down.
CTTCAGCCCCCGCAGCTCGCGTTCGCCCCGCAGGTCCCGCATCAGCGCTCCAGCTCGATGAGCAGCTCCTGGGCTGCCTCGGAGGCGTCGGTGTCCGGCGCGAGCTCGATGACACGGATCAGGTTGGGCACTGCCTCCTGGGGACGGCCGCGGTCGATCTCGAGCCGCGCCACCTGAAGATAGGCGCCCGGGGCGTCCTCACCGCAGGTCTCGATGACGTCCGCGTAGGCGCGGACAGCGTCGTCGGTCTCGCCGGCACCTTGCAGGGCCAGGCCGAGGTTGAAGCGCGCGGGGCAGAGATTGGGCGCCCGCATCACAGCCTCGCGGAGCACGTCGACGGCGCGATCGTGGTCCCCCTTGGCCAGCAGGGCGAAGCCCATGTTGTTCAGGATGAACGCCGGCTTGCGGTAGGTGAGGTCCTTGAGCGCCAGCTCGTACTGCACGATGGCCTCGTCGTAGCGCTCCTGGCCGTAGAGGAAGAGGCCGTAGTTGAAGTGGGGCTCGGCCCGGTCGTCGGCGAGCTTGAGGGCCTTGCCGAAGGCTTCTTCGGCTCCATCATCGTCACCCTTCTCGGCCAGCGCCAGACCCAGGAAGGTCCAGGCGGCCCAGTTGCTCTTGTCGAGATCGACGGCGTCGGACAGGGCGCCGATGGCCAGCTCGACGGAGCCTTCGGAGAGGTACGCGCGGCCCAGCTCACCGCGAGCCTGCGAGCGCTCCTTCTTGCTGCCGCGATCCGCGCCCACCAGCAGGGGCAGGCACAGGACCAGCACGAGGATCAGGGGCAGGACACGGCGCAGGTTCATCAGGCCTCCTTGCCGGTGAGCACATCGAGGATGTACTGCCGGCCCTTGGGGATGGCACCAGGCTGCGTGAGCACGGCGGTGGACAGGGCGCCCCGGGCGGGGGGCGGGCCGTCGAAGGCCACCACGCGGGGCACGGCCACGCGGATGATCTCCTTGGCCAGGGCCACGTTGGCCTTCAGCACCGCGACCACCTGATCGACGGTGACGTCGTCGTGGTCGGTGTGCCAGCAGTCGTAGTCGGTGCACATGGCCAGGGTGGCGTAGGAGATCTCGGCCTCGCGGGCGAGCTTGGCTTCCGGGATGTTGGTCATGCCGATGACCGACGCTCCCCAGGAGCGGTACAGGTTGCTCTCAGCCTTGGTGGAGAACGCGGGGCCCTCCATGCAGACGTAGGTGCCGCCGTCGTGGTGGGTCGCGCCCACCTCGGCCGCCGACTCGAGCAGCATGCCGCGCAGGGCGCCGCAGACGGGATCGCCGAAGGCCACGTGGGCCACCAGGCCCTTCTCGAAGAAGGTGGACTGGCGGTTGCGGGTGCGGTCGATGAACTGGTCGATGAGCACCACGTGCCCGGGCACGATCTCTTCCTTCAGGGAGCCCACGGCGCTGACCGAGATGATCCAGTCGACCCCCAGCTTCTTGAGGGCGAAGATGTTGGCCCGGTAGGGGACCTCGGTCGGGGTGAAGCGGTGGCCGATGCCGTGGCGGGGCACGAAGAAGACCTCGGCGCCGCCCAGCTCGCCCGCGATGAAGGCGTCGGAGGGCTCGCCGTAGGGGGTGTCGACCCGGACCTGGCGGAGGTTCTGCACCCCCTCCATCTCGTAGAGCCCGGTTCCGCCGATGATGCCGATGCGCTTCATGTCGCTACTCCCACTGATCTCGAGGGTTCGAACACCTGTCCATTAGCTCGCTTTCCCAGCCCACGCCGGGCGGTTCAGCCCTTCTTGCCGAGCTGCCCGCAGGCCGCCGAGATGTCCCGCCCCCGGGAGGTGCGCACCGAGCACTGGATGCCTCCCTGGATGACGGCGTGCTGGAAGGCCTTGACCACATCGTCCGCGGGGCGCTTCAGGTCCCGGTCGGGGTTCTCGTTGTACGGGATGAGGTTGACCTTGGCCTTGACCGGCCGCAGCAGCTTCAGCAGCCGCTTGGCGTCGGCGAGGCTGTCGTTGAAGCCGCCGATCATCACGTACTCGAAGGTGATCCGCTTGCCGGTCGGGATCGGGATGGTGCGGCAGGTCTCGAGCAGCTCGGCCAGGTCGTGGGCCTTGTTCACGGGCATGATGGCCCGGCGCTGCTCGTCGGTGGTGGCGTTGAGGCTCACCGCCAGGTTCACCGGGGTCGCCTCGGCCAGCCGTCGCAGGCCCTTGACGAGCCCCGCGGTGCTCACGGTGATCTTGCGGTGGCTGTAGTTCAGGGCGTTCTCGTCGAGCACGATCTCGATGGCCAACAGCACGTGATCGAGGTTGGCCAGGGGCTCGCCCATGCCCATCAGCACGATGTTCGAGATCCGCTCGCCATCGTCCAGCAGCCGCTCGGACTGGGCCACCTGCAGGGCGATCTCAGAGGGCCGCAGGTTGCGGATGAGCCCCAGGTCACCGGTGAGGCAGAACGCGCAGCCCATGGCGCAGCCCACCTGGCTCGAGATGCAGAGGGTGAGCCGCTCGCCATCGGGGATGAGCACCGACTCGATGATGTGTCCGTCGTGCAGCGTCCAGGCGATCTTGCGGGTCCCGTCCACCGAACGCTCGAAGCGGTGCTGCTCGAGCAGATCCAGGTGGGCCTTCTCCCCCATCTCCGCGCGGTAGGACTTGGAGATGTTGGTCATCTCCGAGAAGTCGGTGATCAGCCGCTGCCAGACCCACTTGTAGACCTGCAGGGCGCGGAACTTCTCCTTGCCCATGCCCTGGACGAGGGTGCGGATCTCGGCGAGGCTGAGGGAACGAATATCGACGCGACCACTGTCATCGATGAAGCTGGGCACCACGACACCTCTCGAGCCAACACCCGGAGCTGACAGCTGACAGCTGACAGCTGACAGCTCCTATCCTACGCCCCCACCCGCAGCAGATCCGCCAACAGCGTGTGCCGGTCCTGGTGCCCGGAGATACCGACCGCGAGCCGCACCGCCCTCCGGGGGCCGATGATGCAGCAGAAGCGCTCGGCGCGGGTGATGGCGGTGTACAGCAGGTTGCGGCGCAGCATGATCCGGTGGGCGCCGTGCAGGGCGATGACCACGGCGGGGTACTCGGAGCCCTGGGACTTGTGCACGGTGATGGCGTAGGCGGGCTGGATCTCCCGGAGCAGCTCCCCGCTGATGGGCACGGCGCGGCCGTCGAAGTCCACCACCAGGCCGCTGTCCTCGACCTGGAGCACGCGGCCCACCTCGCCGTTGAAGACCTCGGTCTGGTAGTTGTTGCGGGTCTGGATGACCCGGTCACCCACCCGGAAGAGGTAGCCCCCCTGCTCGAGGGTCCGCCCGCGAGCGTTGAGGCTGGCCTGCAGCTTGCGGTTGAGCACCACGGTGCCAAGCTCCCCCCGGTGCATGGGGGCGAGCACCTGGACGTCGCGCATGGGGTCGAAGCCCCGCTTGGGCAGCCGATCGGTGACCGCCTGCAGCAGGGCCGCCTGGACCTCGAGGGGATCCTCGCGCTCGACCAGGAAGAAGTCCAGCGCGGGCTCGGGGGGCTTGGCCCGGTGGCCGGGCCAGGTCTCCATGCTGCGAGTCCAGTCCCGGTGCTCGCGTTCCGCGCTGATGGGCATGGTGCCGCCGTCCACCCGGTGGGCGTTGACGATGATGCCCGAGCCCTCGGCCTGGCGGTAGATCTCCTGCAGCCGGACCAGGTCCACCACCCCCGAGCGGATGAGGTCCCCCAGCACCTGACCAGCGCCCACCGCGGGGAGCTGGTGGTCGTCGCCCACCATCACCAGGCGCCCGCCCGGGGGGATGGCCTCGAGCAGCGCCGCCATCAGCTTCAGGTCGACCATGGACGCCTCGTCCACGATCACGCCGTCGGCCTCGAGGGGGTTGCTGGCGTCCCGGCGGAAGGTCATCTCGGGGAACCCGAAGTCCAGCAGCCGGTGCAGGGTGGAGGCTTCTTGTCCGCAGGCCTCTGCCAGACGGCGGGCAGCGCGCCCGGTGGGAGCCGCCAGCTTCCAGCGCTGCCCCAGCTGCCGCGCGGCGGCCAGCAGCACCTTGACGATGGTGGTCTTGCCTGTACCGGGGCCGCCGGTGATCACCACGATGCCCTTCTCGAGGGAGCGCTCGACCGCCTCGCGCTGGGCTTCGTTGAGGGTCAGCCCCGTGACCGCCTCGGCGTCGGCGACCGTGAGCAGGCTGGGGCGCTTCGGCAGGGCGGTGAGGCCCAGGACCCGCTCAGCGACCCGCCGCTCGAGCTGGTGCATCCAGCTCAGCTGAAGCGGGCGCATCAGCGGGTCGGCGGTCTCCCAGGACACCAAGCGCCTGCGCGCCAGTAGATCCCTGGCCGCGGCCTGCCAGGCGGGGGGTGGGACGTCGAGCTGCTCGAGGCGCTGGGCCAGCTCACCCTGGGGAAGAAAGCAGTGGCCGTCGTCCTGAGCGGCGTCCAGGACGTGGAGCACCGCGGCCTCGGCCCGGACGGGATCATCGTGGGCGATCCCGCTGTGCTTGGCGATGGCGTCGGCGGTCTTGAAGCCCACCCCCGGCACCTCGCGGGCCATGCGGTAGGGATTGCGGGTGACCACGCTCAGGGCGTCGGCGCCGTAGCGCTCCACGATGCGGCGGGTCAGGGCGGGCTTGAGCCCGTGGCCCCGCAGCATGGCGTGCAGCTCCCGGTCCTCCTTGTCACTCTGCCAGGCCTCGCGGATGGCGGCGGCGCGAGCCGGCCCGATGCCATCGACCTCCTGCAGGCGCTCGGGCTGGTCGGCCAGCACCCGCAGGGTCGCCAGGCCGAAGCGTTCCACCAGGCGCGCGGCCAGCTCGGGGCCGATGCCCTGGACCGCGCCCGAGGACAGATAGGCGGTCAGCCCCTCGATGCTGCGGGGATCGTCGGCCATGAAGCCGAAGGCCCTGAACTGCTGCCCGTGGACCTTGTGGTTGTCCCAGCGGCCGGACAGCTCCAGGGTCTGGCCCGGGCGCGCGGTGCCGATGGGCCCCACCACCGTGATCTCCTCGCCGTCCTCCATCCTGAACCGCGCCACGGCGAAGGCCGAGCGCTCGTCCTGGTAGGAGAAGCCGAGCAGCTCTCCGGAGAGGCGGACGGACATGGGGAGATGGCTCCAGGTTGGGGCGATTGCGCGCTTGCGCCTTCAGCCTACAGCCTACAGCCACCGCGGGGGTTCCAGAAACTGTCCGGGCTCACGACGCGGGCTCACCACCCACATCCGAACCCGCCGCGACGAAGCCGTCGGCCGTCGGCTGTCGGCCCCGACCGCCAACCCCACCCCCAGGCACCATCGGCGCCAGGGCACCGCTAGCGGCTGTAGACCTCGAACCGCTCGAGGTGGTAGTGCGGCACTGCACGGACCACGATGCGGCGGCTGGTCTTCTGCTCGAAGCCCTCGAGGCTGGGGAGCTCTTCGCCGTAGAGCAGATCGGCCACGGCGGGGTGGGCGTTGACCATGATGTGCTCACGGTTGCCGGAGCGCTTGGCCTCGCGCTGCACCTCGCGCAGGATGTCGAAGCAGACGGTGACGCGGGAGCGGGTGTGGCCCTTGCCCTCGCAGTACATGCAGGGCTCGGAGAGAAAGCGGGTGAGGTCTTCCTGGACGCGCTTGCGGGTCATCTCCACCAGGCCCAGCTCCGAGATCTTGATGACGTTGGTGCGGGCGCGATCGCGGCGGAGGGCGTCGGAGAGGGCGCGGTAGACCTTGTCGCGGTTCGCTTCCTTCTCCATGTCGATGAAGTCGATGATGATGATGCCGCCGATGTTGCGCAGGCGGAGCTGGTAGACGACCTCGTTCACCGCGTCGAGGTTGATCTTCAGCGTGGTGTCCTCGAGGTTCGAGGTGCCCACGTACTTGCCCGAGTTGACGTCGATGGCCATCAGGGCTTCGGTCTGGTCGATGACCAGGTAGCCGCCGGACTTGAGCCAGACCTTGCGCCCCAGGGAACGGGTGATCTCGGTCTCGATGCCGTAGACGTCGAAGCAGGGGTCGGCGCCGCGGTAGTGCTGCACGCGATCCCGGCTGCGAGGCAGGAAGTCGCGCATGAAGCCGCGCACGTTCTCGAACATGGCGGGTTCATCGACCACCATGCGCTGGACGTTCTCGTCGAACACATCGCGCACCACGCGCAGCACGAGATCGTGCTCCTCGTGCAGCATGGCGGGGGCCTTGGCCTCCTTGGCGGTCGTCTGGACCTTGATCCAGGTGTTCACCAGGTAGTCCATGTCCTGCTCGAGCTCCTGGGTGGAGTGGCCCTCGCAGACGGTGCGGACGATGAAGCCCTGGCCCTTCTTGCGGCGCTTCTCGACGAAGTTGCGCAGGCGGCGGCGCTCCCGATCCTTCTCGATGCGGCGGGAGATGCCGATGTGGTCCACCGTGGGCATGTAGACCAGGTAGCGCCCGGGCAGGGTGATGTGGGTGGTGATGCGGGCGCCCTTGGTGCCGATGGGGTCCTTGGCGACCTGGACCACGATGTGCTGGCCTTCCTTGAGCAGATCCTGGATGGGAGGCTGGCCTTCACGCGGGGTGGAGCGCGGGGTCTCCTCGGCCATGGTGAGCTCGGGATCCACCGGCTCGTCGGCCGAGGCCAGGTCCAGGAACGCGGGGAAGATGTCGCCCACGTAGAGGAAGGCGGCCCGCTCGAGGCCGATGTCGACGAAGGCGGCCTGCATGCCCGGGAGCACGCGCACGACCTTGCCGTAGTAGACGTTGCCGACGTAGCCACGGCCTTCGCCGCGATCGATGTGGAGCTCGGCCAGCTGGCCGTTCTCGAGGATGGCTACCCGGGTCTCACGCCCCGTGCTGTTGACGATGATTTCGGTAGGCAAAGCGATCTCCACGAGATCGCCGCGGGTCCCAGGCGCAGGGGCACGGGGGCGGCTGCTGGCCGCACGACGGGATGGCGAGGCACCAGGCGCATGTCTTCGGCGCTCATGATGTCGACTCGTTCGTCATGCCACTCTGCTCCGGGGACGGGAAGCGGCGCGGACCACACGGGTCCGAAGGGGGCTCGGGCGGGGACCCGAGAGAAATGGACAAAGGCGAAAAGATGATTCCGACGCGATCGACCCATCAGAGAGAGGGTGGCGTCACGAGCTTGACTGGGGCGCACAGGGCACCCGATGGCGGGAATCTCACACGCGCGCCGCCCCGCGTCAACGCCACAACGCCAGCGGGAGCGATCAGCCCGCCACCGCCTGGGCGAATTCCACCAGGCGCTCCGGATCGCCGATCACGATGACGGTGTCCCCCGGCTCGAGCATCACGCCGCCTCCTGGGGTCGCCTGCATCGTGCCGTTGGGCTTCTGGATGGCGACCACCAGCAGCTTGTGCTCCGCGCCGATGGCCAACTCCCGCAGGGTCTTGCCGGCGAAGGGGCTCCCCTTGGGGATGGTCTGCTCGTCCACCGCGAACTCCTCGTGGACCGAGAAGGTGGCCAGGTCCAGGAAGTTGGTGGCCATGGGCCGCAGCAGGCCGTGGGCGATGCGCCAGCCGGCCATCCGGTAGGGGTTGACCACCTGGCGGGCACCCACCCGCCGGGCCCGGTAGCTGGCCTCGGGCTCGTCGATGCGGGTGACGATGTTGAGCTTGGGGTTGAGCTGGCTGGCGGACATGGAGACGTAGACGGCCTCGGCCGCCGACGGCAGGGCGATGGCCAGCCCCTGGGCCCGCTCCACACCGGCCAGCCGCAGGGTGTCGTCGCTGGCACCGTCTCCCCGCACCACGGGGACCTGGCCGCCGTGCTCGAGCTCCTCGACGAGCTCGGGGTCCCGCTCCACGACGCACACGGGCACGCCGCTGCGCTGGAGATCCTCGACCACGACGCGCCCCAAGCGGCCGTAGCCGACCACGATGTAGTGGTGCTCGAGCTTCTTCATGATGCGCTCCTTGCGCCGCTGCCTGTACAGCCGCGCCATGTCCCCGTCGATCACGGCGCGGGCGAAGGTGGTGGCCGAGTAGGTCACGATGCCGACACCGAACAGGATCAGCCCCAGGGAGAACAGGCGTCCCGCCGGGCTGAGCTGGTGGACCTCGCCGAAGCCGATGGTGGTGACGGTGATGACCACCATCCACAGGGCGTCGAGGAAGCTCCAGCCCTCGATGGCCATGTAGCCGAAGGTGCCCACGATCAGGACCAGGGCACCGGCGCCGATGGCGATGCGCAGCTTGCGCTGGGTGGCCAGCTCTCTGCGGGCGAGCTGCGACTGGGGACGTGGACTCATGGGGTGGATGCTATCCTCCCCGGAGGCTGCCTCCCATACGGGGTCCGTGATAGCCTGGCTCCAGGAGTTGTCCGTGCTGTTCCAGGCCCCCATCGCTGCGCTGCTCATCGCTCCCCCGGCCCTCGCGGGCACGGTGGTCGACCCCTTCACGGAGCCCGACGAGGCCGACGCGTTCCGCATCGAGGAGGAGATGGTCACCGTCGCCTCGCGCTACGCGCAGACCACGCGCCAGGCGCCGAGCATCGTCACGGTGCTGACCGACCGCGAGATCCGCGAGCGGGGCTTCCTCACCATCTCCGACATGCTCTCCTCCCTGCCGGGCGTCTACATCACCCAGGCGCCCGAGGGCCGCTCCCTGGCCTACTTCCGCGGTGTGGTCGCGCCGGACAACAACAAGTTCCTGCTGCTCATCGACGGCGTGCCCTGGTACGACGGCGTCTACACCCACGCCTGGATCGACGAGTACATCCCCCTCGAGAACGTGCGCCAGGTCGAGATCATCAAGGGTCCCGGGTCCGCGATCTACGGCACCAACGCCTTCTCGGGCGTCATCAACGTGGTCACCTACAGCGCGGAAGACCTCGGCGGAGCCTTCGTCCGTGCCACCGGCGGCTCCTACGGGCGCCACTCGGCGGCCTTCGTGATGGGCGACCACATCACCATGAGCCGCGGCCGCAAGCTCGGCGTGGCGGGCACCGTGCGCTTCCTGGGCACCGACGGCGACGGCCTCGAGGTCAACCCCAAGGGCCAGGCCAACATCCACGGGACCCAGCCCCGCCGTGCCATGAACGCCTCCCTGCGTGTCCAAACAGACGCCCTCGAGCTCTCGCTGGCCGCCGTGGACTACCGCCACACCTACTTCACCCAGGCCCAGGACGACGCGCTCGATGTGCTCCTGCAGAGCATGGACGAATACAACCTCAGCTACCGGGACCAGTTCTTCAACGCCCGCTACCGCTTCGACATCTCGCGCAACCTGTCCCTGACCCCATACCTCTACCTGCAGCACTACGACGATCCCGGCTCCTACGCCTGGTTCTCCGACCCCGAGCTGGTCACCGACGAAGACACCGGCGACCAGAGCGTGGAGTGGCGCTCCACCCTGGTGGAGACCTTCAAGGAGACCACCCGCACCGGCACCGGCGTCGACGTCCAGGCCCGACCGGGGGTCGGGCACGTGCTGGTGGGCGGCGTCGGCTTCGAGTACAACAAGACCCTGGCCCTCGAGGACCTGCAGTACGCCGACATGAGCGGCGAGCCCCAGAGCGCGGGCTTCTTCATCGATCCGGCCAACGACACCATCTGGGACGCCTTCGCCTTCGTGCAGGAGACCTGGACCGCCCTGTACTGGCTCGAGATCACCGGCGGCCTGCGCTTCGACATGCACTCCACCGCCGGCCCCCACGTCAGCCCCCGCATGGGTGTGCTTGTCGTGCCGGGCCAGAGCACCGTCATCAAGCTGCTGTACGGCTCCGCCTTCCGCGCTCCCACCGTGCGCGAGGCCTACGTCATCACCGAGCAGGACGACGGCGCCAACATGTGGACCGCGGGCAACCCGGGCCTGGCACACGAGCGCATCGACACCCTCGAGGCCGAGCTGCTCACCTCCCCCTGGCGCTTCCTCGATCTGCGGGGCGCGGTGTTCTACAGCTCCGTCAGCGACGAGATCGACAAGCGCGAGGTCGACCAACCCGACCCCACGCTGGGCGACGCCTACTACGACAACTTCGCGGGCAGCGACGTGCTCGGCGGCGAGGCCGAGGCCCTGCTGAAGCACGATCTCTTCGAGCTGGGGGCCTCCTGGGCGGCCACCATCGCGGTGGACCGCGCCACCACCCGACAGCAGTACGAATACCCGCCCCACATGGCCCACCTGCGGGCCACGGTCCGTCCGCTGGACCAGCTGCGCGCCAGCCTGCTGGTGGACGCCTACAGCAAGCGCCCGCGGGCCGAGTGGAGCCCCGACGCCGGCCTGAAGGACGGCGAGCCCTTCACCCTGCTGCACGCCGCCCTGGCCACCGACCTGCTGGCCAGCGGCCGGGTGCGCGCCGACGTGTCGGTGCGCAACCTGCTGGACACCGAGTACAGCACCCTGATCTACAAGGACGACGCGAACGAGGTCCGCGACGACGCCCCCAAGTACCCCCACGATCTCGAGGGGACCGGGCGCACCATCGTGGTCGGCATCGAAGGCGAGTTCTAGGAGAGCCCCCATGATCGCACTGACCGCCGCGCTGCTGGCGCTCGCTGCTCCTGCAGCGGGGGCTGACGACTGCGCCGAACCGGTCGCACCGGCCCAGCTCCGGGAGACCCTGAAAACGGCCGAAGCCGCCTGGAAGAAGGCCGACGAGAGCGGCTTCCTGCTGCGCATCGAAGAAGCCGTGCTGCAGCTTCCCTGCCTGATCGCACCCCTCGAGCCCCAGCTGGCGGTCCGCTACCACCGGGACCTGGGCCTGTGGCTGTTCATGAACCAGCAGACCGAGCTGGCCACCGCCGCCTTCGCCGCCGCCAAGCGCATCGATCCCGAGCTCACGCTGCCGGACGACATGGCCCCCGCGGGACACCCCGCCCGCAAGCTCTTCGACGGCGCCAGCCCCGACCCGACCACCGAGCCCGCCCCGCAGCCCGCGACCGGCCAGGCCCTCTTCGACGGCACCCCCGGCGACCGCCCCAGCGCGGTCAACACCATCTTCCAGCTCGAGGCCGACGGCGCCGCCGCGATGACCCGCTACCTGCGGCCGGACACCGCGTTGCCCGACTACGAGATCTACCTGCCCCCACCGGAGACCGGCCTGCAGGGCTGGCACCTCGCGGCGGGCGCTGGAGCCCTGGCCGCCGCCTCCGGCGGGCTGCTCTTCGCGGCGCGCAGCTCCCACCAGACCTTCCTGAACGAATCTCCGGACAACGTGGACGATCTGCAGG
>CAYZVO010000208.1:0-16221 GCA_964481655.1 uncultured Enterobacterales bacterium | reverse complement strand
CTGGTTCTCGTCCACAGGGTGTAGCTCTTGCTGGAGCCGAGGATGCGGGGCTCGCTCATGGCTGGGTGGGTAGTCCTATTGACCATGGAGCGACGGGGATGATGAGCATTCTAATTGACAGATAATAAGAAATAAGGATGGGATATAAAGATGTAAACCCCTAACTTATCAAATGACAAGACAAGATAGCCGTTTTTTCGACAGTCGATATGGGCGACTGGAGGGGCAACATGGGTGGACCGTCGGCTGGTCCGTTGTTTCGGTCCCCGCCTGTCAGGTGAGGAGCAGTCCCCCTACGCCACCCGGCGCAGCACTAGGCTCCGGTCCACGTTGACCAGGCGCACGTCGTAGCTGTGCGCCAGATCTTCCACCTTCGGGTAGCGTGTCTCGAAGGCGGCCACATAGGCTCGGACCGTGGGGTCCCCGAGCTCGAAGCGATCCGCCGCCGCGGCCAGGGCCCGGTACTTGATGGCCTGGTGGACGCCAACCTCCAGGTTGCGCTCGCCGTCCAGCTCGATCTCTACCACCGAGCGCCTGGGCCCGTGGTTGTCGAAGAGCACGTCTACGCGGTCACGGGCAACGAAGATGGGGTGCTCTACTCTCCGTTCTCCACCGGAAACCCCACCAGAGCCTCGAGCACCACAGGCGCTTCCAGTGCAATCCGCCTCCTGGCCGCATCGACCCTCGCCCGATCGAGATGGCGCAATTCATCGCGGCCGTGGGCAACCGCGTTGCGCACATCAACGAGCGCGAAGGGGTCCCCACCGAGAGGTTCGACCTCCTTGGCCAGCCGCAGGATCGCCGTGAGCTTCTCTTGCTCTCCGTCGAGCACCCTCGCCAGCCCTCGGGTACGGCGAGCGTTCGTCTGCTCTTCACCCCGATCGTGGCGCTCCAGCGCGGCGAGCATGGCCCCGATGCTGGTCTTGCGGGCCTTGTCTCGGTCTGACTTTCCTCGATGCGCCGGTAGCCACACCCGCTCCCGCAGCTCTCGTTCGACCACCAGCAGCAGCAGGTGTACGCTTCTGGCGAGGTCGTCTACGGCTCCCTGGTAGGTCACGTCCGCCAGGATCAGGTCCTGTCGCGAGTCCTCCAACAGCCGGTCGTAGGTGCCCGGGATCAGGCGCGCCTGCCAACGCTGGGTTGCCGTTCGCCTGACGCGTGCGCGCCACTCCGGGACCGACTCCTCTCGGACGAGAAGCCCTCGGTACAGTTCCTCGTCTCCGAGTGTGCGCTTCGAGGGCTGGATGCGCCGGATCAGGTCGGCGACTCGGGCCTGCTCGTCCTGGGTGCGGTCTACCTCCCCTGCTTCTTTGCAGAGCAGAGCCAAAGTCTCCTCGAGCTCGCGCTGTCTTCGTTCGACCAGCTTCTTGATGCGGGCTCCCACGAGACCTTCGTAGATTTGGCACCGCAGTCTGGTCTCACGCTCGAGGTACCACATCGCGTCGCTGTGAAGTCCAGCCGCCTGGCACACGAGTGCTGCGGTGCGGTGGAGACGGGCCTGGGTCTCAGGCTCAGTAGGCTTCGCGAGCCCAAGCGCGCGTTGCACACAGGCCCAGGCTGCTGAGATGGGGCCGTGAACGCATTCGAGGTTGGCCCTGGCGTTGAGGAACCTGACGAGCCGGGAATCATCCCCACGCTGTTCCGCCAACTCGATGGCGTTCACCATGTTCTCGCGCGCTGCTGCGGGAGTGGCCACTGCGGGTCCCATATCGAGCCCATTCGTCGCCAAGGAGACCTCGTAGGCACGAAGTTGCACTCTTCCACGATGAAGTAGTCCGTCCGCCAGCCGCCCCGTGTCTCCGATCTGTTCGCCGAGCTTGATCTCGCTCTCGGCTCTCGACAACGCGCCATGGAAGTCTCCCCGCCACATCGCGGCACGGCAGGCCAGGCCGCGCGCGTTGGCAAGGCGGCGGAGATCGCCGGTCAGCTCGCACAACTCCTCATACCGAGCGTATCGGTCCGAGGCCTCGGCCTCGTGACCAAGCTCATCCATGAGAGCGCCCTCGTTTCCGAGGAGGCGCATCCGCTCCTCGGTGAATTCGGGCAGGGAGGCCTTGCTCAACGCCTCCCTGAACATGCGCTCTGCATCCTCGATGGCGCCGAGTTTTCGAAGTGTCGCGCCGAGGTGGTTGGCGACTCGGAGCTCCTGGTGGAGATCCTTGGCATCCCGAGCGAGCTCCATGGCCAGGGTCAACGAATCCCTCGAGGCTTCGTATTCTCTCATCCAGTACAGGCAGGCGCCTGCATGGCGATGCCCAAGAATCCTCCCTAGGACATGCTGTTGTTCCTCGGCCGCCAGGAGCAGGGCCTCGAAGCCCGCAAGAGATCGCTCCCACTGCTCTGCTCGGTAGTGCCCCTTCGCGAGCGTGTAGTGATGAGCCAGTGGCTCGGGAAGTTCGGGGAGAGGCGACGTGGTCCGGTTCATGTGCAACCGCTAACGCGGGCGCCCCTTGGCTACCTTGGAAGCCTGCCCCGCCCCTCGAGGCCGAAGGGCCTCATCCTGCCGCTCCAGCGAACAGGCGCAGCGATGGCATCCTCGTTCGACCCGGACAGGAAGCTCTCCCAGTCGTAGGGCACCGCCGCGTGGCGGCTGCTGTTGCGGAAGTTCATCCCGCAGCCAGTGCAGCGCCAGCTCTCCTCGCCGCCAGCTAGGGCGTCGCGGATACGGCGGTACAGAGGGCCGTTCCAGGCTTCGAAGAAGGGCTGTTGGGCGATGTTGCCAGCCACATCGCCACCATGGGAGTGGCAAGGCAGCACCGCGCCGTCGTGGTCGATCCAGGCTTCGTGCCAGGGGAGGTGGCAGGTCGAAGGGGTCAGCGAGGCGTCGCCCCTCCTCGACTCGGGCTCGGCGAGCTGTAGATCGATCCCCAGCTCCATTCCCAGGGCCAGCGTCTCGGCGAGGATATCGCGCCAGCGCGTCTGCTCATCGACCAGGGACTCGCGGTCCAGCTCGGAGCAGTAGCTGAACAGGTGGTAGGCCTTCACCCGCTGCGCTCCCAGCCGGTGGGCCAGCCCCACGATGCCAGGGAGCTGCTCAACGTTGCGCCGCATCAAGGTCACCTGCAGCGCCACCACCGGCATGCGCACGCGGACCTGGGCCAGGCTCTCCACCAGCCGCTCGATCCCTCGGCAGACCTCCACGAAGGAAGCCCCTCGCCGGATGGACTCGAAGGTCGCGGCGTCGGCCCCATCGACGGACACCTTGATGTCGCGCGCGATGGGCGCGATCAGCGCCACCCGCTCGCGGTCCAGCAGCGTGCCGTTGGTGGTCAGGTCGAGCAGCACCCCATACCGCTCCATCAGCCCGCACATCCGGCCGAACCACGGCCACACCAGGGGCTCGCCAACGTTGGTGGGGTGCAGCTCGATCAGGGTGGGAAAGAGCTGCTCGGCCACTTTCTCGAACAGCTCCCAGCTCATGCTCGCGCGCTTCGCGGGGCGTGGGATCTGGCACATCACGCAGTCGAGATTGCAGCGGTCTGTGGTCTGCACGATGACCTTGGACGGCAGGGAACGCAGTACGGCGAGCCGTTTTCGGTGTTCGCTGTCCGCCAGGGCGAGGTTGGCGAGCTTGGTCGGGGTGAGCGGGTGTCCGGGGTCCAGCGCGCTGGGGTCGATGAACGGGTCCATCAGAGCCGCTCCACCCGGTCGGGCAGCACCACGGCGTCCAGCCCCATGCTCCGGGCCGAGCGTATGGCCTCATCACGCCGCTGCACGATGGGCTGCCCCCGGACATTGAACGAGGTGTTGATCACCGCGGAGAGGCCGTGCTCCCGGTCGAGGCAGGCGAGCAGTTGGACGAGTAAGCGGTTGTCCTGGTCGTCTGGGTGTACCACCTGGGGCCGGACGGTTCCGTCGCTGTGGACCACACCAGCGAGCCGTTCACGCCAGGGTTCCCGCACGGTCCACGCGCCCAGCATGTACCGGCTGATGTCGGCGTCTGCGGCCTCTCGGCCCAGCACCTCCACCGCTGCGGCATGCCTCATCATGGGCGCCAGGGGGCGATACCACTCTCGCCGCTTGATGGTCTCGGAGACCCGCTGTCGGAGGGCTGGCTGGTCGGCTCGGGCCAGGATGCTGCGGTGGCCCAGAGCCCGTGGACCCACCTCGGCCGCCCCGTGACAGAGTCCCACCGCGGCCCCCGACGCGATGAGGCCAGCGACCTGCTCCACATCGACGGTGGGCTCGGGCTCCAGCCCGTCCAGCGCGAAGCGGTTGAGGTAGGGGCCGCAGAGCTCGAGGTTGCCACGTTCTGCGAACTCGACCCAGGCCGCGGCGCCCAGGGCCAGGCCTGCGTCGCTCGCGGGAGGTGGGATGCGGATGGTCTCGAAGACGCCCAGTTCGTGCAGCCGGCGGTTGGTGGGGATGTTGAGGGCGGCGCCACCAGCGTAGACCAGATGCCTCGCCCGGGTCTGGCGGGCGTAGTGGTCGATGGCGGCTACCACGTCGTCCTCGAAGGCCCGCTGGATGCAGGCCGCCACGTTCATCAGCCAGGGATCGCGCATGTCGAAGCCCAGCATGGCCTCACCGCGGACCTGGGAGAGCGACGTGAGGAGCTCTTGCCCCCCTTCTTGGTGGTCCAGGAACCATCGCCGCTCCCGCAGCCAGCGCCCGAGGGCCTCGTCAGGGCGCCCCCAGGCGGCGTAGCCCATGAGCTTCCCCGGAGTGGAGAGATGCGCGGTCGGAGGCTCACCCAGGATGGCGCACACCAGTGGGTTGTCGTTGAAGTTGTTGACGGCGTCCTTCAGGTCGCCCCAAGCAGAGTGCAGGCAGCGCAGGGCCGCCCCGTCCCAGTGCCAGAAGGAGCAGGCCGAGCGCGAGGCGCCGCCATCTACGTGGACCAGCAGGGTGTCGGGCTCGACCCCACCGTAGAAGGGCAGCACCGAGGCCACATGGGCCAGCTCGTGGCTGATCACCCATGCCTCCGCGTGACGCGGCTTGCGACCGTCGGGGTACCAGAGGCATCGTGCCGGCGTGAGGCCGGGATCGACCTCGGGCTGGTGATCGGGCTCGATGCGCAGGTTCCCGTCGCGGGTGATGAAGCTGTCGCCCACAAAGGAGTTGGCGGAGACGAAGCGCACCGGCTCCCCCGGCACCAGCCAGGGCTCGAGGATCTCGAGCAGGTAGTCCGGCAGGCGGTTGTCGTGCTTCAGGCCGGTGTAGCGCTCGAGCTCGATGACCGTGACCACGCGACCATCGCGCATCAGCGCCACGCCGTGGTCGTGGGTGAAGCTGGGACCCGCACCGCTGGTGGTGTCGGGGATGCCATAGAGGCCGACGGTCAGCAAGGTGAGCCTCCCGCAGCGGCGTCGTTCAACACCTCGCCGCGTACCCGGACCCAGAGGGGCACCTCCATGGCCTTGGGATGCCAGATGCCGTGCTCCCACAGCCCATCCTCGCCCCAGCAGTCGCCGTGGTCTCCGCAGACCATCACCGTGCTCTGCGCGAAGGCGGTGAGCAGGGGGTCCAGCACCCGGTCTACGTGCTCGAGGCTGGCCCGTTGGCGTTGACGGCACAGCGCTGTGTCGTTGCTCGCGCCCGCGAAGGGTCTGCAGGGGTTCTCTGACTTTGGCCAGTTGGCTCCCTGGTGCCAGTAGGGGACGTGGGTCTCGGCGACGTTGAGGAAGCAGAACACGGGGGTGTCGGCGACCTCGTCGAGTTGAGCGGCGAGCCAGGTGAGCTGCGCCTCGAGCGCCGCCGGTCCCCGCTCGAATCGGAAGCGCTGGAACGGCGCCACCAGCGCGCGGCCGGTGGGGGTGGACGTGTCGAACCAGTCCACGGCGCCCGTGCCGAGGGTCCGATACCCGCGACGAGCGAAGCCCTCGATGATGGTGGCCCCCTCCAGGGCGAACACGTCGCCGGGTCCCGCTGGGACCAGGGCGTTGGAGAGCCGGAACAGCCGCCCGCGCTTGGGATTGAGCACAGGCCGATCACTGTGGGCCAGACCGGGTGTCGTGCCCACCCACATGGCGGCGTGGGAGGCCAGGGTGAAGTGGGACGGCGCCATGGCCCGCAAGGGCTCGCCCATGGAGCGCAGGGCCGGGGTGTGGGACTGCTGCGCGGTGTCGTGCCGGCAGGAGTCCAGCGTGACGAGCAGCACCGACTCCCGAGGCTGCTGGGCGAAGGCGCGGGGAGGAGAAGCTGCCGGTGCTTTGCTGGGAGCCGCATGGCGTTCGAGCGCCGCGAGCACGGATCGCAGGAGTTCCTCGACCGGCAGGGTACCGTCCAGGACGTCTTCGGAGAAGTGCTCATGATGGCGCCAGAAGCCGTCAACCCGGTCCTGACGGAGGACCTCTTCGAGCGCTGCCTCCACCTCGTCTGGCGCCGCACCCCACGAGGGTCGCGGCAAGGCCTGGTCACGAGCGGCGAGCCGAGCGGCGCGGATCTCGTTGGCTGTCTGGATCCAGACGACGTGCACCGGCTCTCCCGACTCCTCGAGCGCCAGTCGAGCGCCATGACGGTGGGGACCGCAGCCTCCGAACTCGTAGATCCCAGAGCATGGCGCGGCGCAGGCCCGTAGGAACGCCGCGCGAGCGAGGTAGTCGCCGGCGATGGAGCCGTCCGCCAGCGCTCGGCGGTGATCATCGAGGGCGTGATGCTCCCAGCCCAGGTGCTCGGCCAGGGCTGTGGCCAGGGTGCTCTTGCCGGCCCCAGCCAGCCCGATCAGCAGGATCTTCATGCCGCCCCCTTCCACGCGCCGGTCGTCATGGCTCGGTACAGGATGCGGGGGTCCTTGCCTTCGGCCCGGTGGAAGCGCTCCACCATCCGGGCCTGCTCATCGGGGGTCGCGCCATCGAAGATCGACCACAGCCAGCGGCGGTCGGCCTCACTCACCGCGAAGCCCAGCTCCTCGGCGTAGCGCTCGAGCCGCTCCAGGCAGATCAGGGCGTACTTGCCGTTGCTGAAGCCACGGTTGACCAGCACGCACCGCTCTTCGATGCTGCGAGTCGCCAGCGGATGGACCTGCACCAGGTCCACGCCACCCCGTCGCCAGACCCCCATCATGGACGGGCCGAGATCGAAGCTGGAGAACAGCTCGTCCAGGTTCCCTGGATGGACGTTGTAGACCAACTCCACGGGGGTGCCCTCCACCAGAAAGCGGATCTGGTAGGGCGGGTTGTCTCGTTCGATGGAGGCCCCCCGCCGCTGAAGGAGAGCACAGGCCGCGTGAAGCTGCTCGGGCCCCGGGAACCACAGGTCGATGTCCCGTGGCGGGCGACCATCGACCAGCTGTCGAAAGGCGCCCCCGGCGAAGGCCACGGTGAGGTCCGGGGCCTCGCCGAAGAGGCGGTCCAGCCAGCGGCGGCCGAATGCGGCCACCTGCCGTTCGTTGGGCGCACTCATGGTGTCACCTCGACCCGGTGGCCCTGGTAGCTGACCACCGTGGAGTCTCCTTCGCGCCAGGCGAAGCCTGCCTCGAGGCAGCGCACCCAGGGCTGGGGGAAACGGCCGGTCAGGTGCGCCATGGCGATGCCCACGATGGAGTCGTGGGACACGAACACATGAAGGCCTGGCGTGGTGGGCTCCACCATCATCGCGAGCAGGCGCCGGGTGGCTTCGCGCGGGTCGTGGAATCCTGGAGGTGGGGGCTGTGTGGTGGACAGCCGCCGCATCAGGTCGAAGTAGGGCTCATCCCGGAAGGTGGGCCCGGCCAGCCGGGTGTCCGCGACGTAGGCCCCGGGCATCCCCAGCAGCTCGTCGGTGGGGATGGGGAGCGCCACGCCAGCCCCCTCGGCCAGCAGCTCGGCGGTCTGCACGCAGCGCAGCACCGGGCTGCTGGTCAGGCTCGCCAGCCGCCCCCGCATCATCTCGCCCAGGTGGCGCACAAGCGGCTCACCCTCGGGCAGCAGCGTGACGTCCAGTCCAGCCCGCCCGGGCTCGAGGTCGAAGCGGGGTCCGTGCCGCATCAGCAGGGCGACGGGGCGGTCCGTAGGCAGCGCTTCGAGGGTCTTGACCATCGACTCCGGCAACAGCCAAGGGATTGCCACGCGATCCTCAGCGTGCCGCGGTCTGCCCGAGGTGTCCGGCAGCGCAGGACGCAGCACGAGTAGGGTGCGCCCACCCTCATCGATGATCTCGAGGCCGCCGTCAGCCCGCTCGACCCGAGCCTGCCCGTTGTAGAAAGGCTCCACAGCGGCGAAGCGGCGGTGGTAGACCGGGCGTCCGTGTCGATCCACATGCAGCCAGCCACCTCGGTCCCTGGCGCGGGCGAACCCCTTGTGGAACACGTCCAGGTCCAGGAACCAAAGGGGATGCAGCGGTTCACCACCGAGATCCACGTGGCTGTGCAGGCCGTCGTCGCGCTGCACCACCGCCGCACCCTCGCGGTAGTCCCCCGCGTAGCGCCAGCTCCGGTGGCCCACAGGTTTCCCCTCCAGATCGATGTGGAGATATCGACCCTCCACATCGCGGACCGGGCAGCGACCGGACTGGAAGTTGCCGCACCACGACCAGGTCCGCGGGGAGAGCGGGACGCCATCGGCGAGGATGTGCTGCCAGCCATCGTGGTCGATCACCGCTGAGCGCCCGCCGTAGAAGCCGAAGGTGCGCTCGAAGCGCCTCGCGTAGGCGGGCTTGCCGTGGGGGTCGATGTGGTAGGCGCCGCTGGCGTCACTCACGGGCGCCAGCCCGGGTTCGTGGAAGGGCAGCACCGCGTCGAAGCGTGCTGCGTAGAAGGGCCGGCCTTCGACCAGGTGGTGGGTCCCGGCGGGGGACACCGTGCTCTGTCGCCAGCTCATGCTCGCCTCCTCATGTTGCAGCGCCGACACAGCGCATGGTCGCGGTAGCTGGCCACCAGCCGCCGGTAGGCCTCGGAACGCCAGATGTCCATCAGGCCCTGCTCTCCGAGCAGGCTGAAGTCCCCGAGGGAGCGCCTCTGCTCATCTGGGGCACAGCAGGGGTGGAAGCGCCCATCCCAGGCGACCCAGGCCTCGGCGTCCAGGAAGGGGCAGGTGGCCTCGGGGTCCAGATCCTCCACCGCGTCGGCCTCGAGGATGTGGACGTTGTCGAGGCGCACATCGAGCTGCTGGGCGACCCGCTGGGTCTCGAGGGCGACCTCGTTCCAGCGATCGATGGACTGGGCAGAGCGGCGCATGGACAACTCCGGCAGTGGCGGGAAGTGAGCCCAGACGTGGTGCCCCTTGACCCGGTCGATGCCCAGGCTCGCTGCCAGGCGCACGATGTCCGGCAGTTCCGCCAGGTTCCACTCGAGGAAGGTGAGCTGCAGGGTCATGGTGCAGCGGTGTCCACCCTGCGCCACATGGGCGTCGCGCACCGAGGCGAAGGCGCGGATGTCGGCGAGCCCCTGGTCGAAGCGAGAGCCGACCATGACGCGCTCCTGAGTCGCCGCTGTGGACCCGTTCCAGGAGATCTTCACGTCGGAGGTCACCGGCACCAGCGCTTGGGCCCAGGCCTCCGCTCCGCGCCCGGGGAACGAGCCGTTGGTGGTCAGGTTGAGCCTGACCCTGTGCTCGCGGCAGATGGCGAGGATGTCCTCGAAGTGGTCGTAGAGCAGCGGCTCCCCCATGGTGGACGGGATGATCTCCCGCAGGCCCAGGGGAGCGCACTCGGCTACCACCCTCCGGATGAGCTCCACGGGCATCCGGCGGCGGGTGTGCGGCGTCTCACCTCGGGGACGGTACCGGGAGTGCTGCTCGCACATCACGCAGGCGCGGTTGCAGTCGTCGGGGTTGGTGTCGAAGGTGATGCGCCAGGGTCCGTTCATGAGCGCACCTGCTCGACCAGCTCGCCATAGAGCGCATCGAAGCGCGCGGCCTCGTCGTTCACCGAGGGCACCTCTCCGGTGGGATGGCGCAGGTAGCCGCGAGCGCCCAGGCGCTCGGCCAAGCCCGGTTCGTCCACCAGGCGCTGGAGCTGGCGGCGCAGGTCGCCCTCGTCGCGATGGCGGAACAGCAGCCCGTTCTCCCCGTGGGCTACCAGTTCGCGCATCCCACCTGCGTCGGCGGTCACCACGCAGAGTCGAGCCTGCTGGGCCTCGTGGATGACCAGGGGCGAGTTCTCGAGCCAGATCGATGGAACCACGATGGCATCCACCCTGGGAAGCACCTCGCTGCCCAGCTCGCCGTTGTGGTACTCGTCCTCGAAGTGGATGCGGTGCTTGTGGGGAGCGGCGAGGTGCTTCAAGGCCGCGGTGGCCTGGCCGCGGTGACGGCCCCAGATGATCAGCTCCGGCTCGCCCTCCAGGGCCATGAAGGCCCGGATGAGCTGGTCCAACCCCTTGGGGGCGGTGTGGGTGCCGATGTAGCCGAAGGTGAAGCGGTCGCGAGGTGTGGGCTCGGCCAGGCGCAGCGGTGGGAAGCCGTAGTCCTGGAGGATGATGCGGTCGGCCACCTCGGGGAAGCGCTCCACGAGTGCGTCGGCCACCGTGCTGCTGGGGCAGACCAGACGGTCCATGTGGACGAGCTGCGCCTGCACGGCGGCCATGCGGTCGCCGACCCAACCGGCCCAGTAGGCCAGATCGGTCTCTCGACGCTTCTCGAGGCCGGTGTGGCAGCGGGCGTAGCAGCGCTCCGCGCAGCGGTGATCGTCCTGGCCCGGGCAAAGCGCCCAGGGCTCGCCATCGAGACCCCAGGAGATCCGCTGGCCGCGGGGACAGCACAGCCAGAAGTCGTGCACCGTGAACACCACCACCGCGCCCGCTCGTCGCGCCGCGCCGGGCAGGCCGATGGACAGGTGGTTGAGGTGGTGGAAGTGCACCACCTTCGGACCGAAGTGGTCCAGCACGCTCTCGAAGGCCGCGTCCAGCGTGTCGTTCTGGAAGCGATGCTGGCTGCGCGCGGCGTTGACCAGCCAGTGGGGGATGGACCCATCCTGTTCCTGGATCAGCCGGTGCTCCGGCTGATGAGGGTCGTCGTAGCGGCTGAACACCGCCATGTCGTGGCCTCGGCCGGCCAGGGCCAGGGTCAGGTTGCGGGCGTAGACCTCGGAGCCCGCGTTGTAGCGCATGGGGTAGCCGTGGTTGACGGTGAGAATACGCATGAAGCCTCCTGTGTGGGCGTGGACGCGCACCCGGGGGTCGGGCAGACAGTTCGGGTGAACGTCCGGGGTTCGGAACCGTGCTACGACTCGAGCGAGGCGGATCGGGTGGGATCGGTGGGCTCGAGCCTGGCGGTGCGGTCAGGCCTGCAGGCTACGGATTCGCTGGGGCTTCGCGGTGCTGTCTTCATGGTGCATCCTCCGAATGGACTGCATGGTGAGCCGACGCCGACGTCTGCGCGCCCCGAGCTGGGGCCCACGGAGGGACTGGCCGAACCGCATGTGGTTCGTGGCAGGGTCGTCGCTGGCGAGTGGGGAGATGGGATTTCCTCCACTGATCGTACCGTCCCGGCCTCCGTTGGCCCGCCTCACTCGGCAGCGCAAGGGGAGAGTGGCGATCAGCATCCCGAACTTGGCACGCCTGGAGAGCGGCGTCAAGCGTGAGTTCGCTGAGCTTCATTGGGTGCCCCCACGCTGTTCTGCGACGGTGAAGAGCCGCCGGAGCTGGGAGCGAACATGCGGTGGGGCCCGCCTGCGGATCCGCGTTGTGCACACCACGAAGGTGGCCCCACAGGGGAGCGTCCAGGTCTGGTGCGAGCCCCGCTGTCGGGAGGGCGCCGCGCCGCGAGAACGGAGCAGATCGATGATGTCCTTCCATGTTCGCAGCGGTGGCATGGCTCCTCCGGGTAGAGCTGTCGCAGGGGAGCGGGGGCTCCCGATCGTTGGGTCTGTGTGGCGGCGTCAGGTCAGGTGGTGAAGAGTCGTTCCAGTTCCTGGTCGAGCAGCGCTGCGGCGCCGGCGACAGGATTGGGGGGCTCCGTCCAGCCGGCCAGCGCGTGGAGCAGCCCGAGCCGGCGGTCGGGGGAACGCTCGAGCCAGGTGCTGAATAGCTCCGGGAGCGCCTCGGGTTGGGACGTGCAGAGCAGGTCGAGGGCCCGGTACCAGCTCAGTCGGATGCGGGGACTGATCTCGGCCTCCTCGGACCAGCGGAGGTCGAATCGCTTCTCGCGCCCGAGCTGTGCTTTGACCTCCCGGATCATGCGCTCGTCTCCCTGCTCGAGCAGCGCTTCCGCAGCGAGGGCTCCGTGCTCACCGTCTCGCAGATCGTGGAGCCTCTTTGGGTCGAGCCTGGGCACTACTTCCCTGGCGATGGCGGCCTGGATGGCGAGGGGGCGGGCGAGTCTCTCGTCTTCGCCCCAGGCTTGGTCACTCTCTTGGGGCGCGGGTGGGCGCTTCCAGGTAGCGACGAGCAGTTCGTCGAGGCCGGCCGCGACCAGTGCGGGGGTGAGGCTGTGGAGGGGCTCGAACACGCGGCGCTCCAGGGAGTAGCGCTGATACTCCAATCGGTTCTCCCTGCGGCTCTTTCGGGCTGGGAGCTTGATCGCATCCTTCCAGAGTCGTTCGAGCAGGGGCCTCACATCCTTGTCGGTCCACGGGCTGTCCCCGCTGGAATATTGGCCGAGGATCTGGAGGCCATGGCCGGCGATCTGTTCCCGACGGTAGGCCCCGGGCGATTCACTCACACCGAAGGGATCGTCCGTGTCCAGCGCCCATGTGCGCAGCCCTTCGAGCAGCAGGTCGTGCCAGGGCACCCACTCATGGAGCTGTAGCGACCTGTCGATGCGCTCCAGGGGACTGGTGGCCGCATCGATCCAGTCGGCGCCCAGCATGGCCGCGGCCTCGGTACCGAGTCTGGGCAAAATGTTGCGGATCTCCGAGTCGAGGTCGAGGCCGGCCACCCTCTTCACCCAGAGATTCTGCTCGGCTTCGGACAGGTCCACTTCTGTCAGCACGTCGAGTACCAGCCAACGCCGAGCCGGCCGAGGTGCGGAGCGCCAGCAGTTCTCCCTCGTCTGTTGAGCCAGCCGCCAGGCCTCCCGGCAGATCTGGAGTTCGAGGGTGTTCGTCCACCGATCCTCCGACAAGGCGCCCATGGCCGCGGTCAGCAGCTCGCTGTCGCCCAGCTCGCAGAGGCTGCGGATGGCTCGCTCGGTTCGGTCCCGGAGTGGCTGGGGAAGCCTGATCGGGCTCCAGCCCTCCATCCACGCCAAGACGTGTTCTGGAACCACCTCGCCAACCCGATCGCGTTCGGCAATCTCATGCGTTGCCAGTTGGACAAGCCAGCGCACGAGAGGCTGGTCCGACTTCTCCAGCGCGTCCAGGCGTCCCTGCTCCATTGCGCTCCAGACCGCAGCGAGCAGGGACACTGTGGGCTGGTTGCTGTCGTCCAGTACTTTCCTCCAGGCGACCCTCGGGCCGACCGTGATGCCCAGGCGTCTCTCGGTGTCGGCAGGGACATCGGAGAAGCGAGTCACCAACTCATCGTCGGCCGGGGTTGCTGCCCAAGCCACCATGCCCGCATCGAACGCGCCCAGGATGAGCAGCCCGATCCGCAGGCGTGTTTCCAGGTCGGGAGGGAGCGTGAGCTCTGTCTGCCAACGAGCCCTCAGGTGTTCTGGCTGTCCCAGGCGACAAGCCATCTGTGCGGCTCGTTCCGCCAAGGCGTCGAGCTGTACCAGAGGTTCGAGCAGGTTCTGGATTTCCTCCTCAGTGAGAAACCCCAGGCCCGGTATGTCGCCAGTGGTCTTCTTGGGCCAGCGGACCAGCAGCCCGTAGAAATTCGGGTCGTTCACCATCCGGGTGGGGAGTGCGGCGAGTTCCTCAAGGAGAGCGTGCTCCTCGAGCTTTGCCACCAGCAGCTCCAGCCGATCGCGGCATCCCGGTTGGTTCTTGAACAGGTGGGGGCTTGGCCCTTCTCCTTCTTGTCGAAGCTCATTGGCGAGTGAGCCGTTGACGGCAGTGGTGAGCAGCCCCACTCGGAGCCAGGCTCTCACCGCGGCCGGATCCAGTCGTCGGACGAGCGCGACGCCCAGCTCCACTGCGTTCTCATCCACGGCTGCCGTGGTGGGCCACCCCCTGCGAAGGGCTGCCCAGGTGGCATTTTCGACTCCGGGGGCACTGGCGGGCAGTGCGAGCAGTGCGCGCAGCCTGGTGGAGGTAGGGAGATCGAACAACGCGAACACAGCGTTATGCGGAAGTCCCACCGGTTCTTCCTCGAGGCCCGCCACCAGCCGGCACGAGCGAGTCTCGCCGCATTCGGCACGCCACAGGACAATGCGGAGGACCAGATCCGACCAGGCGGAGTCCGACACCTCGGCATTCGATCCGAGAGCCTCGAGACCACATTGCCAGGGGCAGACCCAGGCCACGGTCTGTTCGAAGCGTTCCGTATCGGCCTCCCACAGATCCCCATCCCAGATCGCTGCAGCCTGGACGCACTCGTCGGGGGCGTGTCGAAGCAGGGCATCGTACACAGCCCGATCTCCCAGCTGGGGAAGCCACCCTCGCGCTCGCTCTGAAAAGCGGCGCATGGCAGCCGTGAATCGTTCCGAGTCCGCGGACGGTGCCACCTGGATGTACCCGGGCCGACCTGCGGCCCCCGTGGACCTGACGAAGGTCAGCAACCCGCCAGCCCACAACGAGATGGCCTGCTCCTGGGCGTCGGGCTCGACGGGGTCCACGGATGCGGTCAGGCACATCGCTGCCGCCTGGTAGGCTCGGTGGCGTCGTCCCCGTGGCGCGGCGTGCACGGCCTGGACAAGTTGCTCTACGGCGATTCCCGAGAGGCCGATCGCTTCCATCATGAAGAAGTCCGAGGGCTCCAGCAGCCCGGGGGCCAGGTCCTCCTCGACAGTCAGCTCGGCGACCCACCATGTCGCCTGGTCGATGTCGGTCGGCAGGAAGCCCTGCTTGGTCTCCGTGACCAGACCTGCGGCTTCCAGGGCTGCCACCACGCTGGCGCTATCCAGGAGCAGCATTCGCTCCAGCTCGTTGGCTGCGTCATGTACTGCCTTCGGGTCATCTCTCTGCAACGTCTTCAAGAGCTGCCGAATGGAGGCGCCGTCCTCTCGAGCGCGCGGACGGACCTCGAGGCTGTCTTCCACCAGCTTCGCCAGATCCGAGCGCTTCAGCGCCGTCCAAGGTTCGAGCCGGGAACCAAGCAGGCGCCACTGCCTGAGAATCCCGCGGAGCCGCCCGAAGCCCACCGTGGCCAGGTCCGGGGAGCGATCGAGGGCCACCCGCCAGCGCTCCCCCGACGCGAAGGCTTGCAGCGTGGGAGGCTCGCTGGCGCTGGCATCACGGAGTGCGAGGACCCACCGAAGCACCGTTGCGGGCTGCAGGAACTCAGAAAGGGCCTGGGGTGCTCTCTGCGCCGCATCGGCGAGCGCCAGCACCGCCTCTCGAGGGGCTCCTCTGGGTGGTAGGTGCTCGGCGAGTGTCAGGAGTTGCGACCTGCCCCAGGGTAGCAGGTCCAGGGTGATCGCGTCGTCGCTGGGGTGTTCACTGTCAAGAATCGTGAGCCGGCTCGATTCGGTGTGCTTGAGAGCTGTTTTGAGCTGCTGGATGGCGACCTTGCGTCCTGCACCCGAGGCGACCGAGCGGACACACACCGCCGCGCCAGGCTTCTGCTCGTTCAGGTGCACCACCCACCATGCGGCGTCGCCCTCCTGGTCGCCGGCTTTCAAACGTGCAGGAATCCACTCCTGGTCGCTGTCTCCTACCAGGCGGCTCCAGGGGTCGTCGAGACTCGGGTCACTCGAGGCGATGAACTCGGCGCGCAGCTCCTCGACGCCTACGCGGAGCAACTCGGCGAGACTGCGGAAACGGACCTCGTCTCCCAGAAGGCGGTCTACGGATGCTATGTCAGCTTTGTTGAGCCGAGAAATCTCTGACTTCACCGTGCTCCGCCTGCTCCCGAGCTTCTTTGAGAGGCCTATGGCAAGCTGGGTCTGGTTGGTGAACCCTGCGCGCTCGAGCATCTTCTTGAACCGCGTCTGCCAGCGGGTTTGCGCCTGTGCATCGAGGGTGGGGAGCGTGTGGGACATGGGACCTCCATGGGGCTCCATGTTGATTGCACACCTGGCGCAAGCTGTCTATGCAAACTCGTTGCAGAGGAATGTACAACTATGGCTCCGCAAGAGTCGTTTCTTTGACCGGGGCTTGGTCTCTGCCCAGCGCCACTGCGCGATACGCTCTCTGCTGCTGGCCGCCTGGTAGCGGGGTGGTCTACTGTCGGTCTGGACAGAGATGGCATCGTCCACGATGGGTAGCCGCACCACCAAGGGCGAGGGGGGCGGGTTCAGGGAAGTGGGGAGCGCTCTTCGTCACCGCAGCGCCCCCCCCCCCCCCCCCCCCCCCCCCCCCCCCCCCCCCCCCCCCCCCCCC
>CAYZVO010000207.1:0-16240 GCA_964481655.1 uncultured Enterobacterales bacterium | reverse complement strand
TCCCAAGCTCGGGGGCGCGGGTTCGAGCCCCGTTTCCCGCTCCATTTCAGCCCCCATGGCCTCCGGCCGTGGGGGCTGAGATGCATCGGGAAACGGTGGTTGATCCAAGGTTCGAGCCCCGAGCGCTCTCCAACGATGCTCGGCAGCCGCGAGGTGCTTGGCGCGAAGCAGGAAGCTGCACAGCGACACCCGTCAGCCACCACCCCGCCCCCACGCCAGCGAGGGCACATGACGTGCTCCCCTGCGTTCAGTCCTCGAGCCGGATCGCCACGAACATCGGCATCGCGCCCCGCTTCACGGTCAGCATGACCACGTCCTCGGCCTTGGCCAGGATGCGCTCCAGCTGCGCCACGCTGTCGACCTCTTCCCCTGCGGCCTGCAGGATGATGTCGCCCTCTTCGAGCTTGTCCGCCGCGGGCCCGCCCTTCTTGACGCTGGTGACCACCAGCTTGTCGGCCATCTCCCGGGGGGCGCCCCAGACGTCGGCGCCCATGGAGACGTCGGCGCCCAGGCGGGCGAGGCCCTCGGGCTTCTCGATGTCGCCCTCGTCGGGGGGCTGCTGGCCCAGGAACTCTCCCGCGTTCAGGGACTCCCGGCTGGGACGCTCGCCCAGGGTGACCTGGATGGTGCGGGTCTTGCCCTTGCGCATGACCTCGACGGCCACCGCTTCGCCCGGGCGGTGCTGGCCCACGGCGTGCAGCAGGGCATTCGAGTCGGCGATCTCGGCGTCGCCGAGCTTCAGGATGAGGTCGCCGGCCTTCAGGCCCGCGGCGTCGGCGGGGGTGCCGTCGTGGACCATGGCCACCAGGGCGCCGTTGGGTTCGTCCAGGCCGAAGGCCAGGGCCAGGTCCTCGTCCAGGGGCTGCATGCTGATGCCCAGCCAGCCGCGGGCGACGCGACCGTGCTCCTTGAGCTCGTCGATCAGGGCCTTGACCATGTCGATGGGAACCGAGAACGCGATGCCCTGCCCGAAGCGGCTCACGGCGGTGTTGATGCCCACGACCTCGCCGCTGGTGTTCAGCAGGGGGCCGCCGGAGTTGCCGGGGTTGATGCTGGCGTCGGTCTGGATGAAGTCGTCGTAGGTGGTGGCGTTGATCACCCGGCCCTTGGCCGAGACGATGCCGGCGGTCACGGTGTGGGCGTAGTCCAGGGGGTTGCCGATGGCGACGACCCAGTCGCCCACGCGCAGGGCGTCGGAGGAGCCCAGGTCCAGGGCGGGCAGGGGGGTGTCGGGCTCGACCTTGATCAGGGCCACGTCGATCTCGGGGTCCGCGCCCACCAGGGTGGCCACCAGCTCCTCGCCGTCGGCCATGGAGACCCGCAGCTCGCTGGCGTCCTCGACCACGTGGTTGTTGGTGAGGATGAAGCCGTCAGGCGAGATCACGAAGCCCGACCCGGAGCCCTCCTGCTCGAACTCCTCGGGCATCTGGCCGCCGCCACCGAAGGGGAAGGGGAAGCCGGGGATGCCCATGTGCTGCTCGGAGAGGTTGACTGTCTGCTTGACGTAGACGCTGACCACGGCCGGAGAGGCGGCCTCGACCAGGGGCGCGAAGCTCAGCGGGGCCATGGGCAGCGGGGCCCCCGCACCGGGGCTGGGCTCGGCGTCGGGGCCGGCGGCCTGGGCGACGTCCTCGAGGGGCGCCGAGCACAGGGGGCCGGAGGTGACGGCGAGGGTGGTCAGGCCGAGGCTGACGCCGATGAGGACGGCGAAGGCGTTGCGGCGCATGGGGAGTCTCCTTGGGGGCAACGGCGGGTGTTCCAGAGTGTACGCGCGAGGGTCCACCTGACACCCGGGCATGGGTGGTTTCTTCCCAGTTCGGTCTCACGGTTCACCCTGAATCTCGGTCCCGCAGGGGTGGGCGGCAAGCACCTTTACTTCGGGCGGTTTTCGGGCCATGATGTCGGCGTCCCGTGCGCGGTCCTCGCCCCCCGTGCATCTTGGAGCCACCATCATGCAGCGTGCCCTCGCTCTTGCCCTCCCTGTCGCCATCATCGCCACCTCGGGCTGCCGCACCGAGTACATGGAGGCCGCGGTCCCGGAGTACTGGCTGGAGCTCGAGGTCGAGGCGACGGAGACCGTCGCCGGCGAGCCGGTGGACTACGTGGTGACCCTGCACTCCACCCTCGAGGGCGAGCTGCCCGTGGAGTACGACTTCGCCGACAACATCGAGCCGGCGCTGTACCGCACCGACGCCCGGCTCTACCCCACCGTGGCGGGCGTCCACATCTTCGAGGTCACCGCCGAGGTCGAGGGCGACCTGCTCACCGCCCAGGACGAGCTCACCGTGTGGCCCGGGCCGGCCGCGCTGCTCGATCTGGCCCTGAGCGATGTCTCCACCACCGTGGGCCAGGGCATCGACTACACCGTGGGGCTGTGGGACTTCTACGGAAACGAGCTGGACACCGATCAGGTGGTGCTCGAGACCGAGAGCGTCGATCTCGAGATCGACGAGACCCAGCTGAGCTCCGTGGTGCCCGGCGTCTACGAGCTGACCGCCATCTTCGAAGAGCTGTCCGATCCCGAGAGCCTGGTGGTCGTCGCGGGCGGCGCGGCCAGCATCGAGCTGACCCTGAGCGACGAAGAGCTCGAGCTGTTCGAGACCACCTCGGCCACCGTCATCGTCCGGGACGCCTACGGCAACGTCACCGAGGACCCCTGGCTGCTGTTCATCGAGGGCCACGACAGCGCCGATCCGACCGACGTGGTCATCAGCTACGACAACCTCACCTTCATGGACGAGGGCAAGTTCACGGTCTGGGCCATCGCCTACACCGCCGAAGGCGACGCCCTCGAGGACTCGGTGGGCCCCCTGCTGGTGGACACCACCGGCCCGCTGCTCACCATCGACGAGCCCGTCCGGGGTGACTGGAACGAAGGCTACTCCGACACCATCAGCGGCACCGTCTACGACCGCTGGGCCGGTGTGGGCGGGCTGCAGGTCAACGGCACCGACATCCCCTGGAGCGCCCACGGCACCTTCTCGAGCGAGCTGACCCACGTCTTCGGCCTCAACCTGGTGGACACCTACGCCTGGGACACCGACGGCAACGACACCGACGATCTCCGCACGGTGCTGTCGGGCTCGTTCCTGCCCTACGGCTCCGGCCTGGGCAACGGCCTGCAGGCCCGGCTGAACGAATCGGCCCTGGACACCATCGAGGTGCTGGGCGAAGGCATGGTCAACGACATCGACCTCGACGCGCTGATCCCCAGCCCGGTGTGGTCGGACTACTCCGAGTCCTGCATCGATCTGGGCTGGTTCGGTGAGTACTGCTTCACCTGGTACAGCATCTACCTGTACATCACCAACCCCTCGATCTCGAGCACCGATCTCGAGCTCGACTCCCAGTCCGGCTACCTCGACGCCATGGCCACCATCTACGACCCCACCCTCTACTGGTCCGCCAGCGGCGTGGTGATGGAGATCGGCTACTCGGGCAGCGGCGACATCTACGCCAGCAACATCTCGGTGGACATGGACCTGGTGCCCTACGTCTCGAGCGGCACCATCCAGGTGGACATCTACAATGTCGACGCCGACACCTCCGGCTTCGACTTCGACTGGGACTCCTGGGTCTGGGACGTCATCGACTTCTTCGGCTTCGACATCGACTCGCTCATCGCTGGGCTGGTGGAGTCCACCCTGGAATCCACCATCTCATCCGAGGTCCCCGCGATCCTCGAGGACACCCTGGGCAGCCTGGAGCTGGCCACCGACCTGGACTTCGAGGGCAACAGCTACGGCTTCGAGGCCATCCCCTACCAGCTGGGCTGCGACACCGACGGCATCACCCTGGGCCTGTCCACCTACTTCACCGCGAACAGCTGGACGAGCACCGTCAGCCCGCTGGGCTCGCTGTACGGCGGCTACTCCACCCCGAGCTTCAGCACCTCGCCGGGCATGTTCATCGGCGTGTCCGACGACTTCCTGAACCAGGCCATGCTGGCCCTGTGGGGCGGCGGCTTGCTGGACATGCAGATGGGCGGCGAGGACCTGGGCCTGTCCCTCGAGGACCTCGAGTTCATCTTCCCGGAGATGACCGAGCTGAACATCGTCACCGAAGCTCAGCTTCCGCCGGTGGTGCTGCCTGGCACCGGCAGCGCGCTGCTGGACCTGCAGCTGGGCGATCTCGAGCTGACCATCTACGGCGGCCCCGTGGCCGAAGAGAACGTCATGCTGCGGGCCTACGTCACCGTGTTCGCCGGCATGGACGTGGCCGTGGACTCCGATCTGACCCTGTCCATGGAGCTGTCCGACCTGATGGTCAGCTTCGACGTGACCCACCCCGAGGGCAACACCCTGGGGGCCCAGGACACCGAGGACCTGCTCTACGCGCTCATCCCCCTCATCATGCCCATGCTCACCGACGCGTTGGGTGAGATCCCGATGCCCGAGATCGAGGGCTTCTCCCTCGAGAACATCACCATCGGCACCGGCGGAGCCGAGGACGGCTACCTGGTCCTGGGCGGCGACCTCAATCTGTAGCTGTCAGCTGACAGCGGCTCATCGCGCGGCGCGCGATGGGCTCAGTAGTCCAGCTCCACCTGCGCGCCCGCGGTCCACAGCTGGCCGCCGACGGGGATGGAGGTCATGCCGGCGGCGTCGGTCTCGATGGGGTACCCAGCGGTGGGCTGGCCCAGCCACTGGCGCTCGAAGCTGCCCGAGCCGAGCTTGTGGTACTGGAACCACGCGGACCAGCGGGCGACATCCCCCAGCTGGAAGGGGTCGCGGTGCTCGAGCTGGATGCCGCCGGCGATGACCAGGCGGCTGGCGTCGAGGATGGCGGTGTACTCGGACTGGCTGACCAGGGGTGTGGGCTCGATACCGCCGCCGCCGCGGAGGCGGATCTGCAGGTAGCGGGCGGCGTTGTCGATCTCGATGCGGGGCAGGTCGATGACGCCGCCGAAGCGCGGGGCGATGGTGTCGCGCCAGACGAAGTGCGTGATGTTGCCTTCGTGGATGGCGGACTCGTCGATCTCGAACAGGGGGCTGTCGATGCTGGCCTCGACCACCTCGGTCACGTTGATCTGCATCGCCGACCAGCGGGTCCAGTACAGGTCGCCGTACAGGGTGACCCAGGGGAAGGGCGTGACCGCGCCGCCCAGGCTCCACTGCTCGGGCACGTAGTGGTCGTAGACCCCCAGCTCGATGAGGATCAGCACAGGCAGCACGATCTCGTCGAGGTTGCCGATGTCCTCGACCGAGATGTTGGCCTGAAGATCTCCGGTCACCTCGACCGGAAGGCCGGTGGTGCCGCGCCAGGCGCCCGCGAGCTGCAGCCACGACAGGAAGGGGATCAGCTCCCCCGGCTGCCAGTGGAAGGAGACCATGGGCGCGACGTCGGTGACCAGGTCCAGGCTCATGTCGTGGACGTCGACGGTGATGTCCGTGACCAGCTCACCCACGTCGTCCTGGCCGTCCCCGGCGCCCACCACCGTGCCGTCGATGGTCGCGGTGATGTTGTAGCGGGCGTGGGGGATGACCCGCACGCCGCCGCCGATACTGAGGCCCGGGATCTGCTCCCAGCCGAAGCCCACGGCCAGGCCGTAGCGCTGCAGCCGGCTGTCGTACATGAAGTAGGTGGGCAGCTCGGGCTCGAAGGTGGACAGCTTCAGGATGCGGTCCTTGGGCCAGAACAGCGAGGCCCCCAGCGCGAACCGGCGCCCGACCCGCCGGTGCAGGGCGGCGTGCATGCCGTCACCAGCCGGGTAGTCCGGCTGCAGGTCGAGGGGGTTGTCGGTCTCGTCGATGCGGCCGTCGCGGTTGGTGTCCCACCACAGCTCAGGGAACTCCTGGAAGTCGGAGCGCACCAGGCCGTAGCCGAGCATGATGCCGTTCTCGCCCGGGAGGCGCACCAGCCCGGCGGGGTTCGAGAACACGATGCCGCCGTCCTGGGGCAGGGCGATGCCGCCGCCCCCCATGGCGCTGGCCCCGGCCCCCGAGCCGAAGGTGTTCACCGCGCTGGCCTGGACAGGCCCAGCCAGCAACAGCGGGAGGATGGTGGCGAGCAAGGAACGCTACTCGAGGCCGCCGCCGGGCTTGGGGGTCTGGGCGAGCTCGCTCAGCATCGTCTGCAGGGTCGCGATGTCGGCGTCGGGCTTGGCCTCGCACAGGCAGGCCAGCCGGCCGGTCATGTAGGCGGTGGCGATGCCGGAACCACGCCAGATGCGCTTCTTGGCTCCGGGCTTGGGGACGGCGTAGCCGTAGGCCAGGAACTTGTCGGACAGCGATCCGTACTTGGAGCGCGGGAAGGACTCGCCGGGGAAGAAGAAGAACTTGTCGAAGGCGCAGTCGGGGTGGCTGGCCACGCCGATGGCTTCGGGGAGATCGGCCGGGTAGGCGCGGTCGCCCTTGGGGTGGGCGGCGGCGAGGACCATGGAGCCGGAGTCCACGGCCAGCGCGCAGCAGTCGCGCAGCAGCAGGGCCTTGCCCATGTTGGGGGTGCCCAGGGACAGGTTGATCACCTGTGCGCCATGGCGTGATGCCGTCTCGAGGCCAGCGGCCATCAGGTCGGCGCTGGTGCGCAGGCGGCCGTCCATGATCTTGACCGCGAGCAGCTCGGCGTCGGGAGCCATCTTGTGCACGGCCGCGGCGACCTCGGTGCCGTGGCCGGCCTCGTCGTGGAAGTCCGCGCCCAACAGGGCGTGTCCGGTGGCGCCGAAGCGGATGTTCCAGCCCTCGACCTTGGCGCCCTTCAAGCGCGGATCGTCAACGCGGATGCCGCTGTCGACGATGGCGATCTTGATGCCTTTGCCGGTGAACTGTTCCTGCTGGTATTCCATGCTGCGTCCTGGGCTGGAGCCCACGTGGGCGGTGCGGGCCGAAACCCGCGCTGCATGGAGTGTATGATGGCGTGGGGCTGTGGAGCAAGAGCGGGGTCTGTTGCGCCTGCGTCAGCCCCGCGAGTACCATGCCGTCCATGTCACCCCGCCCACTGCTGATCGTCCTCACCGGCGCCGCCTTCGCCACGGCCTCCCCGGGGGCCCGAGCCGCCGATATCGCCGGTCGCGTGACCGACAGCGGCGGGGAGCCCCTGCAGGGGGTGACCGTCTACGCCTACGATCTGCGGCTCGGCTACGAGAAGGACACCACCGACGTCGACGGCGGCTACCTCATCGACGATGTGGAGCCTGGGCCGGTGCGGGTCCGGGCGGTGCCCGGGGCGAGCCACCACCAGGTCGCGCGGGTCTACCCCGACGCCTGGAGTTTCTGCGATGGAGAGCTGCTGCTGCTCGATGAGGCAGGCCTGGACGGCGTCGACCTCGCGCTGCCGGACGGGGGCACGCTCAGGGGCCAGGTGCTGGAGGAGGACGGGCTGCCCGTCCCGGGCGCCCTGATCTCGGCGGTGGGCGCGGGGGACGACACCTCCGGCCTGACCCGCCAGGCCAGCACGGACGACGAGGGGCGCTTCACCATCACCGGGCTGGACGCCCCCGACGGCGTCTCCGGCCTGTGGACCTGCGAGCTCGAGCTGGATGGCTGGCCCGACCAGCTGCTCGAGGGGGTCTACGACGACGAGGAGGCTGACCTGGTGGAGCTGCCCTGGCAGGCCGATCTCGATCTGGGCAGCTGGACCCTGCTGCCGGGGATCGGGGCGTCGGGCGTCGTCACGGGGCCGGACGGGCCCGTCGAAGGGGCCAGCGTTCACGTCTACGCCAGCAGCCAGGTGGTGAGCCTCGCCACCGACGCCGACGGCCACTTCGAGGCCTGGGCCCTGCCACCGGGCTCGATGCTCACCTGGGCGAGCGCCGATGGCTTCGGCACGACCTACTGGCCCGACAGCGATCGCCCCGAGGGCTACGTCGATGTCTCCGTCGAGGGCAGCCTGCAGGAGGGCTTCGACATGGAGCTGCCCTGGGAGGCCACGGTCAGCGGGCGCCTCGTGGCCGACGTGGACCTCTCCGAGGTCACCGTGCTGCTGTACAACGACGCCTACACCGTGGGCAGGGGCGCCCTGGTGGATGGCGACGGCAGCTTCGTCATCGACCAGCTGCACGGCGGCGACTACCAGCTGTTCGTCTACGCCTCGGACGAGGGCTACCTGGACGACTGGGTCCGGGACGACGCCGGCGACCCCGCCTGGTTCGAGCTCGGGCACGAGCAGGACACCGATCTCGGCGAGCTGGCCTTGGCCGCTGGCGCCTGGATCGAGGGGACCATCACCGGCGAGGATGGCGCCCCCATCTACGGGGCCTACGTCTACGCCAGCGAGGAGGGGGGCGAGATCATCGAGGTGGCGGGCACGGATCGCGACGGCGCCTACCGCATCCCGGGCCTGGTCACAGGCAGCTGGACCCTCGAGACCCGCTACCACCCCTACTGCGGCGCCGATCCGGGCTGGGTCACGAGCTATTGGCCGGGGGAGGTCTACGAGCTGCGCGCCGACAGCATCGACATCCAGGCCGGCGATCGGCTCTCCGGGTACGACCTGGTCCTGCCCCGGGACGACGATCACGATCAGATGGGTGACGCCTGGGAGACTGAGATGGGCCTGGACACCACCCGGGACGACTCCTACGAAGATCCCGACGGCGACGGCTACAGCAACCTCGAGGAGTACCACCTGGGGACCGACCCGCTGGCAGTCTACGAGCAGCCTCCCACCTGCGGCTGCCGGGGCGCGGGGAGCGCGACGGCGTTCCTGTTCCTGCTGCCGCTCGGATTGAGGCGCCGCCTGTAGCCGCTTCGGTCCGCGGTGTTCTGCTGCGGCTTCGCCGTCAGCAGGAGCGCCGCGCGCGTAGGCCGCGCCGTCGGCCTACGCGGGCTTCTCCACCCACAGCGCGTACACCGGCTCGCCCTTCTCGTAGAACTTGCGCTGGTAGTTGGTGACCCGGTCGTCGTCTTCGGGCCAGGGGGTGCCGTCGCGGGCGATGTCACGGCTCTCGCCGATGATGGTCAGCGGCAGCCCGTCGATCGCCGCCGCGAACTCGTCGATGTAGCTGCCGGTGTCGGTCTTGATGCGCAGGCGCGCGCCCGGCTCGAGCAGCCGGGTGACCAGCTCACCGAAGGGGCGGGCCAGCAGCCGGTTCTTGGCGTGGCGGTCCTTGGGCCAGGGGTCGGGGTGGTTCACGTACAGCCCGGCCAGCCCGCCTGCGGGGAGGATCTCTTCGACCATGAAGGCGTCGTAGCGCATGATCCGGGCGAACTCGCCCACCCCGGCGGCCCGGAGCTTACGGGCCACCAGCACCACCCGCTTGAAGCGGATCTCCACCCCCAGCCAGTTCCACTCGGGGTGCAGCCCGGCCATGTGGGTGATCCAGAAGCCGTTGCCGCTGCCGATCTCCACGTGGAGCGGGGCCTCGCGGCCGAAGATCGCCGGCCAGTCCCCGCCGGCCTCCTGGGCCACGCGGGCGGGCAGGGCCGGGGGCCCGAACTCGCGATGGATCTTCATGAAGGGGTTCAGGTCGGGCCGGGGATAGTCCTCGGGATCCCGATCCACGAAGCGGTAGCGCGGCGCGTCTTCGCTGGGCTGCACGGGGGGCTCCTGTCAGCTCGGATCGGTGGTGAACTCGGCGTTCGAGACCCACTGGGGCTCGCCGTCGACGTAGTGCTCGCGCTTCCACACCGGCAGGATCGCCTTGATGCGATCGATGCAGTAGCGGCTGGCTTCGTAGGCCTCCACCCGGTGGGGCGCGGCGGTGGCGATGACGATGCTCGCTTCGCCGATGGCCAGGCTGCCCACCCGGTGGGCCAGGGCGACCCGCGCGCCGGGCCAGCGCTCGCTGATCTCCCCGCCGATGCGGGTGGCGATGCGCTGACACATGGTGGGGTAGGCCTGGTAGTCCAGCCCGGTGACCTGCCGTCCGGCGTGGTTGTCGCGGACCAGCCCCACGAAGGTGAGGATCGCCCCGCAGGAGGGGTGGCTCACCCGCTGCTCGAGGGCGCGGGCGTCCAGCACCGCGTCGGTGATCTCGAGCTGCATCATCCACCTCCCAGGGGCGGGATGAAGGCCAGCTCCGCGCCGTCGCGGATGGGTGTGTCGCCGGTGACGTAGTCCTCGTCCTGGACGAAGAGCACCGGGGGCGGGGCGGGGACGCTGTCGGGAGGGAAGAGCCGCTGGTACAGCTCGGCCAGGGTCAGGCCGGCCTCGAGCTCGAGGGGCTCGCTGTCGACGCCCTTGCGGTCCCGAAGGCTCGCGAAGTAGTGGATGGTGACACGCATGCGCTGCGCCTATCACCTCCCGGCTCGCTGGGGTACGCTGGCGTATGCCTCCTGTCTCTCTGGAGTCGCCCTGATCATCCCTCCCCAGGCCCCCCGTCGCCCCGCCGTCGCGCTGCTGCTGTGCGCAGGGCTGCTGGGTGGGCTGGTGGCCTGCGCTACGGAAGAGCCGGTCCTGCTCGGTGTCGAGGCCAAGGACGACCCGGAGCCCAGCGAGCGCTCCGAGGTCTGGCAGCGGGTGATCCCCGAGTCCGCCTACCGGGACGACCCGCGGGTCGAGGCGGAGACCTACAGCAAGCCCGAGGGCGTCTATGTGGACATCCACTGGCTGGGTGGGCGCCGCTACGACGACGTCGTGGGGGAGCTGGAGCTGCAGCTCGGTCCGCTCGTCGAGCGCAAGGTGCTCGACGCGCGCCGTGGCGAGGAGCTGGTCTACGAGCGGGGAGACGTCCGGGTGGTGCGGGACGTGGTCTACATGATCCGGGTCCAGCTGCCCGAACCGCTGACGCGCACCGAGGCGCTGCTGGTCACGGGCTTCACCGTCTTCGCCGACCACTGGCGCGAGACCCATCGAGAGTTCCGCCTCTCCCACAGCTTCGACTTCGAGCGCTTCCGCCTGATGCGCCACTCCGAGGACAAGGACCGGGTCATCAGCGTCGAGGCCTGGAAGCTGAGCCCCGACAAGGTGCGCCGCTAGATCCTCTCCGGGCTTGCCGTTCGGCGCCGGATCGAGGACAATCCATGTTCAGGCACGGGCAGCGTCCCCCCCAGGTCAGGGTCTGCGAGCCGACCATGAACCCCACTCCAGCGTCGCCGGGCCGGCGGCCCTTCGCCGAGGCCCTCGTCCTCCTGATCCTCGCCGCGTGCGTGGACTACGGGGTCAGTGACGACGACGATCAGGCTCGCGACAGCCTGGTCATCGAGGAACGCTTCACCCAGAGCGCCTCGCCGATGGTGGATGTGCTGTGGGTGGTGGACAACACCGCGAGCATGGCCCGGGAGCAGGTCACGCTGGCCGAAGACTTCGAGGGCTTCGTCGCCGCGCTCGAGGCCGAGGACGTCGCCTACCAGCTGGGGGTGATCACCACCGACGTCAGCGCCGATGACGCCGGGGTGCTGCAGGGCGTGCCCTGGATCGTCACTCCCGAGCACGCCGATCCGGTGCAGGCCTTCTCGGACGCTGTGCAGGTCGGCATCGACGGCGCGGGCCCCGAGGCCGGGCTGGCGGCGGCCTGGATGGCCCTGAGCGAGCCGTTGATCTCCGACGAAAACCGCGGCTTCCGCAGGCCGGAGGCGCTGCTCCACATCGTCATCGTGACCGACAGCGACGACCACTCCGACGAGGCCCTGGCGGACCTGCTCGGCGACGGTGAGACCGCGGTGGACTTCTTCCTCGAGTTCCTCGACGGGCACCACGCCACCAGCGGCCTGGCGCCCCTGGTCTCGGCGGTGGCCGGCGAGGTGCCCAACGGCTGCTACGGGCTCACCGGCCGCGCACTGCCCGCCGACGACTACCACTCGGTCGTCAGCGCCACCGACGGGGTCTTCGCCTCCATCTGCGCTGGTGACATGGCACCGGTGGTCGAGGGCCTGGGCGCGGCCAGCCTGATCTACGCCGACAGCTTCGAGCTGCAGGCCGTGCCGCTGCCGGGCACGGTCAGCGTCTGGGTCGAGGGAGAGCGCAGCCTCGAGGGCTGGACCTGGCAGGACGAGCCCTCGGCCATCCTCTTCGACGAGCCACCGCCACCCGACGCCAGCGTCGTGGTGCGCTACACGGTGCGCGAGGACGAGACATGACCCTGATGGCGCTCCTGCTCGCCGTGGGCTCGACCTCGGCGGCGGACCTGCTCTGGTCGGCGCCCCTCGAGGCCGACGACGGCGGGTTGCTCTCCTACGGCCAGACCGGCCAGTGGGAGTGGGGCGAGGTCGGCAGCGGGCCGGGGTCCAGCTACGACGGCAGCACCTGCTGGGGCAGCGAGCTGCACGGGTGGTACCTCAACGACGCCATCGACTCCCTCGAGATCGCGGATCTGCCGTTGTCCGGCGCCACCCGGCCCGTGCTGGTCTTCCAGCATTGGTACGACTTCGCGGCGGGCGACTACGGCATCCTCGAGCTCCAGCAGGAGGGGGCATGGTCCTCGGGAGAGCCCATCTACGGCTACCCTGCGGGCTCGGCCTACGAAGGCGACAGCGACGGCTGGCAGCCGGGCTGGGTCGATCTGACCGGCTTCGCGGACGGTGACTCCCTGCGCTTCACCATCGCCTCGGACGCCGCCGGCGCGGCCGACGGCTGGTACGTGGACCAGCTCGAGCTGTGGGATGGCGACCCCGTGCCGCCGGCCGTCACCCTCGACAGCTGCCTGCCGGACACCGAGGACGCCGACAACCCGTTCACGGTGCGGGTGACCGCCCGGGACGACCTGGGCCTCTCCAGCGTCCTGCTGTCCTACAGCATCGACGGCGCCGCGGAGCGACACCGCGTCATGGTCGAGGGCGACGACGACGTCTTCGAGGGCAACATCCCGGCCCAGGAGCTCGGCAGCAGCGTCAGCTACTACGTGGCGGTCAGCGACGGCGAGAACCAGACCATCGCGCCCACCGAGCCCTGCAGCTTCGAGGTCCGCCTGCCTCCGCCGACCCAGCTCCAGGGCCCCGATGGTGTGGTCTGGGGCACCCACGCTCCCCTGAGCTGGACCGCGCCGGAGAGCGCCTACGAGGTCCTGGGCTACCGGGTGTACCGGGACGACGGCCTGGTCGCCGAGGTCGAGCAGCCCCAGGTCGAGGCCCCGGTGGTGACCGGCGAGCAGAGCTTCACGGTCGCGGCGGTCTTCCAACAGGCCGACGGTGCCCAGTCGGAGGCACTCATCGTCGAGGCCGCGGTGCCGACCATCACCGCCCTCGAGCCCGCCCTCGGCTACCAGGGAGACCACCTCCGGCTGCGGCTCGAGGGGGAGTGCCTGCTGCTCGAGCAGGACGATCTCGAGCTCGATCTGGGCGAGGGGCTGCGGGTCACCGGGATCGAAGTGCGCGACGTCGATCTGGCCTTCGTCACCATCTTCGTCGCCGAGAATGCGCCCTCGGGGCTACGGGATCTGACCCTGTGGACAGGAGATCTCGAGCTGGTGGAGGTCGAGGCCTTCGAGGTGCTCTCGGGATCCGAGCGGCCCAAGCTCACCGGCGTCGAGCCCGAGACCGTGCGTCAGGGTGATGAGATCAGCCTGCTGATCACCGCCAGTGACGCCTTCGCGGACCAGCCCACCGTCTGGCTGGGGGAGCACATCCTGGTGGAGGACGTGGCGCTGGTGGCGAACGACGTGGTGGAGGTGGGCGTCGTGGTGCCCTACGACACCCCGCTGGGCTTGCAGGACCTCGAGGTGGACGACGGGACGCGCATCTACTCGGGGCTCAACCTGCAGGTGCGGGACTACATCGCGCCGGTGGACCCCGACGGCACCTGCGCCGCCGCGCCGGCGCGGGCGGGCTGGGTGGGCCTGCTGCTGGCCCTGGTGGGCGCGGCCCTGCGGCGCCGTCGACCCTAGATGCAGCGCAGCCGGCCCCCGTCCACGGGGATGCTGGTGCCGCGCACGTAGGCGGCGGCCGGAGAGGCCAGGAACGCGATCACGGCGCCCAGCTCGGCGGGTGCGCCCAGGCGCGCCTCGGGGATGGAGGCACACCAGGCCTGCTGGACGTCCTCGAGGCTGCTCCCGTCCCGCTGGGCGATGGCCTCGCCCAGGGTGGTGAGCCGCTCGGTGTCGGTGTAGCCGGGCAGCACGTTGTTGACGGTGATGCCCGGCGGCAGCTCCATCGCCAGGGTCTTGGCCCAGGAGGCCATGGCGCCGCGGATGGTGTTGCTGACCCCCAGCATGGGGATCGGCTCGCGCACGGACAGCGAGATGACGTTGACGATGCGGCCGTAGCCGGCCGCGTTCATCCCGGGCAGCAGGGCGCGGACCAGCAGGTGGGAGGCCAGGACGTGGCGGCCGAAGGCGGCGAGGAAGGCGTCCTCGTCGGCGTCCAGCAGGGCGCCTGGCGGCGGCCCGCCGGTGTTGTTGATCAGGATGTGGAACGGGCCGGAGGCCTGCACCAGCGCCTCGACGTCCGCGGCCAGCGCCTCCCGATCGTCCAGGTCCGTGACCAGGGCCCCACCGCCGGGGGCGCCCGCCGCGTGCAGCTCCTCGGTGAGGGTCCGCAGCGCGCCCTCGGAGCGGGCCAGGGCGAAGACCTGGGCGCCGGCGTCTGCGAGGGCGACGCTCGCGGCGCGCCCGATCCCGGCGGAGGCGCCGCAGACCAGGGCCCGCAAGCCGTCGAGGCGGGTGGTGGGCAGGGTGGGGGGCATGGTGGCTCCTAGAGGTAGCGGCCGAGCAGGTCGGCCACGGCCACCGCCGTGTCGGGACGGCCCAGCCCAGCGGAGGCCGCGGCCATGGCCTCGAGGGCGGCCGGGTCCGTCAGCAGCGCCGCGATGCGCCCGAGGGCTTGCTCGAGATCCAGGTCGCGCTCCACCAGCATCAGGGCTGCGCCGGCGTCCTCGAGGGCCTTGGCGTTGCCCTCCTGGTGGTTCTCGGAGACGTTGGGCGAGGGGATCAAGACCGCGGGCTTGCCCAGCACGGTGAGCTCGGCCAGGGTGGACGACCCGGCGCGGGCGACCACCAGGTCAGCGGCGGCGAAGGCCCGCCCCATCTGGTGCTCGTAGTCCACCAGCACGACCCCGGGGGGGAGGGGATCGAGCTGCTCGCTGACCTGCTCGTGGTAGCCGGGGCCGGTGATGAGCAGGACCTGGTAGCCCCGCTCCCCGGTCTGTGCGGCGGCCACGCCCAGGGCGTTGATGGTGGCCGCTCCGAGGCTGCCACCCA
This sequence comes from uncultured Enterobacterales bacterium, assembly GCA_964481655.1. GTDB lineage: Bacteria > Myxococcota_A > UBA796 > UBA796 > JAFGLY01 > CALDOK01. The sequence goes on along the minus strand of CAYZVO010000207.1, from coordinate 1,230 downwards.
CGACCATGAGCACGGGCCGGTCCGGATCGAGCCCGTAGTGGGCGCGGGCCTCGGCCCGGTCACCCCGCAGCACCTTCGGGTTCACCGGGCAGCCCACCACGTCGCGGGGGGCGGAGCCCGGCAGGCGATCGGCGGTCTGGGGGTAGGTGAGCAGGACGTGGTCCGCCACCCGGGCGCAGAGCTTGTTGGCCAGCCCGGGGGTCACGTTGGCCTCGTGGATCACCCGCGGCACGCGCACCAGCCAGGCGCCGAGCACTGTGGGCGCGCTGATGTAGCCGCCCACCCCCAGCACCAGGTCCACCCGATCCCGCCGCAGCTGGGCGGCGGTCGCGAGGGTCGCCCGCAGCAGGGCCAGCGCGAAGCGGGCCTTGCCCACCACGCCACCCCGCGGGTACGCCAGGGCGCGCACGGCCCGCAGCGGGTAGCCCCGCTTCTCGACCACCCGCCCCTCGAGGCGGCCGGGATCCCCGTAGTAGAGCAGGGTGTGGCCCCTGGACTTCAGCACATCCCCGATGGAGAGCGCGGGGTAGACATGCCCCCCGGTTCCACCGCCAGCCAGCACGATCACACGTTCGCTCATGGGCAACTCCTGCGGGGACTCCCTATCAAGCCGCGGGGCCCATGCCCCCACCCCGTCCCCCGTGGTATGACAGTCATCCAGCATCGAGGAGCTACACGATGACCGAGTCCACCGAGCTCAAGTCCGGCAACCTGGGTGTCACCCTCTCCACCTGGATCTTCATCCTGTTCAACGGCGGCACGTCCGCCGATGACGCTGGCATCGTCGCCGCCTGCGAGGCCATCCGCGACGCCGATGAAGGCGCCGAGCTCGACGCCCTCGGGGCCGTGCTCGTGGACGCCGTCATGGCGGCCCTGGGCACCGACGAGCCCGACCTCGCGGCCGTGGCCGCCCTGGCGGTGAAGCTCTACGGCGAGGACAAGGTCGCCACCGACCTGGGCGAGCCCGCCGACCGCACCGAGCGCGCCCGCGGCGTGCGCCGCTACCAGTTCGGCCGCAACCTGCCCTGGATCGCCCGCATCATCGACCGCTTCCCCGACGGCACCGTGGGCGCCCACTGGGTCATGGTCGAGGAGCTGCTCGAGTCCGTCAAGGTCATGGACCCCTACCCCTGGGACGACGTGGACGAGGAGTACCAGATCCCCCTGAACGACTTCATGGTCAAGTGGGAGCTGGCGGGGTGTGAGAGCCTTCGGTACGCCTAGGCCATC
>CAYZVO010000206.1:2771-16349 GCA_964481655.1 uncultured Enterobacterales bacterium | reverse complement strand
GAGGGCGGAGTTGGTGACACCTGATAGCGGGCCCATGTCAGGAGGTCTGGACTCGGCACCGCTCATGCTGCCATAGTCGGGGATCCAGAGCACGTCCGACTCGAAGCCCTTGGAACGAAGGTCCTCGGCCTTTGCCAGCGTATCGGACTTGGCCTTGGATGCCGTCACGCAGATGACCCAGGCGGGTCCGATGATGTGACCCGTCGCGGGGTCGACCTCGCCGGGGCCTGGAGCCGGTTTCGGCCCGGCCACGACCGGAGCACCCTCGCCTGAATCCCCTCGCTCGATCGCCACGGTGATGGACACCTCGGGACCCTGACCATCCAGCCTGGTGTGGACGGTGGCCCGGTGGGGAGGTGTCTCGAACACCTCGACACGGACAGAGCTGCCGTACTCGTCGATCTCCTTGCTGCTGACGGGTTCTCCCAGCGTCTGGGCGAGTCGTTGGCGGGTCTGGTGGATGCTGGAGTCGGAGAAGGACGAGACCGTGATCTCCTCAAGTGAGCCATCGTCGGCCACCATGAAGCGCACGTTGGCGTCTTGATCGTCGGGCAGCAGGTCGCAGCCCGCGGAGGACACCTGACCCTTTCGCTCTCCACCACCGTAGTGGTTGACGTGACACTCGTAGCCTTCACCCTGGAGTCTCTCGACCAGGGCCTCTGGTGTTTCATCGAACCCGATCATGGCCTTGCCGATGCCGATTCCTTGTCCTGGCGCCGCTGGGCCATCGCCATCGGCATCGACTTCGGCGATGGTGTCTGGCTCTTCGGCCAGCCAGTCTTCGACCAAACCGGCGAGACCGTCGAGCGCCTGGTAGCCGAAGTAGCTGGACGCGATGAGAAGAGCGACCACGGCGGTCTGAACCAGGGGGCCCCCCTTGACGGAGCCCCCGCGCGAGGGTCGTGCATCGTGGAAGTCCTTCCAGGCCTGGGCGTCTTCGCCCGAGGGGTGAACGATGACTTGACCGTTCTCACCGAGTCCACGATTGTCGAAGGCCATCACCACCTGGCCGGAGTCGTCTTGCACCCGGTAGCCGTCGCCGGTGGGAACCACGCGGCCCGCGGTGACCTCCTTCCCGTCGACGGTGCCCACGAGGCGGCCGTCCTTCAGGTGTGGATTGCTGAGCGACACAGGCCCTTGCGGGGTGTCCACGTTGACGGATGACCTCCCGGCGAGCGCGGCGTTCGAACCGCCAGCGTCGTACATCATCGCGTCGTGGAGCCGCTGCTCTTGCCTGGACTGCTGCTGCGACTGTATGTCGGCGTTGGTGCGTGCGGCCTGGGCAGCTGCTGGCCCGGGGCCGGCCTCGATGCGCCAGAACAGGTCGGCCAGCTTGATGATCATCAGCCCGGGGAGCCCCATCACACCCCCGAAGGCGGTGAATGGGATGGTGCATCCCCGAAAGATCGCCATCCCCAGCGTGACCACGAACACGCCCAACAAGGTGTAGAACGGTGCCAGTACTGCGGTCATCGGGACGGCCGAGACGACCCCGTATTCTTGCCTGACGTAGGTCCACGCGACGTACACCCCGAGGGCGAACCACAGGATGAATCGCCGCACGAAGATCGTGGTGCGCCACCCCAGCAGTGTGGTCCCCGTGTAGAACTGGCCGAACGTCGCTGCCCACAGCCATTGAATCTGCCCGATCATCCACTCCTCCTGCAGCCAGCAGGCTGCGCGCGGGGCCCCCATCGAGCCCTGGTTTCAGAGGTTTGATAACGCGTTCGGGAGCAGCAAGGTACGTTTTCGCGATGGATCGGGGAGCCTGGTGGCCGCTCGGAGGCTGCTGGTCGGAGTCCAGGTGCCTGGCCGCGCGGATCAGCAGTTGTCTGGTTTCTTCCCCCGGCCCCGCGCCTTCCTCCGCACCCGCTCCACATCCTCAACCCGCTTCTCCTGCACCGCCCCCATCGCCTCCCGCAGCTCATCGATCCCCAGGGGCGCATACACCCGCTCGGTCACGCGGATGTCCGAGTGCCGCAGCAGCTTCGACGCGACATGCAGCCCCGCCTGCCGCGCGACCCTCAGCCCGAAGGTCCGCCGCACATCGTGGATGTTCACGTCCATCACGCCCGCGGCCTCTCGCACCGTGTCCCACGGCCGCTTGAGGTCCGAGCGGTGCGACCCCTCCTTGCGCCCAGGCACCAGCCACGGCCCCGACCGCTCGGCCTTACGCAGCAGCTCCACGGTGTACTCATCCAGCGGCATGACCTGGGGGTGCCCGGCCTTGGGGGATGGGATGCGCCAGATGCCGGCGTCCAGTTCGATCTGCTCCCACTTGGCGTTCAGCACCTCGGCCTTGCGGGCGCCGGTGTGGATGATCACCAGCAACGCGGTGCGGACGAAGGGGTCCTTCAGCTGCTCGATGGCGTCCATCACGCGGGTCAACTCTTCGTCGGTCAGCACGCGGTCGCGGGGCGGGTTCTCCCTGAACTTCTGGATGCGGCGGGCGGGGTTGTGTTCGATGAGCCCCTGGCGGCAGGCCTCCTCGAAGAACGCGCGCACTGAGGCCAGCCAGCGGTTGGCGGTGGTGTGCCCTCGTCCGCTGATCTCGAGCATCAGGTTCTGGACATCCCGTGGCGTGATGGAGGCCAGGGTGCGCCGCTTCCAGTGCTCGCTGGCCATGCCGAGGAAGCGGATGTCGTGGCGCGGCTGTTTCTTCCGCTTTTTCACAGCCTCGATGTATTCGTCTTTGAAGTCCCCGAAGCGCACGGCCTGCTGCCGGGCGCGGCGAGCGTCGAGGGGATCGTCGCCATGGACCGCGGTGGAGAGGGTCTCGAGGGCCATCGCGCGGGCCTGCTCGACGGTGAGAGGACCGTAGGCACCCAGGGTCATGCGCCTGCGGGCGCCCCGCGGGCCGTACTCGACGAAGAAGCTGCGGCGTCCGCTGGGGTAGACGACCAAGCCGAAGCCGGTGAGGTGGAGATCGTACACCACGATCTTCTTGCCATCCTTTGGCTTCAGGCTATCGACCAGTCGCTTGTTGATCCGTTCTTTCATGTATCACTCTGGAGGGGCCCTCTGATGGGCTGTCAGCAGTCCGAATCAGCAGTCCTTCAGGTCGGACTCAGGTCGTACATTCAGTGAGAACCGAACCTGGGTAGGAGGGTGGGGTCAACTCAGGTCGTACATGGTCAACACGAAAGAATAGCCAGCAAAGCCGATATTCGCCATGTCATCAACACTTGTAATCAGCAGGTCAACGCTCGAAGACCGGATTCGTAATCAGCAGGCCGTGGGTTCAAATCCCATCCTCGGCTCCATCCGCACAGCCCCGCCATCCGTGGCGGGGCTGCTCATCTTCAGGGGTGTGTCACCGACACATCAGCCGGCGTACACCCCGCCGCCTACGCCTTCTGCAGCACTCCGGTCACGACGTGGTGCTGCTCCTTGTCCCCGTCACCGTGCCGGTGCCAGGGGCCGAGGGCCTCTCGCAGCCACACTGGCTCGAGCCCCGGGAACAGGGCGGGCAGCTCTCCGGGGACCAGCCAGGTGCGCACGCCGCCGTCGGCGCGCCGGTAGCTGTGGCGCCCGATGGGGGCCGCGCCGGCGATGCCGCGGGCGATGCAGGGGTCCTGGGTCGTGAAGGCGGTGACGAAGAGCAGGCCCGCCGGAGCGAGCCAGCGCTCGATGCTGGCGGCGAGCCGGGCGATGGTCGGGCGGTCCATGATCTGGAGGATGCCGAAGAGCAGGACCCCGCCGTAGCGGCCGGGAGCTTCGGGGTGCTCGGCGAATCCTCCGACGGTGGCCTCGATGGGGAGCGAGCGGGCCCGCGCCGCGCGGCTGAGCTCGTCCACGGCGACGCGGGAAGGGTCGATGGCGTGGACCGGGTGACCCTGCGCGGCCAGGTGGAGGCTGTTGCGGCCCTGACCGCAGCCCACGTCCAGCACGGTGCAGCCGGCCGCCAGGCGCTGCTGGTGCATCAGCAGCAGGGGGCTGGGCTCGGCGCCGAAGAAGGCGGCGTGTTGCCGGTAGGCGTCGTCGAACCCCGGGGGGCGTCCGTCGGTGGGATGTGTCATGGTGTGTCGGCCCTCCGCCTGGTGCCGCGGACGTGATGATCCTGTTCGAAGGGATGATAACGGTTTTGCCAGTCGGCGCAGGGGACGGGCAGGCCCGCGCTCCGTTAGGGAAGGGGCTCCCGAGGTGCAGACCGTGACCTGGCCCCCCAACGACGAGCACGCCCTCGCGACGGTGTGCGCAGCGCTCGCGGCTGGTCTGGCCGGGCCGCCGGGGCTGCGTGAGGCCATCGCGGCGGGTGCCGACCCCCTGGGCGACGCCTTCTGCCGCATCCGGGCCGCGGTGGAGCGGCGCGCCGCCGGGGCGTTCTACACCCCGCCGGCCATGGTCGATGCGATGGTCCGCTGGGTGCTGGAGCGGGAACCGGCCCGCGTGGTGGACTGCGGCTGCGGCTCGGGACGCTTCGCTGTCGCGCTGCGCCGGGGGGGCTTCGAGGGCCCGTTGGTGGTCGTGGACAGCGATCCCCTGGCGGTCGCCATGACCCGCGCCCACCTGGCCGCGGCGGGGTTGGCGCCGGCGACGGTGGTCCAGGGAGACTTCCTGACCCTCGAGCTTCCAGAGCACCAGGGCCCCACGGCGTTCGTGGGCAACCCGCCCTACCTGCGGCACCACGAGCTCTCCCCTGGGGTGAAGCGCTGGGCCAAGCGCTCGGCGGCCAGCCTGGGCGTCGAGGTCTCGGGCCTGGCCGGGCTGCATGTGCTGTTCCTGCTCGCGGTGGCGGCGCGCTCACGACCCGGGGACCTGGGCTGCTTCGTCACCTCCGCGGAGTGGCTGGACACCGGCTACGGGCAGCTGGCCCGTGAGCTGCTGGCTGGACCTCTTGGGTTGGAGATCCTCCACGCGCTGCGGACCGACGCCGCACCTTTCGCCGACGCCATGACCACCGCGGTGGTGTTCGGCTGGCGCTGCGGTGGCGGTGGGCCCGTCGTGGTGGCACGGGTGGACGAGGCGGGGCTGCTCGGTGAGCCGCCCTCGGCGCGGTCGCTCCCCCACACGACGCTGCGGAGACAGCCCCGCTGGAACGCCCTGCTGGACCCGCTGGCTCCAGCGCAGCGGGAGCCCATGGTCCCCCTGGGGACGCTGCTGCGGGTGCACCGCGGCGTGGCCACCGGGGACAACGGCTTCTTCGTGCTCCCCGTCGAACGGGCCCGGGAGCGGGGGCTCGCGGACTGGCTCACACCCTGCGTGCACCGGGCCCGGCTGGTCCAGGAGGCCGGCGGGACCTTGAGCGCCGAGCAGTGCAGCCACGGCCTGCTGATGCTGCCCCGGGAGCCTCCGGAGCACCCCGCGCTGCGCGCCTACCTCGCCGAAGGTGAGCGGCGAGGAACGCCAGAGCGCTACCTCTGCGCCCACCGCAAGCCCTGGTGGCGCCTTCCTGTGCGGGCTTCGCCTCCCGCGGTGGCCACCTACATGGCCCGCCGCCCCCCCAGCTTCGCCACCAACCCCGATGGCTGCGCGCTGGTGAACATCGCCCACGGGCTCTATCCCCGGGGGACCTGGAGCGAAGCCTGGCTGCGGGAGCTGGTGGACTGGCTCGATGCCAACGCCTCGTCTCTCACCGGTCACCGCAGCTACCACGGCGGCCTGGCGAAGTGGGAACCCCGGGAGCTGGAGTCCGCGCTCGTCCCGGCGCGCTTTGCGGGACCAGATGGCGGTTGACTGGTCAAGGGCGCATGCCAGAGAGCACCGCTCGAACCGACAGTATTTTCGACTCCGGCCATATGCTACTTCACAAAGTGCATACCAGCCCTTGCCCTTCGTGGCGCCGGCGTATAGATGGGCGGGACCCTGATGGGAGGTCCGTGGCGGCCGAGGGGCCCCTTCCATCGTTCGAGGTCGAGAATCCACGGGTCAGCTCCATACGGAGGTGCCTCGATGGCCCGCTATTGCTTTGTCTCTTGTCTCGTCGCTGCCGCGCTGGTCGGCTGCGCTCACACCGGCGCGCGCACCGCCCCGGTGGCCCCCGTCCCCGCCGGTGCCCTGGTCGAAGGCAGCGCCGTCGCGGTCGGCACCCTGGACTTCGTCAACGACCACGCCTCGGACCATGTCCTGCTCGACCGCGTGGTCGGCCTGGACCGCCGCGCCTGCGACGCCATCGTCGCCCACCGGCTCGGCCCCGACGGCCGCATCGACACCGACGACGACGGCTACGTCACCAGCCTCGCCGAGCTCGACAGCCTGAGCTGGGTGGGCCCCGCCACCATGGAGCGGCTCGCCGGATATGCGGCGGCCCGGGGCTACATGGACAGCACCCACCGCGTGGTGGGGGACTTCGAGGGCGTCAGCTTCACCTTCGCCCAGGCCGAGCGCACCCTGGACCTGGTCAACAAGACCAGCCCCCGGGCCCTCGACGGCGCGCTGCAGCTCGACCGGCGGGCGGTGGACTCCATCCTCGCCGCGCGGCCCATCGACAGCATCGGGCAGCTCTCCGAGCTGTACTGGGTCGGCCCCGCGACCCTGACCCGGCTCCGCGCCCACGCAGACACGGGCTCGGTGGCCTCCCGCTGACGCGCCAGCGCTGGCGTTCGGCGCACGGCGGAGCGATACTGTCCTTCCCCCACGCGAAGGAAGGACCGCCATGCGCTCACTGGCGCCGCTCGCCGCTGTCGCCCTCTGCCTCGCGTCTCCCGCGGCCTGGGCCGCGTCGGGGATGTCCATCAACTTCGACGAGAACCTGGCCAACAAGTACGGCCTGGATCAGGCTGGCATGGAGAACGCGCTGGGGGCCTCCATCCAGGAGGATCTCAACCTGGGTGACGCCAGCGGCTTCCTGAGCTCCATGGCGGACGCCTCGGCCCTGGCCACCAAGGGCATGGGCGTGGACTACGCCTCGAACTTCGAGAAGATGATGGTGGGCTACTCCATCGGCTCCGGGGTCAGCGCCGGTGGGGCCACCTTCGGCAAGGGGGGCCAGGAGCTGCCGGACTACGGCTTCAGCTTCCAGATGGCGGCCACTGCGGGCCTGAACATGGGCATCCTGACCGGCGGCGAGGGCTTCCTGTCGCGGGTGGTGATCTTCGGCCACGGCATGACCCTGAACACCAGCGGCGACGTGTTCAGCGGCAACCTGCTCAACTACGGCGGCCACCTGCAGTTCAGGGTCATCAAGCCCCAGGACGCCGAGGTGGTGGCCTGGGGTGGCCTGGCTCTCACCGGTGGCTACGAGTACACCGCCTACCGGATGAACCTGGTCCAGGGCATGCCCATCACGGCCCCCGCGTCGGGGCTGGATCTGACCTGGAACGCCACCGGTGACTACGTCATGAAGGCCAGCTCGGCCTCCATCCCCGTCGAGGTCTCCACCAACCTCCGGGTGCTGGTCGCCACGGCCTTCGTGGGGGCCGGCATGGACTTCAACACCGGCACGGCCACCACCGCCATGGAGCTGTCGGGGCCCATCGACGCCGACATGATGGGCGAGACCGTGACCATCGGCGATGCCACGGTGAGCACCATCCAGGAGGCGGCGGCGGGGCCGAGCTTCCCCAGGGTGTTCGGAGGCCTGCAGCTGAACGTCTTCATGCTCAAGGTCTACGGGCAGGTCAACGTGGGGCTGGACGAGGGCTTCGGTGGCCACGCGGGCGTGCGCGTCGCGCTGTGAGCGGGCTCCCCGCGGCCGTGTTGGCGCTGAAGGCTCGCCTCGGCGCCTGTGATCTGTGCCCCCAGGCCTGCGCCGTGGATCGGCTGGCCGGTGAGCGCGGACGCTGTGGCCTGGGTGAGACAGCCGTCGTCGCCTCCTCTGGTCCCCACTACGGTGAGGAGCGTGTGCTGGTGGGGCAGGGGGGCAGCGGCACCATCTTCTTCGCCGGCTGCAACCTGAGCTGCATGTTCTGCCAGAACCACGACATCAGCCAGCGGGCGCTGGGCAAGCAGCTCGACCCGGCGGGCCTGGCTGGGCTGATGCTGCGCCTCGAAGCTCAGGGCTGCGAGAACGTCAACCTGGTGACCCCGACCCACCTGGTGCACGCGGTGGCCCACGCCGTCGTGCTCGCCCGGGACGGCGGCCTGAAGGTGCCCGTGGTCTACAACTGCGGCGGCTACGAGCGCGCCGACGTCATCCAGCAGCTCGACGGGTTGGTGCAGGTCTACATGCCCGACTTCAAGTGGAGCGATCCGGATCACGGGGAACGCTACAGCGGCGCCCAGGACTACCCCAGGCACGCCGAGGCGGCCCTGGCGGAGATGTTTAGGCAGGTGGGGCCGCTGCGCCGTAGCCGGCGTGGAGTGGCCGCTGGTGGCGTGCTGGTGCGTCACCTGGTGATGCCCGGTCGCCTCGGCGGCGGGCGCGGCGTGCTCGAGGCGGTGGCCCGGGCCGCCCCCGGAGCAGCCGTGAACGTGATGGGGCAGTACCGCCCCGCCTACCGGGCGGCCCGGCAGCCTGCGCTGAGCCGCGGCCTGGGCAGGCATGACGTCAGCGCCCTGCGAAGCTATGCCACAGAGCTGGGTCTCGAGCGCGTGGACAGGGAGTGAGCCGTGAAGCCGAACGTGGTGCGTGAGCCCTGTCCCGTGTGCGGTACCCGACCCGGCCTCGAGCTGGGCAGCGCTCCGGACCCCCTCGGTGATCCCGAGCTGCGCTACCACCTGATGCGCTGCGCCGACTGCGGCCTGGTGAGCACCCAGCCGCGGCCCGACACCGCCAGCCTGGCCCTGTACTACCAGGACGTCTACTCGGGGCAGGGCGGCGACGAGATGCATGACGCGCAGACCAACCAGGGCCTGTGGTACGTGAACGAGGCCCGCTGGAAGCTGGTGGAGCCCCACGCCCAGCTGGGGCCCGACGACCGCCTGTTGGACGTGGGCTGCGGCTACGGCGCCTGGCTGGCCTTCATGTACGGTCGCACCGGATCGCAGATCCACGGCCTGGACGCCGATCGAGGCAGCATCGAGCGCAACCTGTGCCGGGACCACGGCACCCTTCTGGTGGGAGAGCTCGAAGAGGCCGCGTTCCCCGATGGCCACTTCGGCCTGGTCTCGATGATGCACAGCCTCGAGCACATGCGGGACCCCGTGGCCACGCTGCGGGAGCTGCACCGCATCCTCGCGCCCGGGGGCCTGGCGTTCATCGAGGTCCCCAACTTCGCCTCCTTGCTGCGCCCGGCGTTCGGCCGCTCCTGGTTCCCCCTGCTGGTCCCTCAGCACCTGCAGCACTTCGAGGTCGCGAGCCTCGGCCGCGCCCTGGCCGAGGCGGGCTTCGATGAGGTGCTCGCCCTGCGCTCGGCCTGGTGTCCCGCGGAGCTCACCCTGAGCCTGGGCCCCATCCTGGGGCGCAGCATGGGGATGCCCACGCCCAAGGAAGCGGATCCGAACCGACTGGCGGCCAAGCTCATCACCCTGGTGCTGGCGCTGGTCTTCGTCTTCGTGGATCTGCCCCTCAGCGTCGCCCTCAAGCTGATGGGGCGCTCGGGCAACCTCGTGGCGCTGGTCCGCAAGGCCCCCGACGCGCCGACCCCTGCACACGCCGACCCTGGAGCCTCCCATGGACGCGCCGATGACCCATAGCGCCCGCCTGCTCTGCTGCCTCGTCGCCACCGTGCTCCCCGTGGGCGCCGCGCAGGCCGCGACCATCATCGTCGACGCCGCCGGAGGCCAGGACTACACCAGCATCCAGGCCGCGGTGAACGCCGCGGCCAGCAGCGGCGACACCATCCAGGTGCGCGGGGGGACCTACGACGAGACGGTGAGCATCAGCGGAAAGAGCCTGACCCTGCAGGGCGCCGGCTCCAGCTCTGTCACGATCGAGGCCGACGGCAGCGCGGCCGCGCTGGCCATCGACGGCAGCGGCACGCTGACGGTCTCGGGCCTCACCCTCACCGGCGGTGAGCGGGGCCTCACGGTGCGCCAGAGCACCGCCAGCTTCGACGACATGGCGATCGAGGGCAACAGCACCGCCGGCAACGGCGGAGGGCTGGGGGTCTTCGAGGGCGCAGAGGTGCTGCTCACGGACTGCGAGATCAGCGGCAACACCGCGAGCTCGCCCTACCACGGCGGTGGCGTCTACGTGGACGCCGCCAGCTTGACCCTCGAGCGCTGCGAGCTGTCCGACAACGAGGCTGTGCAGGGCGGCGCCGTCTACGCCGAGGCCGGCGAGGTCGAGCTGGTGACCAGCGTGCTGTACGACAACACGGCCAGCTCCCACGGCGGCGCTGTGCGCCTGCGGGATGGCGCGACCCTGAGCGCCAGCGGCAGCACCCTCGAGGGCAACAGCTCCGGCGGTCGCGGCGGCGCGGTGTCCATCGAAGACTCCGACAGCAGCTGGTCGTCGTGCACCTTCGCCGACAACACGGCCGCCACCGGCGGCGGCGCCATGCACCTCAGCGGGCACCTGAGCAGCGGCTCGACGGTGGACGGCACCATCGAAGGCAACACGGCCAGCGGCGCCGGCGGCGCCATCTGGGCCTGGGACCACGATCTGCTGCTGTCCGGCACCATCGAGGACAACATCGCGCCGGGCACCGAGTCCGGCGGCGCGATCTATGCCAGCTCCCTGGACCTCGAGCTGTCCGGGGTGACCATCAGCGGGCACAGCGCCCTGAACGGCGGCGGTGTCTACGCGTCCTCCGGCACCACCGTCACCATGTCCAGCGCCACGTTCAGCGACAACGAGGCGAGCGAGAGCGGCGGCGGCCTGTACAGCACCGGCGCCGTCACCGGCACGAGCGCCACGTTCAGCTCGAACACCGCCGGCAGCGAAGGCGCGGGGGCCTACATCTCGGGCGCCGACATCCAGCTGCAGGCCTCGGCGCTGCAGGACAACGCGGCCACCGGAGCCGGCGGCGGCCTGTTGGTCCGGGCTGGCTCCTTGACCATGTCCGGCACCACGGTGGAGGGCAACAGCGCGGCTCAGGGAGGCGGTGTCTGCGTCATCGGCAGCAGCGATCCCGACGCCCAGGTCTCCGTGAGCTACGGGTCCATCAGCAGCAACGTGGCGAGCTCCTCCGGCGGCGGCCTGTACACCGACTCCACCTGGACCGTGGGCATGTGGGGCACGACCATCTCCGGCAACAGCTCCGGCGCCTGGGGCGGCGGGCTCTACCTGCTCGACATCCGCGCCGTCAGCCTCAAGGTGCTCGAGATCACGGGCAACGAGGCCCTCGAGGGCGGAGGGCTGTACCTCGGCTCTGCCGCCGGCTCTGTGGCGTGGTCCGAGCTGAGCACCAACCACGCGCTGGGCGACGGTGGCGGCGCGGTGCTGTCCGCGCCCAGCGGTGGCCTCAGCTTCCGCAACAACCGGGTGATCGAGAACGACGCCAACGAAGGGGGCGGCGTCTACGTGAGCGCTGATGCGGGCGGCTACCTCGAGCTGGTGAACATCGACGTGGTGGCCAATGGCGGCGGAGGGGTCTCACTGGACTCGTCCCCCGCCAGCGACGTCATCAACGCCATCCTGGTCGGGAACAGCGGCGTGGGCCTGGCGGCCGACGACGCCCACCACAGCGGCAGCCTGGCCTACAACCTGCTGTACGCCAACGACACGGACTGGGGCGGGGAGCTGGCGTCCCGGACCGGCACGGACGGCAACCTGTCCGAGGCGCCGGGCTACCGCGCCTGGTCGGACGACGGCGACGCGGGCAACGAGGTGCTGCTGCTGAGCTCCAGCTCACCGGCCCGGGACGCCGGGGATCCCAGCCTGCTCGACCTGGACGGCAGCCGCTCCGACATGGGCAGCTACGGCGGACCCAACGCCGAGGATGGCGACGAAGACGGCGACGGCTGGGCACGCAGCGATGGCGACTGCGACGACAGCCAGGTCAGCGTGAACCCCGGCCAGACCGAGCAGGTCTACGACGGGCTGGACAACGACTGCGACGCGAGCACCCTGGACGATGACCTCGACGGCGACGGCTTCGGCCACGAGACCGACTGCAACGACGAGGACGCCAGCATCAACCCCGACGCCGAGGATCCCTACGGCGACGGGGTGGACCAGGACTGCGACGGCGCCGACGGCGACGCCCCCGAGGACACCGGAGACACGGGGGAGGACCCCGACGACACCGGTGAGCCCGAGGATGGCGATGATCGAGACGGAGACGGCTACGCGTTCCCGGAGGACTGCAACGACCTCGAGCCAGACGCCAACCCCGGCATGGACGAGGTCTGCGACGACTTCATCGACAACGACTGCGACGGCGCCATCGACGCCTCGGATGCGGACTGCCTGGGCGGTCGGGAGACCAGCTGCGCTGGCTGCGCGAGCGGAGGCCGGAGCGCCGGCGCGCTGCTCGGTTTGTTCGCCCTGCTGGGCGCGGGGGTGCTGCGTCGGCGGCGCTGATCAGCGCCCGATGAACAGGCGGTCGGGGTCGACCTCGTTGCGCAGCAGGCGCAGCTCGTGCTCGGAGGGGGCGGGGGTGCGCCCGAGCTCGGGAGAGACCAGCAGCTCGAAGCCCGAGTTGTCCTGGACCTCCTGCAGGCTGATGCCCGGGTGCAGGGACTCGATGCGCATCCGGCAGGTCTCGGGGCAGTAGCCGAGCACAGCCAGCTGGGTGATCACCTTGTAGGGCCCCGTGCCGTCGGGCAGGCCGGCGGCTTCGCGGGCTCCTGGGCCGGTGAGGTAGCCTGGGCTGGTGAGGAACTCGACCTCTTCGACGAAGCGGCGGGCGTTCTGGAGTGTGATCACCATGGTGCGCCAGGCGAAGCTGGCCAGATCGTTGGCGCCGCCGCTGCCGGGGAAGCGCACCTTGGGCTTCTCGAAGCTGCCCCCCACATAGGTGGAGTTGAGGTTGCCGTAGGGATCGATCTGGGCACCGCCCAGGAAGCAGTAGTCCACCTGGCCGCGGGCGAGGGCGTTCATGGTGTCGGCCATGGAGCCCGAGGTGATGCCCCGGTGCCAGGTGCGGGAGTCGCCCACGCTGATGGGCAGGGCCTCGAGCTGGGCGCCCGCACCCCCGGCCTCGAACATGGCGACGAGGTTGGGGGCGTGGTTGCGCTGGGCCAGCATGGTGGCGGCGCAGGGTCCGCCGGTGCCCACCACCACCATGCTGTGGTCGGCGAGGAAGCGGGAGGCAACGCAGACCATCAGCTCCATGTCGTTGTAGCCGCGGCTCATGGTCAGGCCTCCTTGCCAGCGTCGATCAGCAGCTCGATCCTGCGGAGCTCACGGAGGCGATCGATGCCGCCGTTGCGCTCGAGGTAGGCCTGGAACTCGGTCACGCCGTGGATGTTCTGCTGCAGGAACTCCGCGAGCTCGTCGAGGTCGCGCTCGACCCGCAGCCACTCGGCCAGGTGGCGTTCGTCGCTGTAGTATTCCCCGGGCATGTCGCCGGGGTAGCTGCCGTAGGGCACCTCGACCACGGCGTCGACCATGTAGTAGGGGATGACGGTGCGGTCGGGGTCGGCTCGGATCTGCTCGCTCGAGATGAGGCGCTCACAGCTGACGACCACGTGCTTCGAGGCCGCGGCCACGTCGAGGTCTGCCACGGTGGAGCCGTCGATCTGGCAGTTGCCGCAGGGATCGGCCCGGTGCACGTGGATCAACGCAACGTCGGGGGACAGGGCAGGTACGGCCGCGTAGGTCATGTGGGTGAACGGACCACCCAGCAACGCCCCCCCCCGGCGCCCCAA
>CAYZVO010000206.1:0-2761 GCA_964481655.1 uncultured Enterobacterales bacterium | reverse complement strand
AGGTGGGGGGACTGGGCTGGTAGGGCCGGTTAGGTCTTGTCGGTTACGGCACTGCGCAGCTCCGCCGCGGCGCTGCGCACGAAGGTGTCGGTGCCCAGCATCGAGCGGGTCGGCAGGAAGGACAGCCCCATGGCGGCGGCCCGCAGGCGCCACAGCAGGGCGGCGTTGGTCCACTCGGTGACCTCGACCTTGCCGCTCTGCATCATGCGGCGGGCGCTGGGGGACAGACCCCGCATCTCGAGGCCCACGATGTAGGCTGCGTCGCAGCGGTCGATGCAGCTGCCGGCGGCCAGGATCTGGAAGTCGTGGGTGGAGGTGTGGCCGGCGAAGCCCAGGCCCCGGCGACCCTGGCGCACCACTTCGTGGAGCAGGGCGGTGGGGATGCGGACGCCGCCGAAGCCCCCCGAGGCCAGGTAGCAGCCGTCCTGCACGAAGCGGGAGATGGCGTCGGTCACCGAGGTGACCTTCGGGATCATGCCCTTGGACTTCTTGCGGTGGTGCGCGCGGAGCGCGTCAGGGTCCGGGTCGGTGAAGATGCGGCCCAGGCCGCGTGCGTCGCTCATCGAGCCTCCTGCCGATCCGAAGCCTGGTTTCGACTTCGGGCATACGCTCAGCTAACCGTCCCCAACGCCCTTTGCTCTCTCCTGGACGCTCCTATATGCCGAACGCAGCACAGCCTCCCTGGCGCGTGCCAGGGAGGCTCTCGAGGACCGCCGAAGCGTGCTAGCCGCGGGAGGTCTGACGGACGACCACGTAGCCGCCGTTGGGGCCCGGGACGCCGCCGGTGATGTACAGCAGGCCCTTGGCGGCGTCGATGCGGACGACGCTGAGGTTCTGCACGGTGGTGCGCTTGGCGCCCATGTGACCGGGCATCTTCTTGCCCTTGAGCACGTGGCCCGGGGTCAGGCGGGTACCGATGGAGCCACCATGACGGAAGAACTCGTGGGTACCATGGGTGCGGATGGAGCCAGCGAAGCCGTAGCGCTTCATGACGCCGGCGAAGCCGCGGCCCTTGGAGGTGCCGGTGACGTCGACCGCGTCGCCCACGACGAAGATGTCGTCGGCGCCGATGGTGCCACCCGCGGTGTACTTGGCGGTGTCGGCGGCGGTGAGGCGGATCTCGCGCACGAACTTCTGGGGCGCGACGCCGGCCTTCTCGAAGTGACCGCGCTCGGGCTTGGTCAGCCGCTGGGGCTTCTGCTCGTCGAAGCCGAGCTGCACAGCGTTGTAGCCATCGGCGCCGTCGGCGCTCTTGAGCTGGATCACGACGTTGGAGCCGATCTCGATGACGGTGACGGCGATGGCGTCGCCGTTATCGGCGAAAATCTGGGTCATACCGACCTTGCGGCCGAGCAGACCAGGCTTGGTGTTAGCCATGGATACCTCGCATTGGACGACAGCGCGGCGTGTTGTTCCCGCACTGCCCTCGTACGATCTAGGGTTGAAAGGGCCAGCCCAGCTATCCGCTGGGTCGGAGCATGTCAATCCTGGGGGGTCAGATGCCCGTGCCGGACAGCAGGATGGCGTAGTCGGGCTCGTTGGCGGCGTCCGACAGGATGTGCAGGACGTTCATGTCGAACGACTCGTAGGGCAGGTCGAAGGCGGTGCCGGTGGCGATGTAGCTGATCTCGACCGCGCGTCCCTGCCACGGCTCGAGGGTGAACGACGAGTTGAAGTTGGTGCTGAACTCGCCGGCGGGGGCGAGCACGTCGTTGTTCACGTAGACGTCGCTGACCGTGAGGGTCTGATCCCCGGAGTTGGTGATCATGATCTGCTGGGTGTGGGGCATCCCCAGCATGGAGATGCAGTAGAAGGTCATCTCGTAGGGGGGGCCCCCGGTGTCCACGGAGATCATCGGCGCGCAGACGTCGCAGATGTCGTCGGCCTCGCCTGTGGCCGGGACGCTCAGGCGCTCTTCGCCTTCGACGTCGGAGACCAGCACCACCTCGCCTTCGAGGCTGCCGATGCTGGCCGGGGTCCAGGTGAGGGTGACCTCGCGGGACTCGCCCGGGTCGAACTCGAGGGGCATGTACTCCCCGAACTCGTAGTCGAGGGTGGGCGGGTCGGTCTCGATGTCCATCAGGAAGAACTCTTCGGTCCCGATGTTGGACACCGTGATGGTGCGCTCGGTGGGGCTGCCCACGTCCACCAGGCCGAAGTCCACGGAGGACGGAGACACGGAGATGTCCGGACCGTCGTCGCCGCCACCGTCGTCGAGCCCTTCGCCGTCGAGGGGCACCGAGATGGTGCCGGCCACGGCGTGGTCGGTGACGATCTCGAGCTCGCCGTAGTACTCACGCTCCGAAGAGGGGGAGAAGAGCAGCTCGAAGATGGCCTCGTTCTCGGCGTTCAGCGCCAGGGGCAGGGAGGTCATGCTGCTGATGACCATCGTGCTGGCCCCGCCAGAGATGCTGGCCTCGGACAGGATGGTGTCGCCCTCGCCGCTGTAGCTGACGACGATGGTGGTTTCGCCCGAACTGCCGATGGTGACCTGACCGAAGTCCACCGAACCAGGGTCGACCTGCAGGTCGCCGTAGTCGGTGACATCGGGGGTGGTGTCGTCCGTGGTGGGACGACCTGTGTCGCTGACGAGTGGCTCCAGGCCGATGCATCCCGCGGCGAGGAGCGCTGGCAGCCAAGCCAGGGCCTTCATGGTGTGTACTCCGGTGCGCGGACCTCAAGATAGCGTGACAAATGGCGTTGCTCAACCCATCGTATTCATGGAGGGGGGGAGGGGCGGCCAGCGTCGGCCTGTGCTGAC
>CAYZVO010000205.1:0-16499 GCA_964481655.1 uncultured Enterobacterales bacterium | reverse complement strand
GGGGGGGGGGGGGGGGGGGGGGGGGGGGGCGGGGGGGGGGGGGGGGGGGGGGGCCGGCGGGGGCGGTGACGGTGGCCTGCAGTTGGAGGGCCGAGCTGGGGCCCGCGGCCGCGGCCTCGAGGGTGAAGGGACCCGCCAGGCCGAGATCGCCGGTCAGGAACGTGAGCTCCGAGGGCAGCAGATCCCGCAGGGCCAGCTCGAGCTGCAGCTCGGGGGTCCCGCCGACCCCGTTGACCGCACCGTCGGCGCCGGCCACCGCCGAGCCCAGCTGGACCCGCAGATCCTCGAGGGTCAGATCCTGCAGCGGGAAGGCGCCGGGGCGGTCCACCAGCTGCGCGCCTCCGGCGAGCCCAAGGGGCAACCAGTGGGGCTCGGCCTCGCCCAGCCGGTGCCCAAGCTGAGCCGCCACGACCAGACGGTCCACCGCCAGATCGCGGTCCTCGAGCTCGAAGCCGGTGGCCAGCTCGAGCTCGTCCACCGTCCACCGGGTGGCGTCCCCCTCGGCGGCGAGGAGCGTGGCGTCCACCCGGCCGCCGGTGATGTGGGCGCGCTCGATGACCACGTCGATGGGGGAGCCCTCCCAAGGGCCGGCGTCCGGGTCGTCGTCGTCGCCCCCCAGGCCCAGGGCGGTGAGCAGGTCGATCTCACCGTCAGGGCCGACCTCGAGGGCCACGCGGGGCTCGCGGATGACCAGCCGCTTCACCCCCAGCCGACCCCGGAGCAGGGCGATGGGCCGCCACTCCAGCTCGAGGCTCTCCACCGCCACCAGCTCGTCTCCGTCCGTGGCCAGCAGGCGCAGCTCCCGGATCCGGATGTTGCGCAGCACGTCGGTGTCCAGGTCACCCACCTCGAGCTCGGCCTCGGGCAGGAACAGGTCCGCGGCCTCGAGCCCCTGCCGCAGCAGCCAGCGGTTACCCGCCGGAGAGCCCGCCAGCACCAGCACGCCGACGATGGTCAGCAGGGGCACCACCACCAACAGGTGCAGCCAGGAGCGCGTGCGCCGGCTGCGCAGCTTGGTCACCACCGGGCGGGTCTTGGGCTCCGAGGGCATCAGAAGGCCTCGGAGAGCGAGAAGTGGATGTTGAACGGGAAGCTGGTGTCGTCCCAGAGGGGGTCGTCGCCGAGGCGGTAGGCGAAGTCCACCCGCACCGGACCCACGGGGCTCTTGTAGCGAATCCCCCCACCCACCGAGGGCAGCGGCCACTGCTCCTTCATCGCGGACCAGTCGGCCCAGACCATGCCGGCGTCCACGAAGGCCGCCACGCTCATGCCCCAGGCCACCGGCTTGCGCAGCTCGAGGGTGCCGAAGCCGTAGACCTGCCCCCCGATGGGGATGGGATCGCCCTCGCCGCAGCCGCGCTCGGCGGTGCGGAAGTAGTAGCTGCCGTTGCCCACCGCGAGGCGCTGGTCGTCCCGGATGTCCGGGCCCGTGTCCCCCGTGTCGTCGGTGCCGGTGGCCTCGCAGATGCGCGGCCCCAGGTAGTCGGTCCGCCAGCCGCGCACCGTGTTGCCGCCGCCGAGGGTGAAGCGCTCGGCGTAGGGCACGCTGGCCCGGTCGCCGCTGCCGATGGGCTGCGCGAAGCCGCCGGCGATGCGGGTGGCCAGGGTCAGCCCGGACTCGAGCCTCAGGATCGGCCCCAGGGCGGTGTAGGAGCGCAGGTCGCCGTAGGCCTTGACGAAGTCGTAGTTGCCGAACAGCGGCGCGCCCTTCTCACCGAAGCCCCCTGCGAGGCCCAGAGCCGCAGCCATGTACAGACCCCGGGTGGTGAAGAGCGGATCGTCCCGCAGGTCCCAGACCGCCGCCTCCTCGGCGTAGCTGAGGATGTAGGGCGCGGCCAGATCGAGCCCCATCCGCGAGCTGTCCACCTGGGACAGGTCCACGTCCTGCTCGATGAAGTCGAAGTACGACAGCTTGTAGCTCGAGGTCAGGGTGACCTCGCCCAGCGCCCGGCGGGTGCCTTTGTGGGGCTCGAAGGTCTTGGAGACCGAGGGCTGCCAGGAGGGCTGGTAGAAGGTGTAGCTGGACTCGAGCCCCATCTCGTAGTCCAGCGCCTGCTTCATCACCCAGCCGGGCCCGAAGATGCGAGGGAAGGACAGCTCGAGACCGCTGTCCACCACCGGCGCCCACTTGTCGACGCCTTCGCCCGCCGCCAGATCCTCGAAGGTGGCGATGGTGGCCGCGCCGACCTCGGTGTCCAGGTCGAGGCCGATGAGGCGGTCGAAGAGGTTGACGTGCTGGTAGCCGACGCTGACGTGGGCGTCCTGCTGTCCACCCTCGGCCCCCAGGCCGCCGCCCAGGCGCAGCCGCTGGAAGCGGGTCTCGGTGAGGTCCACCTGGACAGGCACCACCGAGGGGGTGTCGGGCTGCAGGATGGGGCTGACCTGCACCATGGAGTAGGTGCCCAGGCCGAACAGGTTCGTGCGGGTCTCCCCCAGCGCGCTGGCCTTGAACGGCCGCCCGGGCGCCATCTCCAGTTCGTCGCGGATGAGGATCTCGGGCACCGACTCCGAGCCGTCGATGGAGACCTGGCCGAACTTGCAGGCCACCCCCGGCTCCACACGGAAGACCACGTCCACGGCGTGGTCCTCGGGGTAGGCCACGATCTCGGTCTCCACCGTCACCCAGGCGTAGGAGTGCTCCTGCAGCCAGCCGCGGATGAGGTCCTCGGTGTCGTCCACCCCCTCGACCGTGAAGACCTCGCCCTGCTGGACGGAGGCGTTGCGCTCGATGTAGCGCCGATGCACGGTGCCGCCGCCCAGATCGAGGCCTTCGAAGCGCAGCTCCCGCACCAGGGAGGGCTCGCCCTCCTCGACGTAGCCGACGATGTCCATCACCGCCGGGAGCTTGCGGCGGGCGGGCTTGCGCTCCCGGATGTCCCAGCCCAGGAAGCGGGCGTCCATGTAGCCGTTGTGGGCGTACCACAGCTCGATGCGCCAGGCGTCGTCCGCCAGGGTGTCCCGGTCCAGAGGCACCGCCAGGCGCGGAAAGATCGGCGTGCTCCAGGTGCCCTTGTCCTGCTCCATGGCCTGGCGCACATGGAAGTCGCTGGTGCCATCCCAGAAGCTGCCGTTGCCGTGGATGTCCACGTGCCCGACCCGCTCCCTCAGCTGGGGCCGGGAGGCACAGCCCACAGAGACCGCGGCCACCAGCAGCGGCCCGGCCCACCACGCGCCTGTCACCAGCCTGGGAACTCTCACCTGGGGCCGCTCGCTCGGGGTTCCGCAGAACATAGCACCCGACGCCGCGATCGCGTCCCTGCGAGGCCCCGCATCGGGCTACCCAGGCCGGCCGACGAGGTTACAAGGGCTGGATGAGCGAAGCCTCCACCGACACCGCGAACACAGCCACCACCGCGGCGGCGATCCGCGGGCTGCTGCTGTACCTGGCCATCGCCCTGCCGCTGGCCACCGGCCTGTTCCTCTTCTCGGCCGATCTGCTCGACGCCTACCACGGCACCGCGGCCTGCCATCGCCCCCTGCAGGGCAGCGACGGTGCCGACGATCAGGTCATGCGCTTCGTGCTCGAGCGCCCCAACGCGGACGATCTCGAGCTGGTGCTGCCCACCCCGGCCTTCTCCGGCTACGAGCTCCCGCGCTGCCCCAACGGCATCCCGCCCCGCACGCTGGCGGAAGGCGCCCCGCAGGTCCACAAGAGCGCCTTCACCCTCCAGTTCCAGGTCGACGAGCGCTCCTGGCCCACCACCACCCCGGCGGACCTCTTCTTCCCGCTGCTGCTGCTGGTCCTGGGGCTCCCCCTGCGCAACTGGATGGTCACCGGCTCTCCCGTGCGCCTGGCGGGCCGCTACACCCCCCCGCCGGTGCTCCAGGCCCGCCCGAAGTCCAGAGCTCCCAGCAGCTCGGGCAAGGGCCCGCCCCCCTCCCACAAGCGCAAGGGCGGCCGCCGGCGACGTCGGCGCTGACCGCCCCCGCAAGCTCCGAGCCACCGACCCGTCGGTGGTATAGTCGTCACCGCACACGCCCGTCGTCCCCCTGCAGACTCCAATGGACAAGACCTCCCCCGGCATGGCCGCCCCCTCGCGCCTGCGCTACCTCGATGGCGTGGTGGAGTACCTGTGGGACGCCAAGAACCTGCGGGGCCTGGTCTGCCTGGTCGAACGCTGGGCATCGGTCGAGCCGCCCTCGAAGACCGGGCGGCTCTACCAGGTCCGCGCCTTCCTCGCCCTGCGCCTCATGGACCGGGCGTGGTTGCAGCTCAAGAAGCTGCTGGAGCAGGATCCGGACGACATGGAAGCCCTGTCCATGGCCACGGAGATGTTCCTGGACCGCGGCTGGCCGTCCCGGGCCCGCAAGCTGCTGAAGGAAGCCCAGGAGCGCATGCCTGGCGCCCCGGAGCTGCCGCGCCTCATCGAGCTGTGCGAAGGTCCGCCGCGCACCCCGCCGGCCAACGCGCGCCAGCTCGAACAGAACGGCTCCCCCGCCGAGCTGCTCGAGCTCGCCGAGCGCTTCCTCGCCACCGGCTCGTTCCTGCGCGGGCGGGCCCTGCTCGAGCGAGTCCGCCAGGCCCAGCCCACCAACGCCAGGGCCAAGGACCTGCTCTGGGCCCTCGATGGCGACTTCGACGCCGGCGACATCAGCCCCGAAGAGCTCGCGGCCCAGCTGGCGCCGACCTTCCAGGACCACGGCGGCTTCGTGTCCCTCGAGCCCCCCGGGGCCGAAGAGGTCACCGCCACCCGCATCCCCCTCGAGGACGACGACCTCGCCGAGGCCGAGTTCCCCGCCCTGTTCCGGCGCGTGGGCATGGGCCTGCCCATCATGGACGACGACACCGGCGAGATCACCCAGGCCCGCGCCCTGGCCAGCCCGGAGGAGCTCCAGGACCCCAACGCCTCGCCCGCGGTCGAGAACCCCGACCTGATCGACGGCCGCCACGAGGACACCGAGATCATGATGATCATCCCCAGCGGCGGGATGGACACCGTGAACAAGGCCGAAGCCTCGGTCCACCGCAAGCGCAACCAGGACTACGATCTCAAGGCCACCCTTGACCTCGCCGAGTACCGGCGCAGCATGGGGGTCTCCGCCCCCTCCCTGAGCGATCTCGTCACCCAACCCGAGGACACCGAGGAGACCGGCGACGGCATCTCCGTCTCCCTCGAGGACGAAGACGCCGACCTGGTCGTGGTCACGCGCAGGGAGCGGACCCAGGACATCCCCGGCACCAGGGAGCGCGACCTCACCGACGAGGCCCCGGCCAAGCCCCGCGGCCCGATCCGGGTCATCGAGAAGCACCCGATCTCGGAGCCCGAGCCCGAGCCCGAGTCCGTGCCGGTGGGCCCGACCCCCGCCGCCCCCGCGGCTCCCCAGCGCGCCGAGCCTGCCAGGCCCGCCAAGCCCGCCAGGCGGCCCCGCCCGGCCCCGCCCATCGACGACGACGCCGACGACCTCGAGCTCCCCCGACGACGCAGCCCCGCCCTCATCTTCCTGGGCGTGCTGATGCTCGGAGGGCTGGCGCTCGTCGCCGTCCTCGCCGTCGCCCGCTTCGCCGGCTTCGGCTCCGGCAAGGCGGTGCACTCGGCCGCCAAGGCCATCTCGTCGGACCGCTACGACAGCCTGCTCAAGGCCGAGACCGAGATCGGCAAGCACCTGCCCGAGGGCGCCACCGGTGGTGAGCCGGAGGTCCTGGCGGGCGCCGCCCGCGTGGAGCTGGCCCTGTGGGCCGAGCACCAGCCCTACCCCGAGCGCCTCGACGAAGCGCACGCCCTCATCGAGCGAGCCCTGGCGGCCGACGAGGTGCCCCCCCAGGCCCACCTGGCCGCCGCCGAGCTGGCCGCGTGGCAGTGGCGCATCGACGACGCCCGGGCCGCCCTCGAGACCTACGGCAAGGACGACGCCCAGTCGCACCTGGTCCGCGCCGCCATCGCCGCCTCCCAGGACGATCACGGCGCCGCCGTCGCCGCCGCGAAGCGCGCCACCGAGGCCGCCCCCGGCTCGGCCCGCGCCGCGCGCTACCTGGTCCAGTACCAGCTCGAGGCCAAGGCGCTGGACGACGCCCGCGAGACCCTCGAGCGGGCCCTGAAGCTCTCGCCCAGCAGCCCGCGGCTGGCCATCCTCGGCCTGATCATCGAGCACCACGAGCAGCCGGGCGCGCTGCCCACCGCCGCCCGGGAGCTCTCCAGCCAGCTGTCCCAGCGCTACACGCCGGCGCGCGTCGAGGCCGAATTGTTCGAGCGCGTGGCCGAGACGCTGCCGGGCACGGGTCCCTCCGCGACCCGCGACTGGGCCTACGATCAGGCCTTCGCCAAGGACGCGACAGACCCCGATCTGCTGCTCTACGCGGCCCGGCGGGACGTCCAGGACCGGCGACACCTCGAGGCGCTCGACAAGCTCGAGCGCGCCGTGCAGTTCCGTCCTGGCGACCTCGCGCTGCGCATGGCCATGGTGCGCCTGCTCATCGACCTGGACCGCATGGACCGCGCCTCCGAGCAGGTCGAGCAAGCCGCCGCCCTGCGACCGGACCACCCGGATCTGGCCCTGCTGCGGGCCTGGCCCCTGGTCATGGACGCGCTGCCGAAGGCCGAGGCCGAAGCCCTGGGCCCCGTGCAGGCGTTGCTGGCGCCCGTGCTCGCCGCGAACCCCGAGCACGCCGAGGCGCTCTGGCTGCGCGGCGTCGCCAAGCTGGCGGTCGGTGACCGCAGCGCGCTGAGCGACCTGACCGAGGCCAACCAGCACATGCTCGACGTCAAGGACGTCTCCCAGCGAGAGCTCGGGCCCCGCGCGCTGGCCTCGCTGATCATGGCCGGCCACGTGGGCGCGCCGCGGCTGCTCGAGCACCTGGACCGGGACGCCCAGCAGGAACCCTGGGTCCACCTCTTCCTGGCCTGGAACCACGCCTCCAAGGGGTCCCGGAGCAAGGCCGCCAGGCGCTTCGCCATGGCCACCGAGGCCGGCCCCGAGATGGGCAGAGCCCACTATGAACAGGGCGAGTTCCACAGCCGTTCCCTGCGGGATCCCGCCGTGGCCCGGCAGGCGTTCGGCCGCTATCTCCGCCTCGAGCCCACCGGGGATCGCGCGGACCACGCGCGGAAAGCCCACTGAAGGGCTCCGATCTCGTCGAAATCCTGCGAGAAGACGCCCCGGACCGCATGCGTTGTTGACCGTCCGAGGGAGGACCGGCTATGGTGCCCGCGCCTACAACCCCATGGCTTGGGGCAGCCTTACCCGCCCCGTCCTGATGGAGGAACCATGACCCTGACTCGTCTCTCTCTCCTGGCGCTCGTGCTCGGCGGCTTCACCGTCATCGGCTGTGGCGACAAGGATGACACCGCTCCCCCCGAGGGCGACACCGACACCGACACCGACGCTGACACCGACACCGACACCGACACCGATCCGGTGAACTACTTCGAGCCCTACCTGTACAGCTGGGGCTTCGAGGGTGGCGTCGTGTCCGGCGAGCTGGCCACTGTCGATAGCTCCCACGGCGAGCTGCCCCCGATGTTCTACTTCGAGCTGTTCGAGAAGGAGTACCTCAACGGCTACGACGATCGCTACAGCTGCATGATCATGTACGACGCTGGCGCGACCGCTGGCACCTCCAACCCCGACGCCTGGCTCGACTTCATGTTCGACCTCAGCGTCCCCTACTACACCGACTGCGACAACCTCGACCCGAACGTCTGGGGCTCCGACCCCTACGCCATCTTCACCGGCAACAGCTGGGAGATGACCGTCGAGGAGATCGGCTCCGACCTGCAGGCCACCTTCCTCAAGCAGCTGGGTCAGGAGAAGTGGGAGACCGAGTACGAGCCCTACGTCTTCGGCGTGCAGACCTACATCGACGGCTCCGCCATCCACACGATGCAGACCATGTGGGGCGTCTCCTGGAACCTCGACAACGGCGCCATCGGCGACGAGCTGCTCGAGGTCGAGGACATCGCGATGGGCGCCGACGGTTACTACCGGATGCTGCCCTTCTACCTCTGGTACGTGCAGTAGCCTCTACATCGGATAGGTTCGAAGCCCACGAGCCTCGGCTCGTGGGCTTTCGCTCTTCAGGAGGTGCCACCGTGCGCAGCTGGCTCGCCCTCTCCACCGCTCTGCTCATCGGCTGTGGACCCAAGCCGGATCTCGACGCCGCTCCGACCTGGGCCCTGAACTGGGCCGAGGTGACCCCCACCGCCGACGGCATCGAGGGCTTCCAGGTCTGGGAGCTGTTCGTCGATGGCTGGGAGAAGAAGCACGACGGCGACTTCTTCAAGTGCCGTGTGCTGCAGGAGCTCACCGGCCACGTGGCCAGCTGCCCGGACACCGGGGTCCCCACCTGCTACGCGGCCTACGACATCGAGCTGACCGTCACCTACGACGACCCCTCCATCGACTGCACCGAGGCGCTGTCGGGCGAGGCCGGCTGGGACGGTCCCCCCTGGATGGCCATCGGCGCCCTGCCAGGCGAGCTCGCGCCCGACTCCCCCCACGACGAGTACGTGCTGGGCTGGTACATCGGCTACGAAGACGGCACCCGCCTGCCCCACGGCTACGCCTACGCCGAGAGCCTCGACGAAGGCAGCGAGCCCGCCGGCATCGGCTGGCTCGAGGGCGTGACCTACATCCTGTGGCCCGGCTACGTCTGGGAGCTCTAGCCCCCAGCAGCCACCCGCCGTCGCGCGTGCTATCCTGAACCTCGCTCGCGGGTCAGGGCCGCGCGGAGCCACCATGTCCAGCACGCACCTCGCCCCGGCGCTCGCCGCATTGCTCGCTCTGCCAGCGCTGGGCTGCATGTCCGATCAGGCCTGGGGCGGTGACGACACCGCCTTCGACGCCAACGACACCGGCAACGGCCCGCCGGACAGCGACGACGACACCGGCGAGATGGATCTACCAGATCCCTCGTGGTGGACCCTCGACGCCTCCGTGCTCATGGAAGATGGGGCCCCCGATGACGGCGACGTCGTCGTGGTGATCTCCCTGATTGACGAAGCCGCCGACCCCAGCTCCCCCATCTGCCAGGCCCGCTACGAGGCGCCCAAGCTCACCGTCCAGGACACCCCGGACCCCAGCATCTACCACTGGTGGCAGCTCTCCCTGGGCGAGCCGGACACCGACTGCAGCTCCCACCAGCTCACCTGGATCTCCGACCCCCTCGAGCTGGGCGTGGGCGCGCTGCACCCCGACATCGCCGCGCTGCTCGAGCCCGCCGGCTACGACCACATCGAGTCCTACCTGTACGGCGCCTATGTGCGCGCTGTCGGCGCGGACACCATCTGGACCTACGGCGTGGCGGCCACCCCCGCCGGCTGGGACGGGGAGCAGGACCCGGTCGACGAGGCCCCCGTCCCCGACGGCACCTACAGCCTGGTGCCCATCTACCTGCTACCACTCCAGGGTGGGTAGATCGGTGTAGCCACCGCAGGCGAAGACCCGGCCGCTGGTCTCGCAGTAGTGCCAGTCGTTGTCGATCCCGGCGATGGTCTCCTGGGTGGGGACGTCGTTGCAGTAGGGCAGCACGCCGCCCACCGAGTCCGTCAGCAGGTTGTCGGGCAGCCCGCCGTGGACCAGGGGCTCGCGGACCTCGCCCGGGCCGTCGCCGTCGATGTCGTAGGTGTTCTGCTGGAAGTCGGTGATCGAGGGCCAGGGGCTGGCCGTGGCCCCCGCGGCGACCATGGCCTCGTGGGCCGTCTGCAGGCCTTCGCGCAGCAGCGCCAGGTGCTCCTGGGTCTTCTGGATCTCCCAGGCCGAGGCCTCCCGCGCCAGGGGCGGCGGCGGCTCGGGCACCGGCTCCACCCCGCGGGGTCGGAGCACCTCGACCAGGGCGACCACGCAGAGCAGGACCCCCGCAACCACCGCACCCAGCTGCAGGCCCAACGCCACCTTCTCGAGGCGCAGGGCGTCGGCACCGGGCATCAGACGCCGCAGCACCGTGTACCAACCCGCGGCGCGGAAGCGAGCACCACCCTTCAGCAAGGCCTTGCGGCGGGCGGCGTCCAGCCCCCTGGCGCCGGTGAAGTCGGCGCCGGCCACCCAGGCCGGATCCGGCACGCAGTCCACGAAGGTGGCCCGCCGCAGCACCGCTCCCCGCAGGTCCACACCCTCGAGGGGGCAGCCCTCGAGGCGGGCGCCGCTGAGGTCGACGGTGGTCGCCCGACCGAGCCGCACGCCGTGCAGGCGCGCGCCCGCCAGGTCCACCATCACCGCACTGCCGATGCTGCAGTCACGCAACTCGGCCTCGCGCAGCGAAACACCTACCGCTTGGTCGATTTGAACGTTTTCGAGCTTCGATCCCTCGAGATCGCAGAGCACCAACCCCGAGATGCGGGCGTCCTTCCAGGACGAACCGCGGGCTCGGCAGTGCTCGACCCGACCCAGCTCCACGCCCTGCACCGCGCCGCTGGTGAGGTCCGAGCGCAGCAGGGAGGCGACCCGCCCTTCGCCATCCTCGAAGGGTCCAAGGCGCGCCAGGACCTGAGCCTCGAGCACCAGGCCGTCGTCGCCTTGTTCTCTGCGGGGGGTGCCGCCGGCGGTTCCCAGGCGCAAGCTCCACTCCGGGTGGAACAGGCCAGCCAGGCGCCAGGGCAGGAGGGGGAGCTTGCTCACGGGTGCACCTCGGGGAGGTCTACCCGGGAAGAATAGCCCGCTATCAGAGGAAGAACAGCACGGTCACCAGCGCGAAGACCGGCAGCAGGATGAGCGCCGCCCAGGCCATGTAGCCGAAGAAGCTGGGCATCTTGTACCCGTTCTCTTCGGCGATCGCGCGGACCATGAAGTTGGGCCCGTTGCCGATGTAGGAGTTCGCCCCCATGAACACCGCGCCACAGGAGATGGCCGCGAGTATGGCCGCACCCTCGGGCCCCGTGAGGGTCCCCAGCTGCTCGGCCGACGGGCAGACCTCGGTGCCCACGGAGCCGCAGGCCATGGCACCGAAGGTGACATAGGTGGGCGCGTTGTCCAGGAAGCTGGACAGGACGCCGGTGGACCAGAAGTACTGCCAGGGCTTGGTCACCCCCAGCGCGGCGCCGTTGGCCTGCAGCAGCAGGGTGGCCGGGATCATCGTGATGAAGATGCCCAGGAACAGCGCCGCGACCTCGAGGATGGGTCCGTAGGTGAAGCTGTTCCTCTCGCGGACGGCCTTGGAGGTCACGTAGACGCTGATGATGGTCAGCGCCGCCATGGCGATCTCGCGGGCGTAGTACTGGCGGAAGTCGTCCACCCCCTGCTCGGGGGACAGCAGCAGCACGGCGGCGATGACGCCACCCAGCAGCAGGAAGTTGATCTTGCCGTCGAAGCCGATGGGCTCGACGTGGCCGCGGTCGTCCTGCAGGTGGGCGGTGTTCTCCTTGCGGTAGAAGTAGGTGTCCACCACGAAGAACATGGCCGTCAGGATGACGATGGGCACCAGCCAGATGTGCCACAGCTCGGTGAGGGTCCAGAAGAAGGGCACGCCGCGGAGGTAGCCGAGGAAGAGCGGAGGATCGCCGATGGGGGTCAGGCCGCCGCCGATGTTGGACACCAGGAAGATGAAGAACAGGGGGATGTGCTTGACGTACTCACGCTGCTTGTTGGTGCGCAGCATGGGCCGGATGAGCAGCATCGAGGCGCCGGTGGTCCCGATGACGTTGGCGATGATCGCGCCCACCAGCAGGAAGGTGGTGTTCACGATGGGCTTGCCCTCGAGATCGCCCTTCATGTAGATGCCGCCGGAGATCACGAACAGCGAGCCCAGCAAGGCGATGAAGGAGATGTACTCCTCGACCGCGTGCATCAGCCCGTGCTCGGCGTCATGCGCGAACGGCGAGTGGGTCACGATGTGGTAGCCGAGGATGCCGAGGATGGGCAGCGCCCAGGCCACCGCCACGATCAGCTGGTTTCTGTTGGACTCGAACCAATGGTGGGCGACCATCGGCAGGATGGCGATGCAGAGCAGCAGCCCGGCGAAGGGGATGACGTGCCAGATGGTGAGCACATCGGCCAGGCTCTGGTGGGCGGCGTCGGCGCCGTGACCGCCACCGGCGGCCAGGGCCGGGGACGCCCAGAGCAAGGTGAGCATCGGCAGGGACAACAGCTTGGACAGCATCGGCTAGACCTCCAGCCATAAGCGCGCGCGCTCCTAAACCACCCGCGCACCCCTGGCCACCATGTGCGCGCCCGTGCATGTGTCTGTCGCCGGGGAAGGTGACCTCCAGCATTTCCAGGCACCCGTACGGATTCCTGGCGGGATACCCTCTCGGCATGGGCGAGCTCCAGAACACCTTCTCTTGGTCCCACTCCCGGCGCGGCACCTTCGAGCGCTGCCCCCGCCAGTACTGGCTGACCTACTACGGCTCCTGGGGCGGCTGGAAGCGCGACGCTCCCCCCGCGGTGCGCGAGGCCTACATCCAGAAGAAGCTCACCACCCGTGCCATGTGGATCGGCACGGTGGTCCACGACATGGCCGAGGGTGTGCTCAAGGACCTCCAGGCCGGCCGGCGCCCCAACCCCGACTACCACATCCGCAAGGCCCTGAGCCGCGCGGCCAGCGACATCAGAGAGTCGAAGTCGGGCCGCTGGCGAGAGTGGCCCAGCCGCGTCTGCGCCTTCCAGGACGACTACTACGAGCAGCCCGCCCCCCAGGACGCCTGGGACGAGGCCAACGCCGTCATCGAGGCCCAGCTGCGCGGCTTCTTCGACAAGCCCACCGTCAGGCGCCTGCAGCAGGTGCCCGAGCGGCTGATCGAGGTCGAGGAGCTCACCCAGGTCGTGGTGGGCGACGTGCCCGTGTGGGTCAAGCTCGACGCCCTGGTCTCCGACGGCCGTGGCGGCGCCGTGGTCATCGACTGGAAGACCGGCAAGCACCACCAGACCACCGTGGTCGCCGCCCAGCTGGGGGTCTACGGCCTGTACTGCACCATGCAGCACGACATCCCGGCCGACCGCATCATCGCCATGCACGTCAACCTGCGCACCGGCGACCGCACCCAGCACCCCATCGACGCCGAGGTGCTCGCGCAGGCCAAGGCCGACATCCAGGCCTCCGCCGACGCCATGCGCGAACGGCTGGTGGATGTGCCCGGCAACGTCGCCGACGAGGCGGACTTCCCCATGCTCCCCGAGGGGGACCCCACCTGCGCGGGCTGTCAGTTCAGGCGTTCGTGCGGCCGCGGATAGCGACCGACGAGCCTAGAACCCTTCGTAGTTGGTGGCCTTGCCGTAGATCTCGGCGATGGCGACGTTGGGGTCGTCGCCGGGGTAGACCTCGAGGAACTCGACCTTGATCTCGCCGAAGGCGCCGCCGGTGTAGCCGGTGATGGTCGGGACCAGGACCCACTGGACCTCGTCGTTGTCCTCGAGATCGTAGGTGAGCTCCCGGTTGTTGGCGCTGACCTTGATCTTCTTGGGGCGGGCGTGGGAGTCGGGGCCCAGCAGGATGCCCAGGGAGGACACGCCGAAGCCGGAGGCTTCGACCTGGATGAAGCCGCCTTCCTGCGCGGTGGCGAAGAAGGTCTTGGGGTCTTCGTCCAGGGCCAGCTCGGCCAGGTTGGCGCCGGCGGGGGTGGAGGACAGGTCGCTGAACTCCGGAGCCTTGAGCTTGGTCTCGAACTCGGTCAGGTAGACCAGCAGCTCGCTGATGGCCATGTTCGGGTAGTCACGGCCGTCGTAGATGTCGGCGATGCTGATGCGGAGCTTGCCGCCGAAGAGGTCCTCGCCCACCTGCAGGTCGTCGATATCGACGATCTGCATGGCCTGGTCGTCCTGGAAGGTGGCGTTGGCGGACCCACGGGGGGACAGCTCCTGGCGGTCGTTCATGCTGAACGCCTCGACCTTGATGGTCTTGACCCGGGCGTAGTCCGCGAAGGTCTCGTCGGTCTTGGCCCAGCCCACGACCATGCCGACCTTGTCGACGGTGGACTTGGGCAGGTCCAGCTCGATCCACTCACCCCGGTTCGGGCTCTCACCCGGCACCATCCAGCAGGTATCGAGCTTGCCGTCGATGGCCGACTGGGCGTTCCAGTAGTTGGCGCCCTTGCGGTGCTCGGGCTTGAACTTGGAGGCCGTGGCGCCAGCGAAGGCGACGGCGGGGACCAGGAACAGGAGGAGGGTGCGGGCGTGGGACATGGTCACTCCGGATCTGGCGCGCAGGACGGACGCGCGCTGCAGGGAGAGCCCCTATAACGCTCCCTGCAAGGCCGCTCCCCGCGAAGCTCTGCCTTGACGACAACTCAGCAACGCGGGGCGGCGGGAGCGCGGAGCACGGCATGGGAAACCGCGCCGGTGGCGGGATATTCCAGGCTGCCCCCGCCGCCGAACCCACCCTGGAGGCCCCATGAGCAGCCCGCTGCAGCCCACCTTGCTGGTGGTGGCGGTCCACGCGGAGTTCATGCCGCTGATGACCAAGCTGCAGCACCGCCGCTGGCACAGTCGGCGCCTGGTGGAGGGCGTCATGGCGGAGCGGCCCGTGCTGCTGCTGCGCACCGGCATCGGGCGGTGGCGAGCCCAGCGCCGCACCTGGGCCACCCTCGCCGAGCACCCCGCGGCACGCGTGGTCAGCATGGGGACCTGCGGAGCCCTGGTGGATGATCTGCGGGTGGGCGAGCTGGTGACCGCCCACGCGATCCTCGGCGTGGACGACGACAGGGTCGAGCCGATGACCGCCGCGCTGCGCCCCGTGGTGCTGGCCACCGTGCCTCGGGTGGTCGACGACGCGGCGTACCGGCAGCACTGGGCCGATCAGGGCGCCGAGGTCTGCGAGATGGAAGCCCTCGGCGTGCTCGAGGCCGCTGAAGGCCGGCCGTTCACCACGCTCAAGGTGGTCAGCGATCTCGCGGGAGCGCGCCCACCCCGGGTGCGCGGGGTGCCACGCGCCCTGCGGATCTCGGCGTTCCAGACCCGGGCCCTGGAGCTGATGCAGCGGCGCCTGGCCCCGGCGCTCGAGGCCTGGCTGCGGTCTGTCGAGCCCTGAGGTCTACAGGCCGGTGTCGTACAGGAAGGCGAAGTC
This sequence comes from uncultured Enterobacterales bacterium, assembly GCA_964481655.1. Classification (GTDB taxonomy): domain Bacteria; phylum Myxococcota_A; class UBA796; order UBA796; family JAFGLY01; genus CALDOK01. The sequence continues at coordinate 1,573 of CAYZVO010000205.1, read as the reverse complement.
CAGGCCCATGCCCTGGCCGGAGATGTTGTCCTCGCCGACCATGACCCAGCAGTCTTCCTCGCCGCCGCAGGCCCAGCCTTCCGCGTCACCGTCGATGAAGCCGTCGTTGTCGAGATCGGCCGCAGCGTAGAGGTACAGCGCCACGTTGGCGGGGGTCTGCAGGGTGTAGCTCAGGTAGTCGGCGCCCGCGAGCTCCTCGGGGCCGAAGACCTCGTAGTCGTAGGCGCTCTCGAGGGTGGTGACGACGATCTCCTGGTCACCGACGTACTTGCCGCCGACCACGTAGATGTGGGCGTCGGGGTAGTCCACCAGGAGGTTGTCCCAGGTGTCATCGACGCGGTGGATGTCGCCACTGATCCGCACGAAGGGCACCAGCTCGAAGCCGGAGCCGCCCACGGGGATGAGCATGGTGACGTCCTCGTCTTCCGTGCCGAAGGTGACGGTGCTGACGCCGTTGCCGTCTTCATCGACGGGCTGGCCCCAGGTGTCCGAGGGGTCGTACAGGCCGTTGTTGTTGTTGTCCCAGACGCCGCGGGCCGCGTAGGTGCCGCCGTTGGGGCAGTAGGTGTAGCCCCAGGTGCCCTCGCCACCGCCGGTGGTGGGGGTCACGGGGATGTCGGGGGTGAGCCACCAGACCGACTCGGTCCCCGGGTACAGCAGGAAGGTGCCGACGTCGCCCACACCGTTGTAGGGCACGCCGATCTCGAGGGTGCCGCCGACCGTGACGCGGTCATCGGTGCCGCAGCCGCCGCCGCCGCAGACTTCGTCGTTGTAGACCCACTGAGTGCCATCCCAGTAGTAGCAGGAGCCGCCGGAGCCCCAGCCCGGGGGGCAGTCCGGGCAGGAGCCGCCGGTTCCGTCGGAGCCGCCGCACCAGTACTGGGTGAGGATCTCGATGTTGACGTCGTTGACGGTCTCGCCGTCGGAGAGGCGGATGGCCTCGGGGTAGATGCCCACGGGATCGCTGGGCTCGATGACCCGGTTGAACCACTTGTCGAGCACCGCGTAGAGGTAGACCTCGTTGACCTGATCGGTGTCCACGTCGAACGAGAAGGTGTTGTCTTCGCCGTTGGTGGACGGATCGGTCAGGGTGGAGTCGGCGAAGTAGGTCTCGTCGCCGGTCTTCTCGTCGGTGGAGTAGGCCGTGACGAAGATGTCGCCGTACGGGAAGGTGTCCCCGAAGCAGGTGTCCTCCCACGGGGTGTAGAGGATGTTGCCGTCGTCGTCGTAGGTGTACAGCGTGACCGTGACGGTGCCGTTGATGGTGCCGTGCACACCCTCGATCTCGGTGTCGGTGTCGGTGTCGGTGTCGGCGTCGACATCGGTGTCGGCGTCGACCTCGACCGCGCCGGTATCGAGCGCCGTGTCGGGCTTGTCGATGCATCCGTCGCAGCCCGCGAGCAGCAGCAGCACAGCAGTGGTTCCGATCGTGTTCAGAGAAGCGAGACGCATGGCACCCTCCGCCTTCGAGAGGCATCAATCCATGCACAGAGTAGACGAGCAGCCGTTTCTCAGCAACAAGTCCATAATCGTCGGCCCGGATCTGGCACGGCGCTTGCTGTCGGCATCGTAG
>CAYZVO010000204.1:0-16678 GCA_964481655.1 uncultured Enterobacterales bacterium | reverse complement strand
AGCCCCGATACAACCGTTTCTTCCCACCGATTCTCTTTTCGAGAGAATATCTTCAGCCCGCCGGGGGCGGGGGCGGGGCGGGGGGCGGCGGCGGCGGACGACACGGCCAGGTCGTAGAAGCGGAGCTCGTTGTCGGAGGTCAGCAGGAAGTTGCTGGCGCCCAGGTGCTCGAGGCGCACGCCCTGGTGCATCAGGAAGGCGGAGGTGCCGGTGATCCACTGGGCGAAGCGCAGCAGCTCGTCGTCGGTCAGGGGCGCGCACTCGTCCAGCAGGAGGGACTCCGACTGGTAGGGCACCACCGAGCAGAGCAGCTCGTCGTGGAGGAAGACATCGGTGGGCCAGCGCACGCCAGGGTGGCTGTTGCCCCGCCGGTGAAGCTCGAGGTACGGCGCATAGAAGGTGGGGTCCCAGCGGACCGACATCAGGAACTTGCGGTCGACCATCGAGCCGCCGCACTGCAGGCAGGCCTGAGCCTCGCCTGGGTTCTCCTGATACCCGCAGTCAAAGCAGGTGCGGAAGGCCTGATCCGGACGGTCGTCGTTGAGCAGGTAGAACATGCGGCCTTCGGCCAGCCGTACCAAGCCTTCGACCCGGTAATGATCACCCAGCTTCATCCCCGACGGGAACGGCGCAGGCCTGGGACGTCCTCCAGATGCCATGTTGCTGTCTTGCTCCGGGGGGTGAACAGGAAGGTACAACCTTACGCGGCGACCCCCTGGAGTGCAACAGCCCGGGGGCAGTAAACACGCGCAGGATGACGACCACTCGCCGGGTCCCCTAACCCGCTCTGCCGCATTACGGTGTCGCACCATGCGAAGCGTTCAGTTCAAGCTCGAGTCCACCCTCGGATCCGCCCGCGCGGGCCGCCTCTCCCTGCCCCACGGCGAGGTCGCCACGCCCGTGTTCATGCCGGTGGGCACCCAGGCCGCCCTGCGGGCGACCCAGCCCCGTGACATCCACGAGGCCGGCGTCTCCATCATGCTGGCCAACACCTACCACCTGTCCCAGCGACCCGGTGAGCAGATCATCGAGAAGGCTGGTGGTCTGCACCGCTTCATGGGGGTGGACCTGCCCATCCTCACCGACTCCGGCGGCTTCCAGGTCTTCTCCCTGGACAAGACGGTGGACGAGGAAGGCGTCAGCTTCACCTACGCGGTGGATGGCAAGAAGACCCGGCTGAGCCCCGAGATCTCCATGAAGGTGCAGCAGGCCCTGGGGCCCGACATCGCCATGGTCTTCGACGAGTGCCTGCCTGCGGATGTCGACCGGAAGTACGCGGAGCGCTCCCTCGAGCGCACCCACCGCTGGGAGGCCCGCTGCAAGGAGGCCCACACCCGGACGGATCAGGCCCTGTTCGGCATCGTCCAGGGCGCCTTCTGGCACGATCTGCGCAAGCGCTCGGCGCAGGCGGTCGCGGACATCGGCTTCGACGGCTACGCCGTGGGCGGGCTGGCGGTGGGCGAGACCCCAGAGCAGATGCGCGACATCCTCGAGAACACCACCCCGTACATGCCCGTGGACCACCCGCGCTACCTCATGGGTGTGGGGCGACCCCAGGATCTGGTCGAGGGCGTCGCCCGCGGCATCGACATGTTCGACTGCGTGATCCCCACCCGGCACGCGCGCTCGGGGCTGATCTACACCGACGCCGGCCGGCTCCGGCTCACCGACCGGCGCTTCCGGCGCGACTTCTATCCCCTGGACACCAGCTGCGACTGCGCGACCTGCCGGCAGTTCACCCGGGCCTACGTGCACCACCTGTTCCGCGTGGGCGAGATCCTGGCCGCCACCCTGGCAACGATCCACAACGTGCGCTGGTTCATCCGCTTCATGGATCGCATGCGCGCCAGCATCCAAGACGGGACCTTCGAGCAGTTCCGGGCCTGGGTCCACGAGCACTACCCGGACCACCAGCAGGGCCCCACCGAGCCCTCCGCCAAGGCCCGGGGCCGTTCGAGCCACCAAGGCAACCGGAAGGCATCCCACAGGAAGCGAAACAAGAAGTCGCGACGCTGAGCGACCCTCGACAGGCGGTGTTAATCTCGTGGACCCTCGTCCCCGAGGACCGTCGAACGACGACCCCTTCAGGAGAATCCATGGGCTCGGACTATCGCATCAATTGCTGCCCCGATGGGCTGGTCACCGACCGCCGCCGCCGCACCAAGGTGCTCGACTGCACCATCCGTGACGGAGGCATCTGCAACGCCTGGCAGTTCGACCACGACCTGGTCACCATGGTCTTCGACGCGCTGGTGGAGGCCAACATCGACTACATGGAGGTGGGCTACCGCACCACCCCCGGCGTCTTCCCCGACGCTGGTCCCTGGCGCTTCTGCACCGAGGAAGACCTGCGCCGCGCGGTGGAGCCCGGCCGCATCAAGCTGTCCACCATGGTGGACATCGGCCGCGTCACCCCCGCGGACATCCCCGCCAAGCAGGACACCGTGGTCGATGTGGTCCGCGTGGCCTGCTACGCCCACCAGCTCGACGAGGCCTTCCGCATCGTCGATCACTGCCTCGAGGCCGGGTACGAGACCTTCCTCAACCTGATGGCGGTCTCCGCCGTCGAGATCAAGACCCTGGACCAGGCCCTGATGCGCATCGCCCACAGCGGCGCCCACGTGCTGGCGCTGGTGGACAGCTACGGCGCGCTGTTCCCGTACCACGTGCGCTACATGCTGCGGAAGTACATGAACTACCTGGGAGAAGGCAAGCGGATCGCCGCCCACTTCCACAACAACCAGCAGCAGGCCTTCGCCAACAGCATCGCCGCCATCGACGAGGGCGCCGACATCGTGGACGCCACCATCCACGGCATCGGCCGCGGCGCCGGCAACTGCCCCCTCGAGCTGCTGCTGTTCTATCTCGACAACCCCCGCTACAACGTCAAGCCGGTGCTCGACCTGGTCGATGAGTTCGCGACCCTGCGCGACAGCCTGCGCTGGGGCTACCACCTGCCCTACGCCATCACCGGCTACTACAACGAGCACCCCCGCGAGGGCATCGCCCTGATGGGCCGCCCCGACCGCTACAAGTGCCGGGCGTTCTACGAGGACCGCATCGGTGAGTTCTCCGAGCGCGCGGACCTGCCGCCGCCCCGCAAGTAGCGCCGGACAGGCTGGAGACCGATTCCGCTGGAGCGACGTCCGGGCCCGGCATAGCTGGGCCGGGCGATGAACTCCTACGTCTTCGACACCGGCATCTCCTTCCTCTCCGCGGGGGAGTTCTACGCGCTGGCCTGCGCCCTGCTGTGGGCCATCGCCGTGATCCTGTTCCGCAAGACGGGGGAGACCATCGAGCCGGTGGCGCTCAACCTGTTCAAGGCCGTGGTGGGGCTGACCCTGTTCATCAGCACCATGGCGGTGCTGGGCGCGGACTTTGTCCCCGACGAGGTGCCCTGGCAGGACTGGGTGGTGCTGATGGCCAGCGGGGCCTTGGGCATCGCCATCGCCGACTCGGTCTTCTTCGCCAGCCTCAACCGGCTCGGCGCGGGCCGATCGGCCATCGTCAACTGCCTGTACAGCCCCGCGGTGGTGCTCTGCTCCTTCGTCTACCTGGGTGAACCCCGGGGGCCCTGGCTCTTCCCGGCCATGATCATGATGGGCGCCGCCATCCTGGTGGGCACCTGGAACCCGGAGGACACGGCCGGGGACGAGGCCGACAAGCGCTCCCTGCGCGTCGGCGTCGCCCTGGGCGGCCTGGCGATGCTGTTCATGGCCGCCGGCATCGTCTGGGCCAAGCCGGTGCTGGACCGCTCCGATCCCCTCTGGGCCACCACCACGCGGCTGGTGGGCGGCGCCCTGTTCCTGGGGCTGCAGGGGCTGATGCCCCGCTGGCGGCAGGGGGTCATCAAGGTCTTCCGTCCCGGCCCCCACTGGAAGGTCGCCATCCCCGCCGCCGTGATCGGCACCTACTTCGCGCTCTTCCTCTGGATCCTGGGCATGACCTACACCCAGACCAACACGGCCTCGGTGCTCAACCAGAGCTCGACCATCTTCGTGCTCATCCTGGCGACCATCTTCCTGAAAGAGCCCCTCACCTGGCGCCGGGGCCTGGCCATCGTCATCGGCATGACCGCGGCGGTGCTGGTGGCTCTATAGAGCTATCAGCTGTCAGCTGTCAGCTGTCAGCCCGGACGGTGGCGGGGCGAACCTCACTGCGGGCAGGTGATCTCGGTGGTCTCGCCGGCGGCCACCTCGACCTGACCGCAGTCGATGAAGCGGAGCGAGCCCGTGCTCTCGTCGCGGCAGTGGGCGGCCCAGCGGCCGGGGCGGACCTGGCCGTAGCAGCTCTCGAAGTGGTAGTGCAGGGGCGGCAGAGAGCCCAGCAGGGCGCAGCTGTTGAAGCGCCCCGCGTCGACACAGACCGCTCCCCAGGGCTCGAGCTCGACAGCGCCGCAAGCCGCCATGCCACGGGTGATGACCGCCCAACCGTCCTCACACTCGAGGATGCCTTCGTCCTCGAGATCCAGCGGCCACTCGCGCGTTTCCCCCGGGGTGTAGCCCCAGTCGGTTGCGCCGACCCCAACCTCCAGCGAGGGGATCCGCAAACTGCAATGACCAGGCTGCGCTCTCACCAGGGTCACGCAGAACGGATCGCCCAGATCCTTCTGGGGCCTGCTGAACAACTCGAGGGGAATCGGGTCGTCCAAAGGGAACTCGATGACGGTCTCTCCGAGTGTGTCTTGGCCGTCCCAGCCATAGACCGCAGGGAGGGTCCAGCTCTTCGGCTCCGAGACCAGCTGGTCGATGTAGGCCTGGGCCTCGAGCCCGGTGCGCACACCACGACAGAGGAAGTCGCCATCATCTGACAAGGGCTCGCAGTCTGCCTGCTGGAACGGGCCGAGGTAGCGATGCCAGACCGAGATGACGCGGAGATCCTCGTCGTCCGCTGCGCAGCGCTCGCCGTCGAGAGTGCAGCGTACAGTGAATTCCTCGACTGGTTCGAGCTCCAGGACCTGGTAGTCGTCAGGGCCAGCGCCCGTGACGTCGTTCCAGGTCCGCGGCGCGAAGCCGCTGGCGCCGACGAGCATGGGGTAGGCCAAGGGAACGGCGATCTCGATGATGCCCTGGCGCCCCTTCCAGGTGGTGGCGTCCACGCGAAACGCGTTGGCCGCGTTGCCGTACCAGGCCCCCCAAGCGTCCGCGATGGGCGTCCCGTCACGGGTGTCGACGGCCTGGATGCGCAGCACCCTGGCCCTGTTCATGGACAGCTCGATGGTGGTCAGAGGCGGCTCGAGCCTGGTGACCCGCTGCACTTCAGCGAAGCCTTCGGCCCGGGCCGTGGCCCGCATCGTCCACTCACAGGGCATGCCTGACCAGGACTTGGCCGGGGCGGCCCCCTCGCAAGACAGGAACACGCCGTCCTCCCAGGCACCATCCAGAGTGGACAGCGTCAGCTCCACGCCGTCCTCGCAGCCAGCGGCGTTCAGGCGCACCAGCAGAGCGCAGTCGCCCTCCACCTCCGGGTCGGCTGGAACGTCCATCGCTGGGGGCGCGGTGGTGGTGACCACGCCGGGTGCCGGCTCGGGATCGGGCTCCGGAGGTGGTGCTGGATCATTCGACCTGGTGCCCAGGAACCACAGGAGCAGCAGGCCCACCAACAGGCCCACCACCAGCGCCCCACCCCGCCAGGACGATGCTGACAGCTGAGGGCTGACAGCTGACAGCTTCAACTGCACACGTCCGACGTCGCCCGCATCAGCCGGTAGATGCCGTCGTCGCCCATGCCGGCGTAGATCATCAGCCAGCCGTCGCCCCACGGGACCACGGCGGGGTCGCGGGTGGACCAGGCGTCGTGGCCGGATTCGGCGAGGGGGAGGGAGACGCTGCGGTCGGTCGTGTCCCCGTCGATGAAGCCCACCCGCCACGGGCCGGGGTTGGTCTGGGAGGTGTCGTAGCCGGAGTACCAGAACAGGCTGCGGCCGTCGTGCTCGATCACCATGGGCTGGCCCACCGCGGTGTTGTCCCAGCCATCAGCGTCGAGCTCGAGCTGGACCCCCTGCCGCTCCCAGCTCTCGCCGTCGTCGCTGCTCACCGCCGTGCCGATGGCGTAGGTCACACCGTCGAAGCCGGTGTAGTACAGCGTCAGCTCCCCATCGCCCGCGACGACGTGGGGGTACAGCATCGAGTAGGCGTCGAACTCATCTCCCACGCCACTCATCCCGATGGCGTCGAGGCCCTGGTAGGTCACGCCGTCCACGCCCTCGGAGTAGTAGAGGTTGCCGGAGCCGTGCCACAGCCGGTACCGGCCGTCCTCGTACAGCAGGCCCGGGTAGCCCGAGGCGCCATCGATGGGCCCCGTGACGGCCACTGGCTCCGACCAGCTCTCGCCGTCGGCGCTGGTGCTGACCCACAGGTCGCGGTCCAGCTCCCGCTGCCGAGCGAAGACCAGGTGCAGGCCATCGGGGACGAGCACCAGACTGGGCGCCAGGTCCCCCTCGCCGTACTGCAGGAGCTCGCCGTCCTCGAACAAGGCCCCCTGCTTCTCCCAGCGCCAGCCGTCGGAGGGGTGCCCCTCAGGGGTGGGATCGGGGGTGACATCCGCGGGGGCGCAGTCCAGTGGAGCGGCGGTCTCGCCGGGCTCGCCTGTGCACTTCGCGTCCTTCGGCGAGCAGCCGATCAGCGCGAGGATCAGCAAGAGGCACATGGGGGCTCCGGGATGTGGGATGATGGCCGACCCCTATCATCCGGAGCCCGCTCTGCAGAAGCAGCTCGATCGCCAGCTCGGCCTCGCCTCGGTCTTCAGCATCGCCGTGGGGGCCATGCTGGGCTCCGGCATCTTCGTGCTGCCGGGCATGGCCGCCTCGATGGCCGGCCCCAGCGTAGGCCTGGCCTACCTGCTGGCGGGTCTGATGGTCCTCCCCGCGCTGCTGTCCAAGGCCGAGATGGCCACCGCCATGCCCATCTCCGGCGGCACCTACGTCTATGTCGACCGCGCCCTGGGACCCTGGGCGGGCACCATCACGGGGCTCGGCACCTGGCTGTCTCTGTCTGCCAAGACCGCCTTCAAGCTAGCGGGCCTCGGGGCGTACCTCGCGATCATCAGCGCGATGGACCCCATGCACTTCGCCCTGGGCATCCTGACCCTCATGCTGGTGCTCAACATCATGGGGACGAGCAAGGTCAGCGGCCTGCAGGTCACGGTCGTGGGCATCTGCCTGGTGGCGCTGGCCCTGTTCGTGATGGGTGGCAGCGTCACCATGGACACCACGAAGCTCGCACCCTTCTTCCCTGAGGGCCACGTGGGCGTGATCGAGTGCGCGGCGTTCGTCTTCGTGTCCTACGCCGGCGTGACCAAGGTCTGCTCGGTGGCCGAGGAGATCCGCGACCCGGGCCGGAACATCCCCTGGGGCATGATCGCAGCCCAGCTCACCATGATGGCCATCTACGCGCTGGTGACCACCGTGATCGTGGGGGCCGTGTCCTACACCGAGCTGGCCGAGGACGTCACCCCGCTGGCCACCGCCGCGGGCGTCCTGTTCGGTCCCACTGGCCTCATCATCCTGGCGGTGGTGGCGATCATCGGGCTGATCTCCGGATGCAACGCGGGGGTGCTGTCCGCCACCCGCTTCCCCTTCGCCATGGGCCGCGACCAGCTGATGCCGAGCTTCCTGCAGCGGATCCACAGCAGGCTCGGCACACCGATCTACGCCATCTTGCTCACGGGCCTGCTGCTGGTCCTGCTGCTCACCGGGCTGCCGGTGATCAAGCTGGCAAAGCTGGCGTCTGGCTTCAAGATCTTCATCTTCTGCGTGGTCAACGCGGCGCTGATCATCCTGCGGGAGACCGCGCCGGAGTGGTACCAGCCGAAGTTCCGGGCGCCCCTGTACCCCTGGCTGCAGATCGCCGGCATCCTGGGGGGCTTCTGGCTGCTCTTCCAGCTGGGTTGGATCGCCATGGCGGGGGTGAGCTCGGTCGTGGTGATCGGCACGGTCTGGTACTGGATCTACCCCCGCACCCGGGTGGAGCGGACCGGCGTGCTGCGCCACATCTGGGGCGAGGAGCTCATCGAGCAGACCGCGAGCAACGAAGCCCGCGACGCCAGCCGGGCCGCGGTCCCCAGGGTCATCGTCCCCCTGCTCAGGGCCGAGGAGGACGCCACCCTGCTGATGCGCCTGGGGGCCTCCTTCGTAGAGCGCGACGGCCTGCTCGAGGTGGTGCGGCTCGAGGAGGTGCCGGACCAGACGCTCCTGAGCTACTTCGCCGAGGAAGACGACCGGATGCGCCTGCTCGAGGCCGAGAGCGACCAGGTCGGGGAGCAACTGCACGTCAACGTCGAGTTCCGCGACGTGATCACCCACAACGCCCGCCAGGCCCTGGCCCACCACGCCGAGCTGGTCAACGCCGAGTGGATCGTGATGAGCTGGCCGGGGCGCTCGGCCTTCCAGCGCCTGATCCCGAACCCGATCTCGTGGTGGCTCGAGAATCCCCCCTGCGACCTGGCGGTCTACAAGCCCGCCTCGCGGGCTTCGGATCGCACGGCCCAGGGCCTCAGCTGCTTCCAGCGCATCCTGGTGCTGGCCGCCCCCGGCCCCTACGACAGCCTGCTGGTGCACGTGGCCGACCGACTCGCCACCAAGTGTGGCGGACGCCTGACCCTGTTCATGCCGGCGCCGGTCGAGGAGAGTGACACGGTGATGGCCGCCCACCGGGAGTACCACAAGCAGTTCACCCGCATGTGCGAGGCCCCCGCCGAGGGCCTGGTGCTGCGGACCGCCGACTCGGTCTCCGCCGTCGAAGAGCTGAGCCGCGACTACGACTTGCTGATCCTGGGCGCCCCGCCCGAGTCCCCCCTGCGCAACCTGCTGCTGGGCACCCCCGACCTCGAGCTGATGGAGCGGGCCCGCTGCGCGGTGCTGCGCCTCAAGACCCCACGCCACAAGGTCCACACCCGCTTCCACCACGGCGTGCAGTCCCATCGCCTGGACGAAGACATGGAGCCCTTCCTGCGCCACGCCGCGCTGGTGCCGCGCCTGCGCGTCGCCGACAAGCGGGAGCTGTTTACACAGGTGGCCCGTTCGCTGGCCGCGGTGGAGGACACCGACCTCGAGCTGCCCATCTCGGAGGCACTGTGGGCCCGGGAGAACGAGCAGAGCACCGCCCTGCCTGGCGGTGTCGCGCTCAACGGCTTCGTGCTCCCGGGGGTCGAGGCCCCCACCATCGGGGTGTTCACCACCGCGAGCCCCGTGTCCTTCGACGGCTCGAGCTGGAGCGAGGTCGACGTGCTGGTGGTCATCCTCGCCTGCCCCGCCGATCGCCAGACCCAGCTGTGGCTCAAGGACCTCTTCGCCCAGCTGTTCGCCGACGGCTGGCTGGCCGAGCACCTCAGGGACGCCCGCAACATCGCCACGATGCTCGACATCCTGCGCCAGGCGTTCCGCCGCCACGCCACCGCCCAGGCCCCGCCCCTGCCGGAGCTCATCCCCCTGGACAACGACGACCCTCCGACCGAAGAGGTGCCGCGAGAGGGGCCGGGGTACCAGCAATAGACCCACAGGGAGAGCGCGGAGGACACGGAGGCTGCCGCATGGCAGGCCGCTGCGGGTGGTGGTGGGCGCTGAGAGGGAGTGGCGGTTCTCGCGACGGGTTTCGGTCGCTGCCGCTCCGCACCCCCGACCACCGGCACCCAGTGGAACGTGACGCGCAGTGCCGAGGCATTGTCAGGCGAACGGCCACAAGGACGGAGCGGCAGCGCAATCCAGACCTGCGCCCAACGCCGCTCCCCCTCATCGCCAATCTCCACCCCTTGCTCGAAGGTCGCGGAGCCTCCGCGCTCTCCGCGCTCTCCCTGTGAGCTCAGCCGCCCCGCTGCCGGGCCGCCAGCATCCCGCAGGCCGCGTCGCTGGACAGGCCCACGGAGTAGCGGCGGACCAGGGGTGCCCCGAGGACCTGCAGGCGATCCATGAAGTCGTCCCGCTCCTCGTCGGTGGCGCGGCGGAAGCCGTCGGGCCTGGGGTCGTTGACGTCGAGGATGCTGACCCGGACGCGCACGTCGCGGCAGAGCTCCACCAGGGCGTCCACCTCGGCCTGGTCGTGGTTCACACCGCCGATGAGCACCCAGGCGATGGTCACCCGGCGCCGGCTCGAGGCGCTGTAGGCTCGCAGGGCGTCCCCCAGCTCGCGGTGGCTCCAGCGCGACGCCGCGGGCATGAGCTGGGCGCGTCGCTCGGGCAGGGCCGAGGTCAGGGACACGACCAGTCGCTGCTTGCGGCGCTCACGGGTGAAGCGCTCGATGCCGGGGACCCAGCCAGCGGTGGAGACACTGACCGACTTCTTGTCGATGCGCAGCCCGTTGGGATCGGAGATCACCCCCGCCGCCTGCATCACCGCCTCGTAGTTCAGGAAGGGCTCACCCTGGCCCATGAAGACCACGCCGCCGACACGCCCAGGGGCCAGCTGGCGGAGCACGCAGAGGGAGCCCACCATCTCCGCCGGGGTGAGCTGGCGGGCGAAGCCCAGGCGGCCGGTCGCACAGAAGGCGCAGTCCAGCGGGCAGCCCACCTGAGATGAGATGCAAGCCGTGAAGCGCCCCTGCCGCTCGAGGCCGATGAGCACAGCCTCGTAGTGCTGGCCATCGTCCGCGCGGAACAGCACGCGCAGGCTGCCATCGACCGGGTCCCGCTCCTGGTCCACGACGGTGGGCAGGCGGAAGGAGGTGTGCTCGAGCAAGGCACGGCGGCTGGCGCGCCGCAGCCGGAGCTCCGGATCGGTCAGCGAGAGGCACCCACGGGTGAGCACCTGGTCGAGGCAGCGACGAGCGTCGTCGATGGGCAGATCCACCCCCCGTTCCGCCAGCGAGGCGACCAGATCCGGGGGGCGCAGGCCGTAGAGCGAGAGAGGTTCCACAAGCCCGCTCCTATCCCCTCACCCATCGACGCCACAGTGGGTTGACAGGGCTCGGGGGCTGGCATAGTGGGGCCGCCGTTCCGGGGGCCATGGATCGGCGAGCACGCCGACCGAGGCCTCCAGCCCGTGAGATTCCGGGCACAGACTTTCAGGAGCTTCGTCATGGCCAAGAAGAGCGCTGCCGGTCGCGTCACCGTCCACCTCGAGTGCACCACTTGCCGCAGCAGCGGCGTCCCGGGCGTGAGCCGCTACTCCATCAAGAAGAACAAGAAGAAGAACCCCAAGCGCCTCGAGCTGTCGAAGTACTGCAAGTTCGAGCGCAAGCACACGACCCACAAGGAGATCCGCTAGGATCCTCCCGGGCCTCGGCCCACCTGCAGGCAGCGCCGCCCCCTCGGGGCGGCTTTTTTTGGTGGCGGAGGCCCTCTCGAGGGCACACGACGACGACGCAGCCCCGAGGGCAGCGCGGAGCTGCTGAAGCAGAACGCGCGCCGCTGGAAGCGACGCGCGTGGATGTTGGCGCCAGGGGCGCGGCTGCTACAGGGTCTGCGAGTAGAACTCGATGATCGCCTGCGTGTTGCAGGGGAACGGCAGATCCTCGACGCCTGGAAGGGCGACCATGCGGCCGGCGGCCTTGGCGGGGTCGAACTCGAGGTAGTCCGGGCGAACGCGGGTGGTGGCGCGCTCGAGGGCTTCCTGGATGAAGGCGCGATCCCGGCTCTGCTCACGGACGACGATCTCCATGCCAGGCTTCACCTGGAAGCTGGGACGATCGACGCGGACACCATCGACCAGCACGTGGCGATGGGAGACCAGCTGGCGAGCAGCGGGGATGGTCGGGGCCAGGCCGAGGCGCCAGACGATGTTGTCCAGGCGGCACTCGAGGATCTGGACCAGGTTGGCGCCGGAAGGTCCGCGCATGCGGTTCGCGCGGCGCACGTAGCCACGGAACTGCTTCTCGAGGACACCGTAGTGCCAACGCATCTTCTGCTTCTCGATGAGGCGCACCTTGTAGTCGGACTGCTTGCCACGCCGACGGGCGCCGTGCACACCCGGAGGGTAGGGCCGGTCGAGGGCGGTCTTGGTGGTGAGACCGGGGAGGATGACGCCGACAGAGCGGCACTTCTTGAGCCTGGGTCCACGTTCGCGGGCCATGATTCGCTCCTGATTGGATACGAAGGTACTGCGGCACCCCAGTGGGAGAACCTCTGCTGCCTCGGGGACCGATGTCGCCGGACAGCGGTTTTTCCGGAGAACCCGGAAAACCCAGGGGGCAAAACGCCAGCGCCTCTAGCGCATGGGTGCGAGCGTGTCAATGCTGGGCAGCCCACGAGCCGATGCGCGCCACCCCGTGCTATCCTGCTGGCGAACCTCGGTGCACGGGACTGCCATGCGAATCCGCGAGCGCAAGGCCTTCACTCTGATCGAGCTGCTCATCGTCGTGGCCGTGATCGGAATCATCTCCGCTGTCGGCTACACCCAGGCCTCGGTCCTGCTGCCCCGCTACCGCACCTACCAGGCGGCCCGCGACTTCGCGGCGAACGTCCAGCTGCTCCGCCAGCATGCGGCCACCGACGGGATCGAGTACCGGGTCGCCCTGGTCAGCTACGACGAGGACTTCCTCACCTACAACGGCGGCAACGGCGGCATCTACTACCTGCAGGCCGGCAACCGGGACAAGGAGAGCACCCGCTGGGAGTACCTGCCGACCGACGCCCTGAACGACGGCAGCGACGACGCCACCGGCGACGGCACCGTGGACCTCTCCGTGACCAACCCCGACGCCTCCATGGCTCCCTGGAGCGCGCTGTCGGGCCCCAGGTACAGCGGCACCCCGAACAACGACTGCATCGTCATCTCCCCGCGGGGGTGGCTGGTGAACCCCAACTCCGACTTCGACGGCAGCGGCTACATCGTGGTGGAGTTCATCAACAAGGAAGCCCTGCGCCGGGAGATCTACGAGGTCTACCAGGTCAAGATCGCGCGCTCGGGCATGGTGCGCGTGGACTTCAACGACGCCCTCTACTCGAACGTCGAGGGCAACTCGCAGGGCGTCGACCAGGGCTCCAGCTCGAGCTCCAGCGGCAGCGGCGGTGGCGGTGGCGGCGAGCGCGAGGTCCCCTCGTAAGCACAGTCACCGCGGCTCGGACACAGCCCACGGCGCCCGGGGGCGCGCCGCAGGCGACGGGTTCCCCGTCGGGCGAGAAGCCATGGGAAACGCCCGTTTCGATTGCACGGCGCCCCGCGCGCCCCGCGGCCTGCGAGCGGGCCGCGATCCCGACCAGGCGCTCTGTCACCAGCTGAAAAACCCCTGATAGCGCTGGTTGTAGCCGCTGTTTCACCACGTTTTCCACAGGTGTTCCCCCGGGGGGACCCAGGCGGGGGGAAACAAACCCTCCCTCGGGTTCCCCCTGGGTTCTCCCGCGAGTTCTCCACAGCCCTCGCCGGCAGAAACCCTGCGTTCTCCCAAGGATACCGGCGGATCCAACCAGTTTTCCACAGGAAGATATACCCACAACATGTTGAGGTGGAGACCCGGATGAACCCCAACATCTTGTGTTTTCGTGCCTTGACGCGAGGGCCCGGGCAGGTGTATTTCACCGTGACGCCTGCCGTACGCGAAATCACCGTCGTGCGCGGCAAAAACGAAAGAAATCCAACCCTTCCGAGAGGGCACATCCAGCCCGCAATTCTCTCCGCGGCTTGCCCCTCTTCCGACCCGAACCCCGTACGATTGCTGGAGCCTCACGCATGGACACCTCCCCCGGCCCGGTCGCGCCCTTCAAGAAGCCCTCCGCCCGCTCTTCCCGCAGCGCCGGCGCGCGCCACGAGCTCGGCCTCGAGTTTGCCCCCACCTTTTGCCCCGAAGGCCTGAGCCCCTGGTCCACCACGACCTGGGAGACCCGCGCCGCCCGCATCGCCGGGCCCAGCGGCAAGGTGGTCTTCGAGCAGGACAAGGTCGAGGTCCCGGCCAGCTGGTCCCAGACCGCGACCAACGTCGTGGCGTCCAAGTACTTCCGCGGCCACCAGGGCACCGACGAGCGCGAGACCTCCGTGCGCCAGGTGATCGAGCGCGTGGTCAACACCATCACCGAGTGGGGTCGCGAGGACGGCTACTTCACCGACGACGCGTCGGCCGAGGCCTTCCGCAACGATCTGGCCTGGCTGTGCCTGCACCAGCACCTGGCCTTCAACAGCCCGGTCTGGTTCAACGTGGGCCACGTCGACGATCCCCAGTGCTCGGCTTGCTTCATCAACTCGGTCTCCGACACCATGGAGTCCATCCTCGATCTGGCCAAGACCGAGGGCATGCTCTTCAAGTGGGGCTCGGGCACCGGCTCGAACTTGAGCGCCCTGCGGGCCTGCACCGAGAAGCTGAGCACCGGCGGCACCGCCAGCGGCCCCGTGTCCTTCATGCGCGGCTTCGACGCCTTCGCGGGCGTCATCAAGAGCGGCGGCGCCACCCGCCGGGCCGCCAAGATGGTCATCCTCAACATCTCCCACCCCGACGTGCGCGAGTTCATCAACTGCAAGTCCGACGAAGAGCGCAAGGCCTGGGCCCTGATCGACGCCGGCTACGACGGCGCGTTCAACGTCACCGGCGGCGCCTACGACTCGGTGGCCTTCCAGAACTCGAACAACTCCGTGCGCGTGACCGATGACTTCATGCGCGCATGCGAGGACGACGAGACCTGGCACACCCGCACCGTGCTCGACGGCACCCCGGTGGAAGAGCTCCGCGCCCGCGACCTGCTCAACGAGATGGCCGAGGCCGCGTGGGTCTGCGGCGACCCCGGCATCCAGTTCGACACCACCGTCAACGCCTGGAACCCGGTCATCAACAGCTCGCGCATCAACGCGTCCAACCCGTGCTCCGAGTACATGTTCGTCGATGACTCGGCCTGCAACCTGGCCTCGCTGAACCTGCTGCGCTTCCTCGAGCCCGACGGCTCCTTCGACGCAGAGCGCTTCGCCGCGGCCTGCCGGCTGTCGATCACGGCCCAGGAGATCATCGTCGATCGCTCGAGCTACCCCACCGAGAAGATCAAGCTCAACAGCCGCTACTACCGCCCCCTGGGGCTGGGCTACGCCAACATCGGCGCCCTGCTGATGGCCCGCGGCATCCCCTACGACTCCGACGAAGGCCACGCCTGGGCCGGCGCCATCACCTCGCTGATGACCGGCACCGCCTACGCCTGGTCGGCCCGCATCGCCGAAGAGCGCGGCCCCTTCGCCGGCTTCCGCAAGAACACCGACTCCATGATGCGCGTGATCGCCAAGCACCGCGCCGCGGCCGAAGGCCTCCCCGAGGGCCTCACCCCGCCGAACCTGCGCGAGGCGGCCATCGCCTCCTGGGACGACGCCCAGGAGCTGGGCGGCACCAACGGCTTCCGCAACGCCCAGGTCACCGTCCTGGCGCCCACCGGCACCATCGGCTTCCTGATGGACTGCGACACCACCGGCGTCGAGCCCGAGTTCGCGCTGGTCAAGTACAAGAAGCTGGTCGGCGGCGGCATGATGAAGATCGTGAACCGCACCGTGGAGACGGCCCTGCAGCACCTGGGCTACAGCGCCGACGAGCAGGCCGACATCAAGGACTGGCTGGCCGAGCAGGAGACCATCGAGGGCGCTCCCCACCTGAAGGACGAGCACCTGCCGGTGTTCGACTGCTCCTTCCGGGCCGCCAACGGCACCCGCAGCATCGACCCCATGGGCCATGTGCGCATGATGTCCGCGGTGCAGCCCTTCATCTCCGGCGCCATCTCCAAGACCGTCAACCTGCCCGAACACTACACCCCGGAAGACATCGCCGATGTCTACATGGAGTCCTGGCGCCTGGGCGTGAAGGCCATCACCGTCTACCGCGACGGCTCGAAGCGCTCCCAGCCTCTGTCCACCTCGAGCGACGAAGACAAGCAGAAGAAGGAAGAGGCCAAGGCCGCCGCCGCGGCCGCCGCCCTGGTCCCCGAGGTCCGGGTCGAGTACCGCCCCACCCGCAACAAGCTCCCCGACGAGCGCTCCGCGGTCACCCACAAGTTCAACGTGGCCGGCCACGAGGGCTACGTCACCGTGGGGCTGTACGACAACGGCAAGCCGGGCGAGCTGTTCATCGTGATGGCCAAGGAAGGCTCGGTGGTCTCCGGCCTGATGGACGGCTTCGCCACCTCGGTGTCCATGGCGCTGCAGTACGGCGTGCCCCTCAAGGTCCTCTGCGACAAGTTCACCCACACCCGCTTCGAGCCCAGCGGCTTCACGGGCAACCCCGAGATCCCCATCGCCAAGTCCATCCTGGACTACATCTTCCGCTGGCTCGAGCTTCGTTTCCTCAAGGGGCAGACCGGTCCCGCCATCGCCCGCAGGGCTGGCCCGGCACGTCCCGCCGCAACCGACGACCCGACCCCGCCTGAGGTCGCCACCGTCCAGGAGGCCTCCGCACCTCCCATCGACGTGGAGACCCGCGAAGACAACCCCGGCCCGGCCGTACCAGAGGCCTCCGGCGGCAACATCTTCGTGAACCAGGCCGATGCCCCGCCCTGCCATGAGTGCGGCAGCATCATGATGCGCTCCGGGTCCTGCTACAAGTGCTTCAACTGCGGAGCCACGAGCGGTTGCTCCTGATGACCCTGCCGGGCGGACTGCCATCCTCCGCCCACCCCGATCCCCCCTGGGGGTGCATCGCCTGGATGGCCACACGTGGTCCGTGTTCCGACGCGGGAGCTGTCGGAAAGGGGGTGGGCCGGGCAAAGACCACACCCACCCCCCCCCCCCCCCCCCCAAGCAACCCCACACCCCCACCACCCCCCCCCCCCCCCCCGCGCCCGCCACCCCCC
>CAYZVO010000203.1:0-16714 GCA_964481655.1 uncultured Enterobacterales bacterium | reverse complement strand
CGCTCGGCGCCACATGGCCACCGACAGCTACGACGGCCCGCCCCGCATCGACGTCCCCTTCGACGGCGGCATCACCCTGGCCGCCGCGGCCATCCCCTCCCCCGTCGTGCCCGTCGGCGGCAAGGTCCACCTGCAGACCTGGTGGCAGGCCCCGGACCGGGAGCACGGCTTCCGCATCCTGGTGGTGCTGAGCGACGGCGCCGAGGCCCTGGCCGTGCAAGAGGTCGGGCCTGGCTACGACTTCCTGCTCCCCGAGAAGTGGCGGGACGACGAGTGGGTCTACGGCCGCTACGACATCGTCATCCCCGAGGCCTTCGAGGCCGGCAGCTACCGGATGGCCCTGGTCCTGCTGGACGAGGAGACCGGCCAGGTCCTCGAGCCCTGGCCCCCCGAGCCCGTGCCCGGCCCCAACGATCCCGACTGGGATCCGGAGGCCTCGCCCCCGGTGGCCGACGAAGAGGACCCCACCGCGGGCGCGCCCCTGTACATGACCGGCGAGTACCTCGTCGAGCACGTCGTCGAGGTGGTGCCCCGCAAGCAGGCCCTCGAAGAGGCCACCCGGGACCTCGAGCTGGTGGAGCACCTCGCCTCCCGCGGCGAGTGCGAGCAGGCCTGGGACGCCTGGGCCGACGCCCGGCGCCACGTGGTCCGCAACACCCGCTGGCACAACCAGAACGAGCCCACCGCCAACGCCGCCGTGGCCCGCTGCTACGTGGACCTGGCCGGCCACGAGGACGAGCCCTTCGCCAAGGCCGCGCTGTACGAGCAGGCCATCCTGTACCAGTACGACCACCCCGACCTGATCGCCGTGGCCCGCCCCCTGGCGGCCACCCTCTTCGAGCAGGGTGAGGCCTTCCGGCAGCAGAAGGACTGGGAGGCCTGCTACAAGCACTTCGACACCGCGGTCCGCGTCGATCCGCGCCTGTCCATGGCCCGCCGCCGCGCCGAAGAGTGCCGCGACTGGCGCCTGGATCTCGAGGGCGTGGACCGGCCCAAGCCGAAGAAGACCAAGCTGGTCAAGAAGAAGCCGAGCCGCTCCAAGGACAAGGACAAGGCCCCGGTCGAAGACGGCGAGCCCGGCGGCGACGACGAGGACAAGGACGACGGCAAGGACGACGGCAAGGACGAGGACGAGGCCCAGCCCGCCTCTCCCCGGGGCATCAAGGAGCTGCAGCAGCGGGTGGACAGCGCCGTGGGCGCCTAAGGCCGCCCCCGCCCCGTCCTGCCCGGCGGTCCCGGCTCGGTCCCCGGTCGCCTGGTGCCCGGCGCGGGCACCCCGGGCCCCATCGACCTGGCTCCCCTGCCCCCCGCAGACGATCCGCCCGAGGGCGACGAAGGCTAGCTGGCGTCCCCGGCCACCAGGTAGCCCATCAGCTTGTAGACCAGGCGCGCTGCGGCGAAGTCGGACACGCGGCTGCCCGCGCAGGGCTCGAGCTCGACCACGTCGAAGCCGACGACCTGGCGCTGGGCGCACACGGCCCGCAGCAGGGCGAGCCCCTGCCACCAGCCCAGCCCGCCGGGCTCCGGCGTGCCGGTGCCGGGGACGACCGAGGGGTCGAAGCCGTCCAGATCGACGGTCACGAACACCGGCCCCGGTGGCAGTGCCGCGATCACCTGCGGCACCCAGTCGGACGCGGGTCGAGGGGCGATGTCCTGGGCCCGGAACACCGCCAGGCCGCGCTCGTGCACCAGCTCCCACTCCTCCATCGAGCCGGAGCGGATCCCCACCTGCACGGTGCGGGCGCCATCGTCGAGCATCCGCCGCATGACCGAGGCGTGGCTGGCCACGGTGCCGTGGTAGCTGGGGCGCAGGTCGAGGTGGGCGTCGATCTGCAGCACGCTGATGGAGGGCCAGCGCTCACGCAGGGCCCGGAAGCAGGCGTAGGAGACCGAGTGCTCACCCCCGAGGCCCACGAGGGTCTTGCCGGCCTGCACCACCGCCCGGGCCTGGGCCTCGAAGGCCTGGACCTGCTCCACGGGCCCGGAGGCCACGGGCTCGCTGGCCATCAGCGTGGCGACGCCGGCCTCGCAGGCCTCGATGCCCAACTCCTCGTCGTACCACTCCACCTGGTGGGAGGCGGCGATGCAGGCCGCGGGCCCGAGGCGGGTGCCCACGCCGTAGGAGCAGGTGCCGTCGTAGGGCATGGGCAGCACGGCGAATCGAGCACCAGCCCAGCCGCGCAGCTCGGGGGGGAGGTCGAGGAAACCGGGAACCTGGAGCTCGGGCATGGAGGCCTCGCGTGGGAGCGCGGCGGGATCAGCGCCGGCCCACCTGGCGGAAGTCGTCGCCCCGCAGGCGCAGGAACGCGCACATCTCCTTGAGACGGGACAGCACGCGATCACCCACGCGGTCGCCCAGGGACTGGGCCTGCTCGGGCTTGGCCAGGTTGCCGGTGGCCACGCCGGTGGCGGGGTTGGGCTCGTAGTTGGTCGACGCCAACACGGTGCCCAGCGCGTTGTAGCGATGGGACACCAGCTGGTCGATGATGCCCAGCTCCCAGTCCGAGCCGCGGCCCTTGCCCAGCTCGTCGATGGCCAGCACGGGCACGCGCACCAGGGGCATCAGCGTGGTCGCCTCGCCGGTGCCCGCGTCGTAGCCTTCCTTGAGCAGGGACAGCAGGTGGGAGAACTCCACGAAGCGAGCCTCCACCCCGTGGTCCATGATGAGCACCCGGAGCATGGCGACGAGCAGGTGGGTCTTGCCGCGCCCCACGCCGCCGTAGAGGATCAGCCCGCGGTTCTCCTGGCCGGGCTGGTAGTCCCCGACCCAGCCCTGGCAGAGCCGGTAGCCCATCTGCACGCCCGGGTTCTTGTCGGGCATGAAGCTGGCGAAGGTCGAGTTGGCATGCCGCGCCGGGATGTTCGCCCGGTTGAACAGCTCGACCCGGTCGGGGAGCTTCTGGCAGCCGCAGCGCCCCACCCGCACGCGCTCGCCCACCTTGACCTGGCGGTGGCCGGTGCCGCCGCAGTGGGTGCAGACGGGCACGCAGGCGCAGGCCTCGGCCACGGCGCGGGCGCGCACCGGCTTGACGACGTAGCCGGCGCCGGCGCAGGCGCTGCAGCTCGGATCACCGCTTGGAATGCTGGAGGGGCTCATGACCCGTGCAGCCTATCCCAGACAGACACCGCCGACAGCTGCGGATAGCGCTGCCGCAGCAGGTCGCGGGCAGCCTCTTCCACCGCCTCGTCGAAGTGGGTGGGATCCATGGCGTCCCGGAAGTCGGCCAACTCGGCGGCCGCGGCGGCCTTCAGGGCCTCGTGCTCGGAGGCGGCGAGCTCCCAGGCGCGCTCGTGGAAGCGCCGCACCACGCCCATGGCGAGATCGGCCACCGTGGCCGCGTCACCCGCCGGCAGGGCCTCGAGCTGCGCCAGGGCCGCGGCCGCCAGCCCGTCGAGATCCCCGGCGGAGTCCACGGCCGGCTCGATGGGGACGGGCGGGAGCGCCGCGACCCCTGAGGGCAGCCCCCGGGACCGGAGCCGTTTCACCTCACCTTTACAGCTCCTGAGAGACAGCCGAGACTTGACACGGCGCTTACGTCGTCGCTCCGCCACCCGCTCGAGGGCCACGGCGATGAGGGCCGAGGACACGCCGCTCTCCAGCCAGTCGACGAGCAGGACGCCGTCTACACCGGACAGAAACAGGCCTCCGCCCCGCAAGGCGCTCAAGTGCTCGACCACCGCCTGAGCGGACGCCCTGAGGTGCTCGGGGACAGCGGTGGGCTCCATGGGGCCTCCTGGGCGGCTGGGCGGTCTTGCTGGAGGGGCGACAGCGTCCTATTATCCGCTGTCCACACGTGGCCTGTGCAGGCCCCCGTGTGCTCTTCGCTCCCCCTCCCTCCACGAGCGACGGAGTCCCCATGACCGGCAAGCTCTCCTTCGTCATCCTGCTCGGCAGCCTCGCCATCAGCACCCAGCCCGTCCTGGCAGAGACCACCCCCACGGTGGTGGCCTTCGCCGACCAGGACGACGGCGAGGGTGACGGTGAAGAAGAGGACGACCTCGACTACGGCGGGGACAACATCGACCTCGACGTCTTCGACGAGGCCCTCGACGTCGAGGAAGGCGACGAAGAGATCAAGCGCATGCAGGAAGACGACGCCCTCGAGGCCGAAGAGGCCTCCGAGGAAGCGCTGGACGACCTGGACTTCGGCGCCGACGAAGAGGACGAGTTCAGCTTCGACGACGAAGAAGAGGCCGTGCCCATCGGCGGCCCCGGCCAGGACACCGCGCGCATCTACCGCGAGTTCAAGGACAACATCGAGGATCTCGGCCCCGACGAGGAGATCATCCAGTGGGAGCAGTACCTCTCCCAGTACCCCAACTCGCTCTTCAAGGATCACATCCAGCGCCGGGTCGATGAGCTCACCGAGTTCCAGTACAGCGAGCGCGTCCCCGACGACCTCGACGGCGGCTTCTCCGACATCGTCGACGCCGGTCGCCGCGAGATCAAGCTGGCCACCCCGCGCCACCTCTCCCCCATCGATCCCCGCAACAAGATGCGGGCCGGCTTCGAGTGGGGCTTCCCCGAGTACATGAACCTGTTCGTGGACTACGAGGCCCAGATCCAGCGCAAGTGGTCCTGGCACGTCGGCATGATCCGCCGCTACACCGGCTGGAACATCGAGGGCGGCACCAAGTACGCGCTGGTCAAGTCCGCGCGCACCAACTTCATCCTGACGGGCATCTTCGACTTCCACCTGAACACCAACCCGCTGTTCCCCGCCGTGCGCCCCCAGCTGGGCGTGGGCAAGCGCTTCATCGTGGCTGGCCAGCCCCTGGACCTGCAGGCGGTGGGTGGCATCGACATCGAGCTGCGCTTCGACTCCCAGATGGACTTCGTCACCGTGGGTGGCCTCAACGCCACCTACATGGCCAGCGACAAGGTCGCGTTCTTCGTCGAGTCCAGCATCACCGCCAAGGACTTCTTCTGGGACGCGGGCATCAACTCCGGCTTCTTCCGCTTCCCGCTGCTCACCTTCGGCATCACCTTCTGGACCGGCGAGAAGGGCAACGTCACCTCCTCCATCGCGGCCAACGCCCCCTACGCATACAGCTACTGGGGCCACCACTTCGGCGGCGTCATGGGTGACTTCAACATGTACCGCGACTGAGCTGTCAGCTGTCAGCTGTCAGCTTCGACGGTGGCGGGCTGGGACGTCGTCCCGGCCCGTGGCGCTTCAGGAGCCGAGCAGCGTTCCAACGCCCCACAGCGCGGCCGCTGATGCGCCCAGTGTTGCCGCGCCGACCAGGGCCCACTGCAGCAGGTTGCGCCAGCTGGAGGATGGCCGGCGCTGGGCCCGTGACGGCAGGGAGGGGTGGGGCTCGTGGGGCTCGGCCTGGTACCAGTAGGCGGTGGCGCAGTAGTCCGAGCGGGTGTTGTTGTCGGTGCCGTGCACGAACGCCAGCTCGATGGACCGTTCGAACGGGATCGCGTCGCTGTCGAGGTGCCGGTAGGCCGCCACCTTCCCGCGCAGGATGCTGCGCACAGGCGCGCCGTGGGTTGGGGTGGAGAAGGCGCCGCCGCGGAAGTACCAGCCGCCCAGGAAGAAGTCCTCGGTGCCCGACCCCACCACCGAGGGCTCGGGCTCGTCGTCGATACGGATCCGCTCCGGCCCCTCGAGCATCCCCAGGCCCAGCCCCCGGGGGAACACCGCGGCACGGAAGGGCGGCCGCAGCCACCAGCCGAGGGTCTGCATGTCCAGCCGCAGCCCGACCAGGCGACCCCGCCCCCGGGCGGCGACCGCCGTGAAGGGACGGCCCGCCTCGGTGGGTCGCTGGCGCCGCCAGGAGGCGTGGAAGGTCTCCACTGGCCCCGGCGGCAAGGGTCCCTCGAGCCAGGCGACGTGGAAGAACAGGAAGCGCAGGGGACGGCCGGCCTGGTTCTCCACCTCGACCCGCGCGCTGCGGGCGAAGGGCATCTCGAAGAAGCAGGTGTAGGCGCCGCCGACGATGGCGATGCGCCCGCCGTTGAAGGGCGTCGGACGCCCGAACGCCGCCCCGAAGAAGTCGCCGAGGGGGCACTCCACCGACGGGTGCTCCTCGTCGTCCCAGTAGATGCGCAGCACCGCGTCACGCAGCACCCCGGGTTGGCTGATCACCGGGGTGGTCATCCAGAACCGCACGATGCGCCCAGGCCCCTCGAGCTCCGCCAGCGTGATGGTCTCTCCGGCCGGGATGTCGAGCCTGCGGTCCGTGGGGATCACCAGGTCGCGCTTGTCCAGCCCCACCCGGTCGAGGCAGTCCAGCTGGCGGAAGCGGGGTGGGGTGACCATCGTGTGGTCAGAATACGCGACCCAGCCAGCGCCCTGCCATGACGGCGAGCAGCCCCACGGTGACACTGCCCAGCACGTTGAGCAGCGCCAGCCACCAGGATCCCCCCCGCAGCAGGTCCAGGGTCTCGTGGCCGAAGGTGCTGAAGGTGGTGAACGCCCCCAGCAGGCCCACCATCAGGAACAGCCGCACATGGGGGGGCAAGTCGGGGCGGGCCTCCACCAGGGCGAAGACCAGCCCGATGAGCAGGCAGCCGAGCATGTTGGCGGCCCAGGTGCCCATGGGGAAGGCGCCGCCCCACATGCGCTGGACCCAGCTGGCCAGGCCCCAGCGGGCCACAGCACCCACGAAGCCACCGCAGCCCACCGCCAGCAGCTCGCTCATGGGCTAACGCTCACAGGAGCCGGCATCGCTGACCGGGGAGCGGCCGGCCTTCAGCAGCCCGCCCAGATCCGGCAGCTGCCGGTTGGCGCTCAGGAAGGCGAACAGCCCCGCAGCCTGCAGATACTTCTTCACGTCGCGGGGGCTGTGGATCTCACCCAGGTGCCAGCGCCAGATCTTCGGGCGCAGGTAGAACTCGCGGTAGAAGCGGCGGTGCAGCTCGATCAGGTCGCCGGGCTCGAGCCCCCAGGGCACGAAGGTGGGCTCCCAGAACGAGGTCAGATCGGTGGACTCGGAGATGATGCGCCCGTAGGTGTCGCCGTGCTCGGCGAAGATCTCTTCCTGCCGGGTCTTGGGGAGCACGGTGTTGATCTGCACGGTGATGTCGTGCAGTGGGATGCTCTTGGCGAACTCGATGGACTCGAGGATGGTGTCCCGGTCGTCCACCAGGTGGCCCACGATGAAGAAGGCCTTGGGGCGCAGCCCCACGTCGTGGGCCGCGGTGATGGCCCGCCGGATGATGTCCTTGGTGATGCCCTTGGAGATGAACTCGAGCACCCGGGCCGAGCCGGACTCGATGCCGAAGCGGGTGCGCCAGCAGCCCGCGTCCACCATGCGCTGCAGCAGGGCGTGGTCCACCACCTCGACCCGGGATGAGCAGGTCCAGGAGATGGGGATCTTGCGGCGGATCATCTCGTCGCAGATGGTCCAGACGCGCTTCTTGGAGACGCAGAACAGCGAGTCCACGAAGGCCAGGTCCCGCGCCCCGAGATCCCGGACGACGTGCTCCATCTCGGCCACGATGCGGTCCACGCTGTGGCTGCGGTAGCCCGAGGCGGCCTTCTGGCAGAACACGCAGCGGTGGGGGCAGCCACGGCTGGTGATCATCGCCACCTTGGGCAGGCCGTGCTCATCGATGGGGATGGGCCGGTACAGCTCCGGGGGGATGAGGTGCCGCGCCGGCATGGGCAGGGCGTCCAGATCCTTCCACTTTGGCCGCGGCGGGGTGTAGTGCAGCCCGTCGCCGTCGTGCAGCACCAGGCCGGGGATGTCCCGCAGGGCCTTCACGCCGCGGTAGTGCTCCACCAGCTCGGCCATGGCGTGCTCACCCTCGTCGAGCACGCCCACGTCGAAGCAGCGGTGGGCCATGGCCAGCTCGGGCAGCAGCGTGACGTGGTGTCCGCCGAGCACGATGGGCACCGACGGCAGGGCACCCTTGAGGGCCTCGGCCAGCTCCACCGCGGACTGGAAGCCCACGGTGGTGGATCCCAGCCCCAGCACATCGGGGCGGAAGGCCTCGGCCCGGCGCACGGTGCCGGCCACGTCGAGCTGCTCCGCCGCGGCGTCGATGACATCGACCTCGTGCCCCGCCTCGAGCAGCGCCGCGGCGATGTAGAGCAGCCCCAGGGGGGCGGAGTTGTAGAACAGGAAGGCCGTGACCGGGCTGACCGAGCCGTTGCGGAGCACCGCGTCGAGGGGCGGGTTGATGAGCAGGACGCGCATGGGAGCCGTGGGCTGGAGGTGAGGAGCAGCTAACCGCTCGCGCCGTCAGCGCAGGGGGCGTTCAATACACCAGGTCGCCGATCTCCTGCCGGAGCTGCTCCTGGCTGGTGGCCTCCATGTTGGTCCACTGGATCACCTTGTCGCGGTCGATCAGGTAGGTCTTGACCTGCGTGGTGTTGGACCACTCGCCGCGGACGGTGTGCTCGGGGTCGTAGAGCACCGTGCTGAGGTCGAAGTGGTCCGCCCAGGCGGCGGCGGTCTCTTCGGTGGCGTCCAGGCCCAGGGTGTCCAGGAACAGCAGGGCCACCACCTCGACCGAGTAGGCGCTGAACTCGTCCTCGATCTCCGGCAGCCAGGTGCAGATGTCCTGGAAGGTGTAGCTCTGGCCGTAGCCCAGCACGATGACCACGGGGTTGTTGCCCTGCTGGTACAGCCGCCAGTCAGCGCCGCGGTGATCGGGCGCCACGAGGTTGTAGGCCACATCGCCGCGGTCGTAGCCTTCGCCGGTGTAGGGGGGCGAGGTGTCGATGGGCGGGGCGGTGTCCCCCGTCTCGATCTCGACGCCGGTGTCGTCCATGCCCGTGTCCAGCTCGGTGTCATCGGGGGTGCCGGTGTCGTCGGTGGGCTTGATGAGGGTGTCATCGGAGCTGTTGCCGCCACCGCCGAAGCCCGGCCTGTCCTGGCCGCAGGCGTAGAGCACCATGGCGACGGTGGCACCGGCGAGCCACAAGGGGAACGGAATCCTGGAGATGGGCGTCATGGCAGAGCCTCGGGATGTGTCCGTGCGCGGAACAATGTAGCATCACCGCATGAAGCCCGACCCGTATTCCCTGACACCGCTGGCCCAGGCCGAGCGCCTCCTGGTGCTCACCGGCGCTGGCGCCTCCGCCGAGAGCGGCATCCCCACCTTCCGCGGCGAAGGGGGGCTCTGGCGCAACCACCGCGCCGAGGAGCTCGCCACTCCAGGCGCCTTCTCCCGCGATCCGGAGCTGGTCTGGGAGTGGTACCAGTGGCGGCGTTCGATCTGCAACGGCGCCGAGCCCAACGCCGCGCACCGGGTGATCGCGGCGCTCGAGGAGCGCGTCCCCGGCTTCCTGCTGGCGACCCAGAACGTGGACGGGCTGCACCAGCGCGCGGGCTCCACCCGCATCATCGCCCTGCACGGCAACATCGACGACGCTCGCTGCACCGCCTGCAGCACGATCTTCCCCCTCGAGGCCGAGCCGCCCCTGCTGCCCCCCTGTCCCGCCTGCGGTTCCCTCTCACGGCCACACATCCTCTGGTTCGGCGAGCAGTACTGGCCCGGCACCCTCGAGGCCGCCTGGGCCTTCGCTGAGCAGGCCGACGCCGTGCTCGTCGTGGGCACCTCCGGGGCGGTGGGGCCGCCGGCCTACCTGGCCCTCGAGGCCATCCGCCGCGGCGCCTTCAGCGTCGAGGTCAACCCGAACCGCTCCTCCCTCAGCGACGCCGTGGACGTCCACCTGGCCGTGGGGGCGGTCGAGGCCATGGGCCGCGTCGCCCGGGTGTTCGGGCTGGAGCCGTCGCTCTAAGGTAGCCAGTCGGCGCAGCCGGGCCCCATGGGCAGGCCCTCGAGGGCCAAGCTGGCGCAGGCATCGCAGCTGCTGGCGCCGTCGAAGTCCAGCCCCACCAGCAGGTCGCCGTGGACCAGCAGGCTGCCGCTGGCGGGCTCGATGCCGCAGCTCTCGTGGTCCACGCTGACGGTGCCGCTGACCGCCGTGGGGGGCAGCACCGCGCTCGCCACCACGCCCTCGACGACCAGGTCGTAGCGCAGGGGGAAGCCGTCGTAGGGGAACAGGTTGAACGCCAGATCGACGGTCGCGAGGCCGCCGTCGCAGGGCTCGTGGAGGCCGCAGGCGGTGTAGCGGGCCCCGATGCCCGCCAGCGCGCCGGCGCGCCGCAGCGCGACGGCGCCGTCGAGCTGCAGGGTGGTGTGCCCGTCGGCGTCCACGACCCGCAGGCCGTTGCCGGCCACCCAGGCGCCGTCGGCGCTCACCAGCCGCTCGAGGCTGCCGTCGATGGCGCCGCCATCGGAGAGGGTGCAGCCCCCCTGCCAGCGCTCGACGCCGGCGGTGTCGAGATCCAGGGTGGGGCAGCCCGGCTCCAGCGGGAGCCAGAGGCTGAGATCGTCCAGCAGCAGCAGGGCCTCGTCCGGACGGGCCAGCCCGAAGGCCAGCGCCGTGGCGTCGAGATCCAGCGCCGCGGCTCCGCCACCCTCGAGGGTGGGGGCCAGGCTGCAGCCGCTGACGAGCAGCGGCACGAGGACGAGGTGTGCGCGCATCGCCCCCGATCTAGACGACGCAGACGGCATCGTCAACAGCGCATACCAGAGGTGACAAGAGAGGACGCTTCCACCCTGCTCGATCAGCGTGATAGTCCTGGCCTCCCGCGCGCTGGACAGCCCCATGGCCTCCGAGACCCCCTGGACACCACCGACCTGGCATCGGCCCTTCTTCATCGTCGCCGCCATCATGACCTGGGTGCTCGTCTGCTCCGGCGGCGTGGTCTGCATCTTCGACGCCTCCGTCGGGTGCCCGGACTGGCCCGCCTGCCACGGGCGGCTGGTGCCGCCGCTGCAGCTGAAGCCCATCATCGAGTGGAGCCACCGGATCGCCTCCCCCATCACCCTGCCGGTGATCATCGCCGCCGCCGTGATCGCCTGGCGTCGCTACCGGCGGCAGCCCTGGGTGGTCTGGACCGTCCTGGGCGCCATCGTCGCGATCCTCAACGTCGTCTTCTACGGCGCCGCGGGCGTCTTCTGGGGGCTGAACCGCTTCTGGGCCGCCGCCGACCTGGGCACCGCCCTGCTGGCGCTGGCCCTGATGGTGGTCGCCGCGGTGGTGGCCTCGGCCGTCGGCGCGGACCCCGACCGGGTCCACCGCCCCTCCCTCGCGAGCCCCCTGGCCAAGCTCAGCGCCGCCGCGGGCCTCGGCGTCTGGGCGGTGCTGGTGGGTGGCGTCGTGGTCGCCCGGGAGCACTCTGTGGTGCGCTGCCTGGGCTGGCCGGACCTGCTGAGCTGGTCAGCCCCCGTCGACGGCTTCGACCAGCTGCAGCTGGGACGGCTCGTGCTGGCGCTGCTGGTGGCGCTGCTGGTCGCGACCACCATCGTGATGGCCTGGCGCGACGGCGCAGAGCGGCCCGCCCAACGCCGCCACGCCGCCATCGCCGCCGCGCTGCTGCTCGGCTGCGTCGTCGCCGGCACCCTCACCCCGTCGCCGGACCCCGGCTTCTTCGCCCCCGTGGTCACCATGCTCTGCGCCGGGTCCCTCTGGGCCTCCATGGTCGCCCTGTGGGCCCGGGCGGCGCTCGCGTAGGGCGAGTTAGGCCCGTGACATGCACGCCCACCACCACGGCAGCCCCCTCGCCCTGATCTGCCTCGCCGCGGGTGGGCTCGCGGCGGCCTGCTCCACGCCACCGGATCCGCCACCGCCGCGTCCCAACGTCCTGCTGATCAGCCTGGACACGGTGCGCGCCGACCGCGTGGGGGGCTCCGCCGGGCTCACCCCCACGCTCGACGAGCTCGCCGCAGGCGGCGTGCGCTTCGCCAACGCCTACGCCAGCACCCCCCTGACCCTGCCCAGCCACACGGTCCTGCTCACGGGCACCGAGCCGCTGTACAACGGCGTGCGCAACAACGGCAGCTACCGGGTCGCCGATGAGCTCTCGACCACCGCGGAGCACCTGCAGCGGGCGGGCTACCACACCGTCGCCGTGCTGGGCTCGGTGGTCCTGGACGCCCGCTACGGGCTGGATCAGGGCTTCGCCGTCTACGACGAGGTCGGCGCCGATCCCGACGCCTCCGAGCGCCGGGCGGACGAGGTCGTGGAGCGAGCCCTGGCGGCCATCGACGGAGCCCCCGAGCCATGGTTCCTGTGGGTGCACCTCTTCGACCCCCACTGGCCCTACCAGGCCCCCGAACCCTGGTCCGACCAGCACGAGCACCCCTACGACGCGGAGATCGCCTACACCGACGCGCAGCTGGCCCCTCTGCTCGAGCGGGCGAGCGACGCCCTGGTGGTGGTCACGGCGGACCACGGAGAGTCCCTGGGCGAACACGGCGAGCGCACCCACGGCATGTTCGTGCACGACGCCACCACCCGTGTGCCGTTGATCGTGCGCTGGCCGGGGCAGCTGCCAGCCGGGCTCGACGCCGCCGGCGTGGCCCGGCTGCTGGACGTGACCCCCACCCTGCTGGACCTGCTGGATCTGCCCGCCGAGCCCGCCGCCCAGGGCCGCAGCCTGCGAGCACACTGGGAGGACGACGCACAGCCCGACCAGCCCGTCTACGCCGAGTCCTACATGCCCGCCGAGAACCTGGGCCTGGCGCCGGTGCACGCGCTGCTGCGAGACGAGCTGCGGCTGGTGCGCACCACCCGGAGCCGGCTGTACGACCGCGCCGAAGACCCCGGGGAGCGCCGCGAGGTCTCCGGCGAGCGGGAATCCGACACGGCGACCATGCTGGCGGCCCTCGAGGCCTACGAGCATGCCCACGCCGGCCCCTGGGCCCAGCGGGGCCCCGACGCCATGGACGCCGAGACCCGCCAGCGCCTCGAGGCCCTGGGCTACGTGCAGGCTCCCCTCGCCGCGGGCCAGGCCGCCGACCCCTACGATCAGCTCGACTTCCTCGACGTCGTGGGCAACCTGGACCAGGACCCCGAGCTGCGGGTCGAGGCCCTCTGGGGCCTGCTGCAGGAGCGCCCGGAGGCGACCCATGTCTGGTCCTTCCTCATCAAGGCCGCCTTCGAGATCGAGAGCCCGCGCTTCCCGCAGTTCGTGGAGCAGGCCGCCATCGCCCAGCCCGACAGCTTCGAGCTGCAGGCCCGCTGGGTCTGGCTGCTGGCGGGCCAGGACGATCCCCGCGCCGCCGACGCCCTGGCCGGCTGCATGGCCCTGAGGACCGCCCAGGAGGCGGAGGGCCGGGTGGCGGAGCTGTCCGCCGTGCGCGACCTGGCCAGGGCCGCGCTCGCCGTGGACGACAGCGCCGCGGCGCTCACCCTGCTGGACAGCCTGGCCGACGGCCCCATGGACGCGGACCTGCGCTTCAACCGCGCCCTGCTGCGCCAGCTCGCCGAGCGCTGGGAGCCGGCGGCCGCCGACTACGAGACCTTCCTGGCCGAGCACGACGACGATCTCGACGCCTGGATCAACCTCGCCTCCTGCCGCGTGCGGCAAGACCGGCTCGAGCAGGCCGTCGGGGCGCTGGATCGCGCCCTGCTCATCGCGCCGGACCACGCGGAGCTGCAGCACCGCCGGGCCACCCTGGACAAGGCGCTGGGCGCCCGATCAGGTCAGCAGGGCCAATAGCACCACCCAGGCGCCGTCCAGATCCATCGAACGGCTCCAGATGAGCAGCAGCATCAGGCTGCGCAGGGTGAAGGTCACACCGATGCCCAGGGGGATGCCGATCCAGCGCCAGCGGCCGGTGCGGTGGGCCCGCCCCAGCAGCAGCAGCGAGCCCGCCGTCAGGGTGATCTGGAGCAGCTCGTAGATGCCCAGGGCCACCAGCATGTTCACCCAGCGCTCGGGCCGGTCGGTGGGGATGAACATGCCCATGGTGAAGGCCATGAACACGTAGTGCGCGGAGAAGACCGACACGCAGGCCAGGATGACGTTCAGGCTCTTGCGGCCCGGGTAGCGCCGGCTGAGCCACAGCACCGCCGGGTAGTAGAACATCGAGACCAGCATGTTGCGGAAGTGGATGTTCCAGCGACGCCAGAAGTCTGCGTAGTCCGTGGCGGCCAGGGGGTTGGCGTAGTTGTCGTCGACGGCGAAGCCCAGCAGGCGCGCCGCCCCCACGCTCATCTGGTCGTGTCCATAGCGGAACAGGTAGAACGCGACGTAGTTGAGGCCCAGGATCAGCGCGAGCTCCCAGGTGGGGAGCGAGCGGGCGGCCTGTGCCAGGTGGGCGTCCATGGGGACGTCCATGAAGCGGGTCGCCAGCACCCCGAGGGTCAGCAGGTGCAGGGAGGCCAGCAGCACAGCCTTGATCCCCGACCAGGCGCCCTTCCAGCCCACGGGGCCGAAGCTCTGCTGCATGTGGCCGAAGGCGTAGATGGGCGCCCGCCCGAGCAGGAAGGGCAGCGACAGGAACGCGACCCCGAAGTCCAGCGCCGACGGCCGACGGACCCGGCCGTAGTGCAGCTCGTAGAGGTAGTAGACCGCCCTCTTGAGGTAGACGATCAGGAAGACCAGGTTGCCGATGTAGTAGCCCGGGGTGCTCCTGGCGCGGGCCAGGGGAACCCCGGAGAAGCAGAACGGCAGGAACACGGCCAGCAGCAACACGGTGGCGGCGGTGGTGCGCTTCCAACCCGCGGGCACCATGCGGGTC
The DNA here is from genome assembly GCA_964481655.1 of uncultured Enterobacterales bacterium. Classification (GTDB taxonomy): domain Bacteria; phylum Myxococcota_A; class UBA796; order UBA796; family JAFGLY01; genus CALDOK01. The sequence goes on along the minus strand of CAYZVO010000203.1, from coordinate 2,214 downwards.
ACCAGGAACAGGGCCACGCTGAACCCGAGCACGAAGCCGGCGATCAGCGGGTCCAGGAAGAGCTCCCCGAACAGCAGGCTGGCCACCAGCAGCAGCGGCTTGCGGAAGGCCCTGGGCACCGCGCGCATCACCAACGCGGTGACGATGGTGTAGATCAGGTAGAAGCCGAGCTGGCCGGCCGTGATGGAGATGGCCTGGAGCCCTTGGCGATCGATGAGCTCGGCGAGGGGCGGCATCGCTAGCGCACCCCGTCGCGAGCGAGGGAGCGCAGCTGGTCCTTGCGCACCTTGCGGGTGGGGCTGCGGGGCAGGGCGTCGAGCACCACGATCTCCACCGGGACCTTGTGGGGGGCGAGCTGCCCGCGGCAGTGTTCTCGCAGCGCCGAGGGCTCGACGGGGCGCTCGAGGGCGACGAAGGCCACCGGGACCTCACCGTGGGTGGGCGACGGACGCTCGACGGTGGCCGCCTCGCGCACGGCCGGGTGGGCCTCGAGCACGCCGTCCACCTCGCCCGGGTAGACCGAGAAGCCGCCGTGGTTGATCACGTCGCGGCGACGCCCCACCAGGAAGAGGTGCCCGTCGGCGTCGATGCGACCCAGATCGCCCGTGCGCAGCCAGCCGTCCTCGAAGGCCCCGGCCGTGGCCTCGGGGTTGCGGAAGTAGCCGCTCATCACGCAGGGGCTGCGCACCTGGATCTCCCCGACGCCGTCCACCGGCCGCAGGATGCGCACGGTGCCCGCGATGGGGCGCCCCACGGCGCCGACGCGGTGGTGCTCGGGCTCGGGATCGCCGTACGCGCACCAGGCCGCCGTCTCGGTCAGGCCGTAGGAGTTGCCCACCGGGCAGCCGAAGCGCTCGAGGACCGCGGCGCGCAGGGCCGGCGACAACGGCGCGGATGCGCACAGCCCGAAGCGGGGACGGCCGGGCACGGCCTCGCGGGGCGGGCAGAGGGCCACGAGCACCCTCAGGATGGCCGGCACGCTGCTGAAGATGGTGGCGCCGTGCTCGTCCACGCTGCGCCAGAAGCGCGAGGCCGAGAAGGCGTCGAAGGGTCCATCCAGGATCACCGCGCCACCCGCCAGCAGCGGCGCGAGGAGGGTGACCACCAGGCCGTGGCCGTGGAACAGGGGCAGGACGCTCAGGAAGCGGGTGCCGGGCCCCATGGCGTAGCGTCGTCCCACCCGGGTCGCGCTCTCGATGAGCGCGCCGTGGGAGAGCTCGACGCCCTTGGGATCCCCGGTGGAGCCGGAGGTGTACAGGATGGCGGCGGTGGCCCGGCCTTCGTCGCCGCGGGGCGAGGGCAGGCCAGGGTCCACGCCGGTGGCCTGGGGTTCTGCGCCCGCGGCCGAGACGGACAGGCCTGCGCCCGAGTGTTCGGTGAAGAACGCCCGCTCGCGGGGGGGCAGCCCCGGACTCACAGGGACGACCACACCACCACATCGCCAGCAGGCCAGCAGCCAGGCCACCGTCTCGAGGCGGTGCTCCACACCCACCAGGACACGGGCGCCGGGGACGAGACCCGCGCGGCGGAGCGCGACGGTGGAGGCGGTGATGCGGCCATCGAGCTCGGCCCAGCTCCAGCTGCGGCCGCTGTCGGCCTCGATCAAGGCCGTCGCGTCGGGCCGCGTGCCGGCGTGCAGGGAGAGGCGGGCGGCCAGATCCATCAGCCGTTGGGACCCAGCTTGCGCTCGACGAAGGCGACCAGCGCGTCCACGCTGCGGAAGTTCTGCTCGGTGATCTCGTGGGCCTGGACCTGGAAGCCGAACTGCCCGTCGAGGTGGGCCACCAGGCTGATGATCGCCAAAGAGTCGATGACACCACGGGGACCGAACAGCGAGGTGTCGTCGGCCAGGCGACCCCCCGGAAGATCCGGCGCCAGCGAGTCGAGGATGTAGGACCGGATGGTCTCTCGGGTGTCGGGCATGGCGCGCTCCGGAGGGGGCGACGAGGGGCCGTGGTGGGCGCTGATCATAGCGCGCCCCGACCGCCTGGGCCCCTTGCGACGCCCGGGGGTGGGGCCTATGCTCCACGGGTGTTCGACCCCGAGGTGTGCGTGCGCTGGACCCTCTCCCTGGCCCTGATCCTGAGCTGCTCCTGCACGGCGGACGCCCCCCCGCCCCCCCCCCCCCCCCCCCCCCCCCCCCCCCCCCCGGGGGGGGGCCCCCCCCCCGAGGCGCCGCAACCGGCCCCAACAGTTCGGCCCGAACCGGAGGTC
>CAYZVO010000202.1:0-16770 GCA_964481655.1 uncultured Enterobacterales bacterium | reverse complement strand
TGTTAAGCCCGCCGCTAGCGTTCGCTCTGAGCCAGGATCAAACTCTCCAGTTTAATCCATAAAATACTCAATTGAATCTTCAGAAGCTGCTATCCAATTTTCAAAGACCGTAGCCCCAAGAGGGCATTCCTTGTCTTACAGGCGCCGCGATTCCATTTCGCAACCGTGCCGCCCGAAAGCCCCGCGAACTTATTGTGTGGTCCGAGGTGCGTCAAGGCTGGCTGCGAATTTTTTTTGCCTCGGCCGCCGCGAACGGGGCGAGGCTGGAAACCTGACCGCTCATCTCCGGAGAGAAGAGGGTGGGTCGTGCGCCAAGTCAAGGAACGGTGTCGAGCGTTTGATTCTCTGTTGAAAACCGTGCCGCCCGAAAGCCCCGCGAATTTATGGGATTCGCTATGGGTCGTCAAGGCTGCCCGGCATCTTTTTTTGAACTTTTCGGCGGCTGCCGGAGAGTCCAGTCGGGACCTGGGAGATCGCTACAATCTCGATGGTCACGAATAAAACGCCGATTCAAGGAGCGGTCGCTCTTCGGAGAAATTCTCTCCATCGAGCCCCCGCCATTTACCGAGGGGGCGCTCGCCTGTCAAACGAGGATCCTCACTAAGTCGAAAAAAACCTCGGCCCCGAGCGACGCCCCCACAGCCTGGTCCAGCTCGCCCCGCGACGGCTCCCTCCATGCCTGTGCGGAGGCGCCCGCAGCATGGGGCTGGCGGCCCTCCTGGCCCCCTGCGGGGGTGCCTGGTGGAGCTCGCAGTTCTGCCTCCCCTGGCTCCTGGCACGGTGTCTACGCATCCTGCGCAGCGACGCCAACTCCTGACCCTGCTGCGACGCCCTCACACCCTGTGCGGCGGCGCCCTCCCCTCCTGTGCAGCGTGCCGCTCTGACGCCCGTGATGGCACCAGGGGACGCCCAGAGGCGCTCCAGGGGGCCAGAGAGCGAGGCTGAAGCCCAGTGGCGTAGGCACCGTCCGCCTGAAGCACAGAGGCCGGCCCCAACGGGACCGGCCTCGGAGTGGAGCGGGTTCGGGCTACGCGGCTTCGTCGTCGTCCGCGGCGTCGACACACTCGGCGTCGTCGGCGTCCGTCGCCTTGTCCTTGTCGTCGTCCAGACCGTTGTTGCACTGGGTGGAGCCGTAGCCGAGCTCTTCGGACATGCCGTTCAGACAGTCAGGGTCCAGAGTGTCGAACCATCCGTCTTCATCGTTGTCCCGCCCGTCGGAGCAGGACCAGGCATCGGTGCCTTGTTCGCTACCTCCCTCGATGCATTCGCCGTCATAGCCATCGGTCCAGCCATCGGTGTCGTTGTCTTCTCCATCTCCGCAGTTGTCTTCGCGATCAGCCCCCGAAGAACAGTCGGAATCATCGCGATCTGCCTGCCCATCCTCATCATTGTCGATGCCATCATTGCAGGTGAATTCACCATAGACGAGGTTGTCCTCAACTGGCGCGGACCCATCCGAGCGCAGACTCGCGTCGCAGTCCGGGTCGGACAGGTCCAACCATCCGTCCCCGTCGTTGTCCTCCCCGTCTGCACAGGTAGTACTACCTTCGCCCGTGTCGTCCTCCACCAGGCCATCGCAGGCCTCATCGGAGACAGAGCATTCAGCCTCCTCGGCATCAGTCGCCGTGATCTGCTGAGTCAGATCGAAAGCGCCCTGTAGCGTGAGACCATCCGCGACCTGCACCATCACCGTGCCAGAAACTCTCGTATCGAGTGGTTTCCCCGAGAAATTTCCCGGTTCGTTCCCTGCCTCCAGCAGGTCGATACGCAGGCTTCCAGTCGTGGCCCTGAACTGACCCTCGAACTCGTCGCTAGCACCCGCGCAGTCGTGCGTGTCAATGACGACTTCACCGACCGAATCCTCCACGCAATACGTCCCAACTCCGCAGACCCCAGGTTCATGGATCTTCACCCAGCACTCGAAGCCTGCCTCGACGGTGGCGTGGAACTCGAGCTCGAGGTTCCTCACCTCCGGCGGGTTGTCAGGGTCGAACTCGAAGTCTGCGTTGATCGATGAGTCCGCGCAGAATTCCAGGGTGGTCTGCGTACCGTCTGGAAACTGGAGATTGAAGGTGGCCTCACACTCGTTGTTCTTGGCGGCCGCGCACGAGAGACATAACGACAACATTACAGGCAGGACTCGGGACATATCCACCTCCTCCAAGGAAATTAGCCCACCTCCACCCCGGGGTCACCTGTGCCGCCACGCCCTGAGTTTCGAGACGAATTCCGAGGACCTGAAGCACAGAGGCCGGCCCCAACGGGACCGGCCTCGGAGTGGAGCGGGGTCGGACTACGCGGCTTCGTCGTCGTCCGCGGCGTCGACACACTCGGCGTCGTCGGCGTCCGTCGCCTTGTCCTTGTCGTCGTCCAGACCGTTGTTGCACTGGGTGGAGCCGTAGCCGAGCTCTTCGTCACCCGTCGCACAGTCCGGGTCGTCGGCGTCGAACCAACCGTCACCGTCGTTGTCCAGGCCGTCTTCGCAGTCGGTGATCACGACAGGGTCTTCCTCGCTGTCGAGGAAGCCGTCGGGCTCGCCACCGTCGTCAGCGCAGCCGGGGTCGAGGGCATCGATCAGGGCGTCACCGTCGTCGTCGGCGCCGTTGTAGCAGATGGGGATGAGGTCGAAGAAGTCATCCGTCCAGTACTCGCGGCTCTCACGGTAGTAGGAGCCCGTCTCGCAGTCGGGGTCGTTCTCGTCCACGTAGCCGTCGCCGTCGTTGTCGGTGTCGTCGATACATTCGGAGGTCATCTCCGGCGTCTCGAGCTCACCCAGCGCGCCGTCGTCGCCGTAGAAGCAGAACGGGTCCATGGCGTCGATGTCGCCGTGACCGTCGTTGTCGAGCCCGTCGTTGCAGGCGGTGGTGCCGTAGCCGAGCTCATCGCCCATGCCGTCGGTGCAGTCCGGGTCGTCAACGTCGATCCAGCCGTCGTCGTCGTTGTCCACTTCGTCGGAGCAACCCCAGGTGTCGGTCCCGATCTCGGAACCGCCTTCCATGCACTCGCCGTCCAGCTCGTCTTCCCAGCCGTCGCCGTCGTTGTCCAAGCCGTCGTCGCAGTTTGACTCTGACTCGTCTCCAGCATCGCAGTCTGGGTCCATCCAATCGGTGAGCGCCTCTCCGTCGTCATCGTAGTCGTCGTCGTTGTTCTCGCCGTCGTTGCAAGTGAACATACCGAATGTGTAGTTGTCCTCTTCGGGCTCGGAGCCATCGTCACGGTAGTCGTCGTCGCAGTCCGGATCGTCGCGATCGACCCAGCCGTCGCCGTCGTTGTCCACGCAGTCGCCGCAGCTGTCCGCGTCGTCGAGGGCGTGGTTGTACGAGAACAGGCCGAAGTCACCCGTGGCGTAGGCCACCACCAGGTCGCCCTGCAGACCGACACCGGCGCTGGGGTCAGCCATGCCTTCGGCCTCGTAGGAGGCCAGGCGGTACTCGGTGATGCGATCGACGGAGACGAAGGTGTAGCCCCAGCGCGGGTCCGTGGGGTCGTCCCAGCTGGGCATACCCATGGTCTCGCCACCGGAGAAGACGTCGGACGTGGGGAACTGGTAGAAGACGTCCATGGGCATCTCGACCGCGGCCATGCCCGTCTCTTCGTCGTACATGTTGTCGTCGGGCACCACGATGGTGGCGCGGATCGGGTAGGACTCGCCGCCGATCCAGCCGATGGACATCTGGTTGATGGTCACGCGCACGTAGGTCTGCACGTCGAGCACCGGGCCGCTGCCGATCTGCCCGGCGAGGGTCGCCAGCACATCCTCGGAGATGGGCTCCCACTCCCAGCGCAGAGCGACGTCGTCCAGGGTGGTGTCCCTGTCGTCGTCGTCGTCATCGTCGAAGCAGGTGTCGAAGGTGCCGACGCCCGACTGGGACAGGGTCCACGCGCCGGGGTTGGTGCCACCCTTGAAGCCTTCCGTGCCGGAGACGATCATCTGCGGCGGCAGCGTGAGATCGACGCTGGTGTTGCCGTCGGAGAAGACCACGCCCTGCTCTTCGCCGAAGTCGAGGGTGACATCGACGGTGTCGTCTTCGTTGTCGGTCCAGAAGAAGTTCTCCGTGACCGGCCACTCGGCGCTGTAGCGGTGCTTGTCCCGGGTGTCCTTGTAGGCTTCCTGACACAGGTGCAGCTCGCTGACGTCGTAGGTCAGGATGTTTGGATCGTCGGCCCGGGCCGGCTCGAGGCTCATGGCATCGACCCAGTCCTGCACGCCGTCGTTGTCGTGGTTGTAGACGGTGAAGTCATCCACTTCGAGGCGCAGATCCGACAGACCCATGATGTAGTTGACCAGACCCGGGGTCTGGACCACCCACTCGTCCGACGGACCCATGTCCGTGGCGAAGGCGATGCCGATGTCCTGGGTGTGGTACCGGGGGTAGGAGAACTCGAGGAACTCGCCGTACCCGTCGATGCCGGTCGTGCCGACCCAGACATCCCAGTTGATGTCCGTGTAGTTCTGCAGGACGACGTAGGCGTCCTCGTTGTCGTAGATGGACTCGCCCGTGACGTCGTCGTCGTAGACGGGGCCGGGATCGTAGACGTAGCCGGACTCGTCCTCGTCGTCGCCGAACACGAAGTAGTTGTCGGCAGTGGCGACAGTGACGGGCACGTTGCCGCAGCTCACCGGCCCGGGAGGCACGGTGACGGTGATGGCGCCGTCGGTCACGCTCTGGACGTCGGCATTGTTGGAGCCGAACATCACGACGATGTCGCCAGCCTCGGTGCCGAAGCCGGAGCCGGAGATGGTGACGGTGCCGCCGCCGACGTTGCCATGCTCGGAGGTGATGTCCAGCCCCGTGATGGAGGGGCCGTCACCCGAGTAGTAGGCCACGGGGGCGTCGCCCATGAAGCTGCAGCCGGAGGCCGCGAGGACCAGGAACACAAAGCCGTTGCGAAGCATCGTTCTACTCCTCGCCATCGGTGGTGGCGGCGCCGTCGCCGTCGAAGTCGCCGAACCAGAAGCGGCCCATCTCGACAGTGCGAGCGTTCAGCAGGACAGGGGTGATGACCCGGCGGTGGTCGTAGGCGTTCTTGACGTCGGGGACCTCGGCTTCGACCGCGTTTGTGCGAGTGAAGAGGAACACCGCGCCTTCGGCGCCGTACTGCTCCGCGTACTCGTAGGCCTTCGCCATGATGCTGTCGGAGAGGATGAACTCACCGTCGTCCTGCAGGCGGCAGGTGACCTCGGCCATGGTGTGCATCGGGTCGCCCTGCAGCGAGGGCATCAGCGGGGCCTCATCGAGGTCGTAGGTGCCGTCGCCGCAGGCGGCGTCCAGCGGATCGACCCAGTCGAGGTCCATGTAGGAGGGGTTGAAGACCCACTCGCCTTCCTCGCAGGACATGGCGTCGCGGCCGCAGCGCGGGTCGCTGCCTTCGGGGTTGACCATGTAGGAGCCGAAGTACTCGTAGTCCTCGCGGTCCACGGGGCCCAGCAGGCGGACGGACAGAGACACGGTCTCGCCGTCGATGGTGTCCTCGGGCACGGTCCACTCGAACTTGACCTCGCCGGTGCTGGTGGACCAGGGGCCGGTGTAGATCTGGCCGGACTCGCCAGCGAACTCGTGGGAGGAGTCGGCGCAGCCCTGGGCGTCCTCGGGGACCGCGGTGCCCTCGGGCCAGAAGTAGTCGAGGCAGGTGGCCTGGCCTTCGCCGTCGGAGATGACAGCGCCGGTCAGATCGTACTGGGGGCCGTCCCAGGAGAGGCGCACGCCTTCCTGCTCGTGGGGAACCACGAACTCCGGGTTGCCGACGTAGCTGGACGGCAGCGGCATGGAGCCGACCGGAGCGCGATCGAGCGCGATGCCACCGGGGAAGCTCATCTCCATGGTCTCGCCGAACGGGAAGTTGGCGGGACGGAGGACCTTCTCGTCCATCTCCAGGGTGCTGTTCGTCTCACCCGGGACCCAGCCGGTGGCCGCGTAGGGCCGCCAACCCGAGATCTCGGAGTAGTAGATGAACATGTCGCGGGTCTCGGGCGGGTAGTCCGCCGGGACACGGCCGATGGAGAACTCAGCGTCGGTCTCGGTGGACGAGAAGCTGATGGCGTTGCCCACGTCGGTGGTGGTGAAGGAGCCGATGGGCCCCGTCGCCTCGAACGTGGTGTAGCAGCTGTCGTCCTGAGCCGGCAGGGGCTGGATGGTGCCCGCGCTGACCGCGCCGTTGAGCTTGGTGTCGAACATGTAGCTGAAGCCGTAGACCAGGCTGTACGGCGGGGTGAAGCCCATGTCGCCGTTGACCTCGTCGAAGCTCAGCAGGCCGGCGAAGCCCAGAGACAGGCCGCCGCCCTCGAAGTCGAACCAGTTGTACTCGACCACGCCGCCGTAGGGCGTGGGCGGAGGACCGATCTCGTCCGGGTGGTAGCCGACACCGACCATCTTCACATCGGATTCGACGGTCTCGCGACCACAGCCCACCAGGAGCAGGGTCAGGAGCAGGGAAGTCGTGTTGATTCGCATTGTGTTCTCCTGCCTCTACCAGCCGGTGCCCAGGCCGATGTAGACCCGGAAGCCAGCGGGGTGGATCTCGTTGGAGAGCTCGTCACCGATAGCGTTCTCGCTGGTGTCGTAGATGTCATCGCCATCGACGTCACCGTAGCCGCGGATGTCGTTGAATCCATACGCGACGCGGAGGAAGCTGTCCCAGTAGGCCGAGTTGAACATGGCGCCCTTGACGCGCAGCTCGAAGCCAGCGTCGTAGAGCAGGAAGTTGTCGCCCGTCTTGTAGGAGTTGTCCTTGAACGGGATCTCTCGGATGATGTCATCGGAGTCGTACGCGATGCGCTCGTCCCACTCGTTCCGCCAGAACTTCTCGGGATCGTCTGGGGGCCGGAAGGACCACATGTTGCCCGCGCCGCCCATGAACTGGCCGTAGATGGAGTCGAACAGGATGGGGCCGATCTTCTGCTTGAGGTACGGGGCGATGGGGAAGCGGTACGCCGCGTTGAAGATGAGCATGGTCTCGCCGGAGAGCGAGTACGGCGGGTAGCCGGCGAACTGGGTGTTCGGACGCAGGGAGCTGTTGCCCCAGTAGTAGGGGTGCTGCCCACCGGCGCGGAACTCATCGTTGAAGTTCACGTTCCGGTCGATCCAGCCAGCGCGACCGTCGAGCTGGATGCGGTGACCCTTCTCGCGCGCGGTCTCCATGAAGCCGATGCCGAAGGTCGGGACGTTGATGTTCTCGGTCCAGCGCATCTCGAACTTGTTGTAGTGGTAGGCGTCCATCAGCTCGCCGTCGTCCGGCGTGACACCACCGTAGGGCTCGTAGACCACGTCGGTGTAGGCGTGGTAGGCCTGGAAGTCGATGTTGCGACCGGCGTGGGGGTTCGGCGAGCGGCCCGCGTAGTAGGCGTAGCCGCCGTAGCTGGTGAAGCCCACGTCGAGGCCCAGCTCGTAGCCCCACTGGTAGGGAACGAATTCGTTCTCGGAGGTGGTCTTGAAGCCATACTCCAGGAACATGCCGTTGAGGCCGGTGTGCCACTTGTCGGACCAGGGCAGGTCGATCATCGCCAGGGCGATGTTCGCGTACTGCTGGTTCTTGATCTCGTAGACACCCTGGTCTTCGGTGGTCTCCGGGTTGTCGTCGAAGTCCACGAAGTAGCCGGCGTCGTACTTGACCTCGTAGTGGTACGCCATCAGGTTGATGTTCGGGTACCACATCTGGTTGAAGTAGCCGGCCAGGAAGAGCAGGTCTTCACCGATGAGGACGTACAGCCAGCCGCCGTGCTTCTCGACGTAGTCCTGCATGAAGATCTGGAAGCCGCCCTGCAGACCCACGTTGGTGCGCGAGTCGTTCTCGAGGCGCAGGATGGGCACCGCGGAGGGGGGCATCAGCGCCTTGCTCCAGCGGTAGGGATGCGTCTTGGCTTCCCAGTGGGTCAGATCCTCGGAGTACGCCCAGTTGGCCGCGACCTCTTCGGCGTCAGGCTTGCCGAACAGGTGGGTGGCGGGCTTGTCGAAGAAGTCCGCGCGGTGCAGGCCGTAGAGCTTGTAGCCGTGGGCGGTGTAGTAGTTGTAGACCAGGTTGCCTTCGGGGGTGAGGATGCCGCTCTGGGCGGAGCCGATCACGTTGGTGATCTGGCGGACCTCACGGGACTCCATGTCCATGGCGAAGATGTTGTGCACGCCGGTGGGGTCGGCGGTGAAGAACAGCTCCGAGCCGTCGGCGGACCACTCGACGTCCATCTCTTCCCACGCGTCCCAGGTGATGGCCTCGAAGGTCTCGGCCTCGACGTCGTACAGGTAGAGGTTCTGCCGGTAGTTCCGGAAGATGGCCACCGCGATGTACTTGCCGTCCGGCGACCACTTCGGCGTCTGCATCCAGGTGCCGTCGGAGAAGTCGGTCAGCAGCTTCTTGTCGGTGCCGTCCAGGTTGATGGTCGCCAGGTTCTGGGTTCCATCGGCGTACTGACAGAAGACGATCTTGGTGCCATCGGGGTGCACGTTCGGCTCGACCGCGCGCAGGGTGTTGGGGATGGGGCGCGCGGCGCCATCCTCGAACACGCCGTGGTAGCCGATCTTCTTGCGGCCCCAGGTCTGGAACTCCTGACCCTTCTTCTTGTCGGTGCGCTCGACGAGGTCGAGCAGCCACAGCTCGGTGTAGTTGTAGCCCCTGAGATCGGGGTTCATGCCCGTGATCATCGCAGACTTCTTGGGGACCAGGCCCTCCATGCCGGTGACGACGACCTGGTTCTGGCCCTCGACGAAGTCCCAGCTGTACATGAAGTCAGCGGGGAGCGCGTCGGAGTAGCGCATGGCGATGTCGGCATCGAAGGCGTCGGAGGGGTAGTTGCCCGTGAAGGGCTCGGAGCGGTCGATGTCCATCTTCTGCAGATAGATGGCGCCGCGGTTGTTGATACCGGCGATGCCGCTCTCCGCGTCGTAGCGCGGGGCGATCTGGTAGACGCCGGTGGCCTGCTTGGCCTTGATCTTGTCGTTCTTCTTCTCGGCCCGCCAGGAGTCGCGGCCCGAGGGGGACGAGTAGTCCCAGTCGGGGGGGCCAGCGAGCATCTGACGACCGACCACCTCGCCTTCGGCGCGGATCGCGGCGGCCTGCTCCTGGTACCGCTCCATCATGTAGTCGTACCAGTCGTTGTAGAGGGTCTCCGGCGGGATGCCGGTCATGTCCTCCAGGACCGAGAACCAGATGGGGCGCCACTTCTTGCCAGCTTCCACGGCGGCCATGTCCAGCACGTTCTCGCCGAAGCGCTGCCGCAGGTAGTTGTTGAAGGCGTAGCCCTGCTGGTAGATGCGCTCGAAGTCGTTCCAGCTCTCACGGGTCTGCGCGAAGGTCTGCCACTGGTCGTAGGACAGGACGAGCTCGCCTTCGTCCTCCAGGAAGGTCATGCGCAGGTTGTGGTCGCGGCTGGTGGTCCACCAGTTACCCGCGATCATCTCGGAGGCGCCTTCGGCGACACCCTCGGAGAAGCACGGCGGGTCGCCGTCCATCAGGAAGAACTCGACGCCGGTGTCGACGTCGTTGATGCCGTCCTGGTACAGGCCGCCGATGAGGACGCCCTGGGTGCCCTCCGACATGGAGGCGTTGGCCTTGAGTGACACGACGTGGCTGAACTCGTGGTACAGCACGTCGGACAGCCACTCCATGCGGGAGCGGGAGCGGTAGAAGAAGCTGCCGGGGTTGACCGACACTTCGATCCAGTCCCACGGGGGCACGGTGAAGCCCTCGAGGTCATCCGTCTGGTTGAGGATGACGATGTGGACCCGTTCCTTCAGGTAGTAGTTGTAGTTGGCGCACATCGGCCCCCACATCTCTTCGGCAACCCGCGCCGTGAGCCGAGCGGAGTTCTCGGTCTCGAGGAAGTACGGGTTGTCCTCGGTGTTGCGGGACATCGGGTAGTGCACTGCGAAGTGCTCGGTCTCGATGGTGTACCAGTCGAGATCCGGGTGGTTGTGGGCGAAGACGAACTTGGCCTCGGCCTCGGGGGCGAATGACATGCCCGCGGCCAGGGCCAGCGCCGGGAGAAGCTTTCCAAATCGAGCGAACTTCATCTTGGCGTTCCCCTTAGTACCGCAGCTTCAGCGTGCCGCTGTAGGTCATGCCCCGAGTCGGATGAATGGACTCGAGGGGGAAGAACTGGAGGTCCTCGCCACGCAGCGGGATGCCGACACCACCCTGGATGTCGAGGCCGCGGGTAAGGTTGATCATGAAGCCGGCGTCGGCGTCCAGGCTCCAGCCGTCGGAACCTTCGACCGCGTAGAGCTGGTTGTTGCCGAGGAACTGCTCGCCGGTGGTGCCGATGTAGGTCTCGGCTCGGTTGAGGTAGTGCACGTTGCCGAGCAGCACCAGTGGACCGAGGCCCAGCTGGAGGCCGAGGTCCGCGTAGGTGTAGGACCCGGGCTTGATGCGGCCCGAGAACTGGTACTCGGTGACCTCGATGATGTACTGCGCCACCGCCGACTGGCGGTAGGTAGCGCCCACACCGCCGACGACCGCCACCGGGCCGGCCTGCTGCTTGCCCTGCAGGCCGAGGGTCCAGTCGGGGGTGCCGGTGGAGATGACGAACTTGTCCACCGTGTAAGGACCGCCCACGTACTGGCCCGGGGACTCACCGCCCGCCGGGACCTTGAGCTGGGCGTACGCGACCACCGAGGTGGTCGGCGCCTGCTTGCCGTAGATCTCGTACTTGTAGCCGAGGATGGGGTCTCCCAGGCCGAAGGTCGAGGTGTCCGCACCGTTACCGTTGGTGAGGTGCATGTAGTGGAACGGCATCCGCCAGTAGATCTCGCTCCGGCGGGTGATGCCGTATCGGACATCGAGTCGCTCGGTGCTGTAGGTCCACTGGGCGGTGTCGAAATCGGCCGCTTCGCCTTCGGCCGTCCAGTAGCCATCGGCCACCTTCCAGTCGACGGAGAGACCGAGCTCGAGCCAGCCCTTTTGCAGGACCAGCGAGCGCTCCACCTCGCGAACGGACAAGGGGAGGCGGCCCGTCTTCGCTTCGAAGCCGGCGGCCTGCACCTCGCTCGCGCCAAAGGCCGCGAGCAGCGTCATCAGCAGGATTCTCTTCATGAGGTAAACCTCGAACGGGTAGCTGTCTTCAGGATAGGGGCGGTTAGCTCGCTGCAGGGGCCCAGTCAACCAGCCCGTACCCCACAGGAGCCGCTACCAACGCGCTTGTTGACATGGGCCAGCACAGCTTCGAGCGATAGCCTGGAGCCGGTCTTGACCGAATCGTTCGTTCAGCAGGTTGGAAAGGGGTCTTTGGGCGGTTTCAGCCCGGTTTGACGCGGCGGGGTGTGGCGACTAAATAGCGGTCCCCTCTCACCCCGGCCGAGCCATGAAGATCCCAGCCATTCTCGCGCTCTTCACGGCGGGGTGCAGCCTGGTTCCCACCACCGTGGACGCGCCGCCTCCTGCCATCACCGGACAGGACGTGCGCCTCACGCTGCTGCACACCAGCGACCTGCACTCGCGCATGCTGCCCTACCACTACGCACCCCTATATACGGACAACACCCTGGGGATGCCGGACGCCGACGAGCTCTGCTGCGAAGCCGAGGACCGCTGCTACGGCGGCATGGCCCGGCTCAGCTGGGTCATCGAGCGCGAGCGCGAGACCGCCGGGCGCTGCCTGGTGTTCGACACCGGCGACGTGTTCCAGGGCGCCGTCATCTTCAACGAGTACATGGGCGAGTCCGAGATGCTCGTGCTCACGGAGATGGGCTTCGACGCGGTGGTGGTGGGCAACCACGACTTCGGCGAAGGCGCCGCGCGGCTGTCCGAGGTGTACAACGCCTGGGGCAACTTCGACTTCCTGGCCGCCAACTACATCTTCGAGGACCCGGAGCTGCCCTGGGCGGCCGACCTGGGTGACTACGTCGAGCGCTCGGTGATGTACGAGCTCGACGGCCTGCGGGTCGGGGTGGTCGGCATCGGCAACATGTCGTCGCTGACCTCGATCCAGGACGAAGACAACTCCATGGACGTCATCCCCATCGAGGTCGAGGACGCCATCCAGCGGGAGACCAGCCTGCTGACCTCCATGGGGGCCGATCTCATCCTGGTGCTGTCGCACCTGGGCCTGGACGACGACTTCGAGCTGGCCCGCACCCTGGCCAACTCCGACGTCGACATGATCCTGGGCGGTCACCACCACGTGGCCATGGACCCGCCCCCGGTCATCCTCAACGAGCACACCGGCAAGCGCATCCCCGTGATCCACTCCGGAGGCTTCGCCAAGTACCTGGGCCGCGTGGACATCGTGGTGCGGGACGGCGAGATCCTCAGCACGGACTACGAGCTGATCCCGATCTTCGAGAACCTGACGATGGGCGAGAACCCGGAGATCGTCGAGATCCTCGAAGACTACGAGTACTGGCTGGACCAGGACTTCGAGCTGCAGCAGGTCATCGGCTACGCCGAGGAGACCCTCTACCGCTTCGGCTCCAACGGCGGCGACTCCATGCTCGGCAACTTCACCGCCGACGCCATCCGCTTCTACGACGGGGTCGAGACCGAGATCGCCATCACCAACACCCTCGGCATCCGCACCGACCTGTCCGCCGGCGACATCATCCTCGACGGCATGTACAACTCGATGCCCTTCGACAACAGCATCACCACGATGTTCCTGTCGGGCCGCGAGGTCCAGGAGGTCCTGGACTACATCACCTCCCGCTCGTCCGAGCGCGGCTGCTCGGCCCAGGCCCAGGTCTCCGGCATCCAGTTCACCATGAACTGCGGCATCGGAGAGGCCCAGGACATCCTGATCAACGGGGTCCCCCTGGACCTCGACGGGACCTACGAGCTGGCCACCAACGACTACATCGCCAACGGTGGCTCGGGCTTCGACATGCTCGAGCGCAACACCACCCAGACCGATCTCGGCATCTCCATCCGCGATGTCGTCATCTCCACCATCAAGGCCTACCACACCCTCCCACAGCCGGGTGTGGCCGAAGAGGAAGGCCGAATCCACGTGGTGCACTGATGCGCGTCTCCCCTGCCCTGTTCCTGGCCCTGGCCGCCGCCGTCTCCGGCTGCAGCCGCACGGCCCACATCGACGCCAACGTCCTCAGCTTCCTGCAGGTCTCCATCATCGATGGCGCCACGGGTTCCGAGGACGAGCCGATCGACTTCAGCAACGACGCGGTCACCGTCACCCTGAAGGTGGAGGCCCTGGACCGCAACGCCGAGCCGGCGCCCTTCCGCGGCACCCTCGACGTCAAGACCCAGCCCGGCACCCTCGAGAGCGACGACGAGGTCGAGCTGGTGGAAGGCGTCTGGGAAGGCGACGTCACCCTGCGCTACCCCTTCGGCCCCACCCGCGTGTGGTTCACCGACGAGGACGGCGACGGTGACGGCCGCGAGCCCACCTTCATCAGCGGCGTCAGCGACGCCCTGTGGTACGAGCTGCCCACCATCGCGCAGGTCCAGGCCACCGACGACCACGAAGAGAACAACCTGAAGGGCGAGTACACCACCATCCGCACCGTGGACCGCAAGGTCGTGGTGCTGGCGGTGGGGCAGAGCGGCATGTGGGTCACCGACCTGGAAGATCCGCCCGGCGACTACAACTCGATGTTCATCTACACCTACAACAAGCCCGAGTACTCCACCCCCGAAGGTGATGTCGCCGACGAGGACATCATCTACGCCGAGCCCGGCCAGCGCCTCGCCAGCCTGGGCGGTGGCAACCAGGAGTACCTGGCCACCACGCAGCTGTCGTTCCCCCAGTACGACTTCTACGAGGGCGAGATCCTCGAGCTGCCGGACCCCATCGACCTCGAGCCGGACGACCTCTGCTCCGACGACATCATGGAGCGCCTCGAGGCGGGCCTGGTGCGGGCCGAGGACCTGACGATCCCGGACTTCGACTACGGGCAGGACTCGGACTTCTACCTCTACGGCCAGTGGCCCGTGGAGTTCGAGGGCGGAGACGGCTGCACCTTCTACGCGGAGTCCTCCGCCCAGGTGCCCGGCTTCTACCCCAGCGAGCACATCGGCGAGAGCATCCCCTACCTCCAGGGCCTGGTCACCGAGGTCTGGGGCAAGTGGATCATCCTGCCCCGCGACGCCGACGACATCGCCATCTACAGCGAGAGCAGCCGCTCCGCGAAGCCGCCCCAGCGCCCCGCGGCCCACCCCCGCGGCGCTGGCCGCTTCTAGTCACACCCCCTTCTTCCGAATCCCTTCTTTCTGAGAACACCCTCCCCCCTGTGAGGATCCGATGCTTCCCACCCTGCTCCTGCTCGCGACCACCGCTGCCCCGGTCCAGGCCGGCGAGTTCATGGACACCTGGGTCTCCCTCGGCTTCGAGGACGACAACATCCTGGCTGGCCCTGAGTACAACAGCCCGTCCGCCAACTTCGTGATGCGCGGCAACCGCACCTTCTTCGAGGACTACGAGTCGCGCTACTCCGACGACATCTCCCAGTCCCACCTGGTGCTGTACCGTCGCGACGAAGGCTTCTGGAAGGACTGGTACACCGAGGCCGCGCTGGTCGTGCAGTTCAGCCCCTACCTCGAGGCCGACCAGACCAAGGAAGGCCTCGACCTGCAGGACGACGGCTCCTACGTGCGCCTGGTCCGCAAGCTCGGCGGCTCCGAGGAAGACACCTTCTCCATCACCGGCTACGCCATCGACGCCAGCCGCTTCCGCCTGGGCTACTCCTACGACCTCTCCTGGGGTGGCAAGGAGATCTTCCTGGATGATCCCTCGGCCTCGCCGGGCATCCGGATGCAGTACCAGCGCGGCGGCTCCTACCTGTTCGCCGGCGCCAAGACCTCCATCCAGGGCGAGGAGCAGGAAGCCACCGAGAACAACGACTCGGGCTCGCGCAACCAGGCCTTCTACGGCCTGCTGGCCGGTGGTGGCATCGAGTTCGCCGAGAAGTTCAAGATCGAGGCGGGCGTCGGCTCCTTCGAGCAGGGCCAGCTCACCTCCACCGACGACGCCAGCGACGCGCTGTACGGTGAGCCGGTGAGCGCGATGGGCTTCGCGGGCCAGCTCGCGTGGCGGTCCACCACCGACCTGCGCTTCATCCAGTCCTCTGAGCTGCGCCTGTACCGCAACGGTCCGGACTTCGTGAAGGACTCCTACATCGCCCACGACCAGCTCGACGGCTTCGGGATGCTGGTCCAGGCCGAGATCAACTACCTGACCCACAACCTGTTCAACTCCGACAAGGCGGGCTCGACCACCCTCGAGAGCGCCATCGCCGGCGACATCCAGAGCAAGTTCGTGTTCGGCTCCACCAGCGTGGGCGTGGACTTCGTCTACAAGGACCTGTCCTACATCGTCTTCAACATCCCGGGCATCACCTCGGGTTGGTCGACCCCGGAGTGGATGGAGGTCAAGCCCCAGCTCTACGGCCGCGTGCGCGCCTCCCACTACATGGAGAAGGCCCGCCTGACCCCCTACGGCGGCGTCGGCCTGATGCAGCCGGCGAGCTACGTCAACGCCCAGGGCGGCACCGTGGTCCAGGTCAACGAGCGCGACATCGTCGTGGTCCCTGACGACCAGGGCGTGGTCAACATCCTGGGCGCCCTCGCCGGCGCCGAGGTGGACGTGTCGAAGTCCGTGGTCCTGGTGGGCGAGGTGCTCTACACCGCCGACAACAACCAGTCCGACTTCATCGAAGACGAGGACACGGGCGAGTACCGCCGCGTCCCCGTGGAGTGGAACGAGGCCAACAAGCTCGGCTTCAACCTGATCATGCGGGCGCGGTTCTAAGCCAACGGCCTCAGGCCGTTGGCCGCTGTCAGCTGTCAGCTCTCAGCTGACGGCTACACCGGCGGCCGCCTACCGGCGGACTCCGGTGCCCAGGAAGGTCTCGTTGTTGCGCACGCGCCGGGTGACCTCGATGTCCGCGTAGCGCTCCTCGAAGAACCAGCGCTCGAGCTCCTCGC
This sequence comes from uncultured Enterobacterales bacterium, assembly GCA_964481655.1. Lineage (GTDB taxonomy): Bacteria > Myxococcota_A > UBA796 > UBA796 > JAFGLY01 > CALDOK01. The sequence goes on along the minus strand of CAYZVO010000202.1, from coordinate 909 downwards.
CGGTGACCAGGATGGTGACCGGGATGCGGAGGCGATCGTAGATGTCGGCCACCACGACCGGGAAGGGCCACTTGTGGTGATCGTGCACGGGCAGGTGGGTGACCACGTCCCGCAGGACCGGCACCGGGCGCAGGGCCCGGTACGGGGTGTGGGAGAAGACCCGCAGGCCGCTGGCGATGGCGCGGCTCAGGCCGTGCAGCTGCTCGGCCTCCATGCGGGTGGTCACCACCCGCAGGCCCCGGTTGACGGCGGAGGCGAAGCCCTGGCGGGGGCCGTACATCCACACCGACAGCCGGCCGCCGGTCTTCAACAGCCCGCCGAGCTGGCGGAAGCCGTGGCGCGCGCGCTCCATGTGGTGCAGCACGCCGAGGCAGGTGACGAGGTCGAAGCTGGCCTGGCGCAGGGGCGGGCGCTGGATGTCGCCCTGGATCACGTGCACCCCGAACAGGCCCTGGGTGTTGCGACGGCAGGCGTCCACCGCCTCGGCGGTGACGTCCATGGCGATGACCTCGGCCCCCCAGCGGGCGGCCAGCCAGGCGTTGCGGCCGTAGCCGCAGCCGGCGTCGAGCACGAGCTTGCCCAGGAAGTCACCGGCCTCGAGGGGCGCGATGAGGGACAGGAAGTTCCGCTCCCAGACCGGCTCGGCGCGATCGAAGGTGGTCCAGGTGTGGGCGGAGGCCGGGCGCACAGCCTCGGCGTCGACCATCAGCCGGGGGATCCCGCCAGCGATGGGGTAGCTGGCGCCGCAGGACGGGCAGGTCAGGGTGCCGTCGAGGATCTCGGCGACCTTGCGCTTGCCGAGGTCGAGGCCCTCGCGGGCCGCGTCCTCGTCGCCGACGTGGGCGTGCCAGGCCTCGGCCGCGGACGCGCGGGTGACCTCGCGCTCGACGGGGGCCCCGGCGCAGGCGG
>CAYZVO010000201.1:0-16995 GCA_964481655.1 uncultured Enterobacterales bacterium | reverse complement strand
TCGAGGCCTGGAGCGCGCTGGACGGGCTCGCCGCCGTGTTGGCGGCCGGCGATCGCTTCGGCGCCGTCTGGGAGACCGCGCTGCTCCGGGCGCGCGATCTGGAGAGCAAAGAGCCCAGGACCGTGTTCCGCTGGCGAGTGCCGGCGAAGCGCGGGCCGGGCGAACGCTCCGGTTCGCTCGTGGACCTGATGTTGATCGGTGATGGCGTCCTGGAGCGCGGGGTGGATGCCTGGCTCGAGGGTGACACGAGCGAGCCTGATGTTCACAGCCCTGGCCCCTCGAGTCACTGGTCCGAGCCAGACATGGAACCCGGCAGCGGTATCGAGGGGCTGCTCGCGTGCGTTCCCTGTTCCCAGGAGTTGATCTCGGAGGTGTGGCAGCGGCGCGAGCTGATGCTCGTCCAGAGGGCCAGCCGTCAGCTCTTCGTGAAGCCCGCGGAGCGCTGGGCAGCAGTGTTGGGCTTCCTGAGACCGCGCGGGCCGATGGAGCTCGCTGTAGATCCGAAGACCATCCAGCAAATGCAGCAGGTCGAGCAGGACCTCTTCGAAAGCCTACCGAAGCGGACAAGGAAGCACACCGCCGTGGAACGGGTCCGGAAGGCCTGGCGAGCGGCGGGTCGCAGCAGGACACACCCTCCACTTCCAGACGCCGAGGACACGTCCTTGCCTGGACGGGTGCGCCGACTCTTCACTGGGCTTCGACCTGGGCTGGAGGCCGCCCTCGAGGGGAGGTTCCGGGGCCACGTTTCCCACCTGCAGCGGCGCAGCTGGTGGGGCTTCGGGAGGGTCACGGTGTGGGCTTCAACGCTGTGCTTCCTGGGATCCGTCGCGCATGTCGAAGTCAAGGAGTGGCTCGACTTCGATGTCTCCGTCCCCGAGGACCGCAGGGCGCTTGTAACCGCCGCGTTGGAGCGAATGGGTGCTGGGGAATGGACGCTCCCGGAGCTGCCGGATCGGCCAGATCTGCGAGCAGATGGCGCGCTCGCCGGCTGGTTCGAGGACGCTTGGGCACGCGTGGCCGAGGCCATCGAGGGCTTCACCGAGGACGGCATTCCCGCATCTGAGCCTGTGCCGGAAGGGGAACTGCCCGCCCTGGATGAGCCGCGAGTGAGTCCACGGGAGAAGCTCGAGACCGAATGCCACCAAGGCGAGCCATCGAGCTGCGCATCCCTGGGACGCCTGCTCCTCACCGGAGGCGAAGGTTTCCAGGCCGATGTCCGCAGCGCGGAGAGGGTCTTGGCCAAGGCTTGCCGGCTCGGGGATGACGACGGTCCATGTGTCCAGGCAGGTGTTCTCGCGAAGGCGAGAAAGGACGGGCGCGGCAGGGAAGAAGCCTTCGACCTCTTCACGCTGGCCTGCGATCGCGGTTCCATCGACGGTTGCGTCCAGGCCGCAGACACGCACTTGATGGAGGGCGTTTCCCGTTCATCAACCACGGAGGCCTGCGCGCTCCTGGTGACGGGCTGCGAAGCCTCGCATCGAGGGGCCTGCGAGCGACTCGGAGCCCTGGTCACCGGGCGCGATGCCGGACAATGCCCCGATGCCGCCATCGAGTCGCTGCGGATCGCGTGCCAGGGAGGTCAGGACGACGTCTGCTGGCCGGTGGCCCAGGGGATGGGATGCACCCAGGGCGCCACGGGGAGCGACTGCTGGCTCGTGATGCAGCGGGCGTGCGAGGGTGGGGTCGTGGAGGCTTGTGGGGAGGGGTAGATCTGGGCTTTGGAGAAAAGCTGATGTTGATCCAAAAAGGTGGTCATTCACCGCGAGATACCGCTATTGTCATGTCAACCTTTAGCGTAGGAGGACGCATGACAAACCGCTCGACCGTCGCCGGTCGTCGCCTTGTGATTGGTCTCACCTTCTGCGCTGGAGCAGCACTTGGGGTGCTGCTCTCCACCGTGGTCCACAACGCCAAGGTGGTCGCGAAGGACGCGGCCCCCCAGCAAGCAACGTCCCATGAACTCCTCCCCGACCCCAAGTCGAGCGACACCCCGATGCCGGACCGCGTCGCCGGGGACCCGGACCTGTCGGCCACCTGGGAGGTGATCGACGACATCTGCGATCCGATCCTGTTGACCGACTACGACAGAGAGCTTCGGGTCGCATGCGGCAACGCCGCCTACCTCCCCGCCTACGCCGGGGTTGGCTTCTGCGAACTGTCCAAGCTCCGATTCCACAGCGACTACCGCCTCGATCTGCTGGGGAGCGGTGAAGACCAAGCCTACCTGGTCTACGACGGCTGCGAGCCCACTGCCGGGAACGAGGGTGGCTCGATCCTCGCGGTGCAGACAGAGCGAGGCTGGGAGGTCCGCGAGCACCACCGCGCGGACAACCCCGACGAATGTGTCCCCTTCGGGCGCAGCGACGGTCGCGACAGCCTGGCCTGTGTCCGCAGGGAAGGAAAGCAGGGGGTCGCGTTCGACCTGCTCTCGGTGGTCGAGCTCGAGCAATGGGACAATCCCCCGGTCGAGCTCTACGACGACATCATGGCAGGCTGCGACGTGCCCATCTACGAGGAGAGCGATCCGAGCCCTTCCGAGGATCGCGTCTACGGCTTCGAGGCCACCTGGCGACGCTTCGAGGGCTACGAGAGCCGGCGTGAGGCGGACGGCGTCCATCTGATCGTGAAGCTGAGCTACGCCCTCGTCCCGCTCACCTCCTCCGCGAAGGACCTCACCTGCCGCCTGGTATACCCCGACCGTCCCGAGAGCTGGGCGTATCGCTACCTCGGTGACGCCGAAGAGATCGAAGACAAGGTGGAGCTGGAGCACGTCCAGCTCGACTACCTCGATGACGGCCATCGCCTGATCCCCACCGACGCCACGCTGCGCATCCTGGAGCGCATCCGGCCCGACGGGCGAGGACGGCTGGGGCTGGTGGAAGAGGAGGCGTAGGCGCGGAGGGGCGCCGTCAGTCCTGCTCGAGAGGAACCCACTCCACGGTCTCGGTCCCCTGTTCATCGAGCCCCGCGACCGCGACGCCCTCGGAGCCCACCGTCGCGATGTCGTGGATGGTCTGGCCTGCGAAAAGCTCCACCACGGCCGGCTCCGGGCCCGGGCGGGCCGCCGCGCCCGGCCGGCTGGGGTGGGAGGATCGGGCGATGGGGAGCTTGGGGCCGCGCAGATCGAGGCAGAGGACCGTGTCCTCGCTCGACAGCGCGTACAGCACGTCCCCGGCGAAGGCCAGGCGGCGGATGGAGGCCAACGGTGACCGCTCGAACTCCACGTCGGGCGCTGTGTCGCCCAGGCGCCAGTTGGGCGGGCTCGAGTCGGAACGGATGGCTGAGTAGCAGGCGCACTCGCGCAGGCTCTCGGCGCAGAGGATGGACAAGTGGCTGCTGCTGACGCCGTGGTTGTTGCCGGAGGAGTACAGCGCCAGGTAGCGATCGCCCAGGGCACCGAGCCGGACCTGCTCGTAAGTGGTGTGGTCGGGAAGCCGCACCGTGGCACGGTGCTCCGGGAACCGGGGGGAGCGCACGTCGAAGACGATGTTCCAGCGCGGGTAGATGAGGTCGTCCACCGCGATGAGATCGCCGTGGCGCCAGAAGACGAGATCCACAGCCTTGCCGCGCGGCCCGCCCAGCTCGGGCATGGGGAGCTGCGACCAGCCGGTGAGGTCCAGGGTGCCGCCCCCGACCACGGAGCCGCGCATCCGACTGCAGCTCCAGGCCATGGGATCGTCGTTCAGCGAGCCACCCGCGAAGAAGGCGCCGTCCGCCATCGCCACGTCGAAGACGCGGCCCTCGGGGAGGGCCGGCACCTCGATCTCGGTGGGCTGGCATTCTGGACCCAGGGTGAAGACCCGCAGGCGGTGCTGTTCGTGATCGAGCACCAGGGCGTGACAGCCCGACGCGCAGAGGCGGTAGTGGCCCGGGTTCTCGATGGAGATGTGCGCTTTCAGGCGAAAGCTGGGCGGGTCGACCTGGACGACCCCGAGGCCGTCATCCCAGGGGAGAAGGGCGCGGAGGTGGGTTCCGGGAGGATCGCAGCGGAGCGGGTCGTCGGGGATGGGGGGCATGGGCCTGACCGGAGCAGGAGACCAGATCAGCCTACCGTTCATGTTGGTCAAAGGCTGACCGGTTGCTGAGGTAGCCTGATGCCCACAGACACCCTCGCCCCTCCCGGAACGATGCCGACTGTTTCGCCCCTCTCCCAGGTCTTGCAGCTGCTCGACCAGGCCACCGACCTCAAGCTGCTCCGCCACAGCAGCCAAGCCGCCCTGGAACTGCTGACCGAGGCCGACGATCTCTGCGATGCCCACCCCGAGCTGCCCCGCGCTATCCGGGGCCTGGTGGCCTACCGCATGGGGCACCTGCGCATGCGCCAGGGATCGGACGTGGCCACCCTGCTCGCCGCCGATCAGGACTTCCTTCGCGCCTGCCGCATGGGTGAGGGCCTCGAGCCCTGGGCCGGGCTCTACCGCCTGGCTGTGCTCGGCCGCCTCAGGGCCCTGGCACCCGACCCCGCCATCCCAGCCTCCATCCAGCAGCGCCTCGACGCCCAGTGGCAGGAGGTCATCCGCCAACAGGCCATCATGGACCCCACCAGGGTGCCGGACCGCGACGATCCCATCGTGCAGCGAGGCAGCTTCAACGCCGCCGAGGCGCTGGCCTATGCGCTCGGCCTGAACCTGTCCCTCATGGAGGGCCTGGGCGCCCTGCCCTACGACCTCCACGCAGGTCAGGAGTGGGGCTACCTGGTGGGGCTCGGCCTCGAGACGACCCACGCGCGCCTGCCATGGGCCACGCTCACTCACCTCCTGATGCAGCTACGCGAAAAGCAGCCCGAGGCCCTTTACTTCAGCCTGCCCGCACCTGCGCACACCCCGCTGCTGTGGCGACCCGGCCAGGACCGGCCAGAGCCCCTGGGTCGGCGCCAGGCGCAGCTGATCGGCTGGGTGCTGCGGGCTTGTCCAGGCGGGACCGATGGGCTCGAGCACGCAGCTTGGGGCCGCTCGGTCTCTCCCACCACGCGCCGCAAGCTCGTCCAGCGCGTCCGCGAGACCCTCGCAGCCGTGACAGGCCTCCCGGGAACCGTCGCGCTCCGGCGCGGTCCGGACGACGCGCTGATCCTCGCGCCCGAGATCGCGATCTACGGGATCATCCACGGAGAGAGTTCCCACCGAAGCTGAACCCGCGTCACGCCCCCGTCACGCCCCCTCGGCCACGCTGTCCCCATGCCGGCGCCCCAACCCCCGCCGGCGTGGAGGACCCCATGGCCACCCAGCTCGACACCCTCTTCGTCTACGGCACCCTGATGCGCGGCGAGCCCCGCCACCACCTCGTCGCCGACCACGTGGTCGCCGCCTGCCCCGCGCGCTGCGAGGGCTCGCTGGTCCACATGGGTGGCTACCCCGCCATGATCGACCCCGATCCCTCACTGACCGACGAAGCCCGCGGCCAGGTACAAGGGGAGCTGCTGCTCATCGACGGCCTCAAGGACCTGCTGCCCACCCTCGACCGGGTGGAGGGCTGCGCCGCCGGGAAGCAAGACGGCCTGTACCGGCGGGTGCTGCAGGAGGTGGAGATGGGCGTGGTGCGGCGCGAGGCCTGGGTCTACCTACTGGAGGACCATGTCAAGCGCGGCCCGAAGATCCCCAGCGGCTCCTGGCGGGTGCGTCATGTGACCGAGCCTCTACAGCCCACCCCCTCCTACGGCCTGTACGAGGTGCTGATGATGATGGAGGGGCTGCGAGGCGATGGTCCCGGCTCCGAACGCCTTCTGCCCGACGAGCGCGAGCCCGTGGTCACCTGGGGCGGTGCCGACCTGGTACTGGCCGACCGGCCCCTGCTCCCACCACCACCCGACTACGACCCCTGGGGCAAGTTCAACAACTACACCATCATGGCCAGCCCCCACGCCCTGGCCCTGGCCTGGCTGGTCAGCGAGCTGATGGACCGGGTGCTGTGGCGGGGGCTTCGGACCGACAAGTACAGCTTCTTCGAACAGCTGGGGCGAGCGGCGAACAAGGTGCTGGAGGTGCGGCCACGGGCAAGCGAGTGGCTGCTGATGGGGGCGATGTGGTGTGCGGCGGCCGATGTCGTCTCGTTCTGCGGCTGGGAGCAGAGGGAGGAGTGATGTTGTCCTGAGGCTTGGCCGTTCAGCCCAAGATCGCCCCCGGCCGCGCCAACCTGGCCACCGCCCCGGCACTCTCCAGCGCCAGCCTGTGCACCTTGGGCGCCGGGTCTTCCCGGACCAGGCCGCGCAGATCTCTCACCATGTCCCGGCACTGGGCGTGGTCCAGAGGTGCCCAGCCGCCACGATCCCGTAGGGCTCGCCAGCCGTTCTGCCAGGCGCGCACCCACTCCAGGCGATGCTCCTCGCGGCTCGAGCCGCGCGCCCAGGCCAGATCGCGAGGGGACTCCTGGTCGAGCAGGTTGAGGTGGACCCGCATCGCGTCTGCGGCCACGCCCGGGTGCTCGTGCCGCATCCAGAGCGGCAGCCGCTCCAGCACCAGCGGCGTCGCGCTGTGCGCCCGGCGCAGGGCGTGGCGCAGCATCTCGGGGCTCTCGGTCTGGGCGCGCTCGAGGGCGGCGTCCTGCAAGGCCGGGATGCCCGCGTCCAGGGTCACCGACAGCAGCACCGAGTCGTCATCGAGCCCCAAGGCTTCACGCCAGGCCGTCAGCACCTCGTCCTCGGCCCAGGCGCGCAGTCCCCGGGCGAGGCGACGCCGACGGACCGGGTGGGGCTCGGCGGTGGTGTTGAGAAGGTGATCGGAGAGCCGAACCTCGAGCCCGGCCAGCAAGCTGTGGGCCAGCACGGCCAGCTCGGCGTCGGGGCTGGACAGCAGGGACTCGAGCAGGGTCATCAAGCGCGGGTGCCGCGTCGCCGCCAGGTGCATGGCGGCAGCGGGGGGCGGCGCCGGGCTCGTGCAGGTGCGCCTCGGCCAGCTCCCACAGCTCGGGCGAGACCGCCTCGGCCAGGGCCAGATGGGCCGCCTGGGCTCCGACCAGCCCTTGCTCCCAGCAGCTGCGCACCTCGGCCGGCGCCTCTGGATGGCCCGTACGTCCCAGGGCCAGCAGGGCCGCGGCCAGCATCGACTCAGCCAGGGGCTCGCGCCGAGCCCCGCGCAGCCAGCGGAGGACCCAGGAGCCGCCGAAGGGCGTACCGCCGTGGCCCACCGCGTCCAGCGCGGCCTCGACCACGCCGACGTCGGGATGCTCGAGCTGGGCGAGCAGGACCGGAACCGCGAAGGGGCGGTCAGCGCAGCGGGCCAGGGCGCGGAGGACGGGGATCTTCTCGCGAGGATGGAGGGTGACGTTGGCCAGCTCGATCAGAGTGGTGACGGCGACGAAGGAGGCGTGACGATGGTCAGAGGCGCCCTGGGTGGCGAGGGTGTCCAGGGCGTCCTGCTGGGCGTGGGAGGAGGGGGAGTGGAACCAGGTGGGGCGGGCTTGGTGGGCGGAGGGAGAAAGTCCTGTAGGCGTCCTCGCAGGCAGAGGCACAACCCCCGTTCCCAACTCACGTTCGGTGCGGTTCATGAGTATGACGAGCCTCAGCGGGCGTGGGCGAAAAGCGGCATTACTTGGTGAATATCCACACAGTGGACACCCCCCGTCGAGGATCAATCCCATGTTCGCGTCGATCCGTGTCGATGCCCCGGTCCCCCTTTCATCAGCTGTCCTGCTGCATCCATCCAGACCAACCACGAGCGTCCCTCCTCCCGTCGAGGAGGTGCGACCATCGAGCTGTCCACATTGTGGCGCAGCCTCCGTGACGAGCGCGAAGGTCGTGGTTCGAGTGCACGGATGCCGAATGAGGAAGGTCGTCACAGTTCGGTGGACGGACGACATCGTATTCGTGAAGGAGGAGTGCTGGGCGAGGCGCTACCTCTGCACAAGCTGCGGAACGAGCACGGTCGTCCTCCCGGTAGGTGTCCTGCCTGGCTGCCTCAACAGCCTCCCGGCCATGGTCATGACGTGGCTTTTGATGAGTCCCTGGGCGACACTCATGAAGGTTCCCCGCGCGTTCTGCGCCCCCAAAGGCGTGGAACGCGACCGGATGCCGCAGGCAGCCGTCGGACACCCTGGAAGGTGGCGCAGTCCGTACCGGTGGTGCGAGATGCTGCTTGGCCGACCAGAGGGCCCTGGACGATGGCGGTGGCAGCAACCTGTCTCCGAGGCGCTCGTGGCACTGGCCGGTCATGCGGGCGGGCTCGAATGGGAGGACTGGCATCGCGCCGCCCTTGTCAGTCACACGACGGGGGGCCTCGCCATGTGAGAGTTCCGCTCGAGGCCGCCCACCATCGGTGATCCCTGCCATATCGGGCACCCGGCCCCCAAGGGGCCATCTTCGAGGAGGGCCGCAGCGACCAGGCCAGGAATCCGTCGTTCCCAGCATCGGCCTCCAGGAGCTCTACCTTCGCGTTGGAGCTGAAGCCCTCGGCATCGTTCCCACGCCATAGGGATCCGCGGGAACGGAACGATTGTCGTTGGACGAGAAGGGGCATGCATTAGGCCCCTTCTCTGATTAGGCGCATTAAGCGGCGTCCCCGAGCCGCAGGGGACGTGAGCGCTTCGGCCTCATAGCGGTTTCGGGAAGCGTTGATCTGTGAAGATCACCGAGTTAAGCGCACTATCACTCACAGGAGGTGCGCTTGCCCAGCCCGTTGTCACTCGACCTCCGAACACGCGCCATCGAGGCATACGAGCGCGGAGAGGGGACCCAGGTCGAGATCGCCGCACGTTTCGGGGTCGGAGAGGCCAGCATCCGACGATGGTGGCGGTTGAAACCAGAAAACGGCTCTCTGGAGCCCAACACCGACTTCCGACACGGCCCCGCGCCCTTGCTGGACGAGCACGGCCTGATGGTCCTGCGGGCGTTGTTGGAGGAGCGACCGGATTCTACCCTCGAAAAGCTCGGAGCCGGACTGGAGGAGAGGATCGGGGTCAAGCCCAGCATCTCCACGTTGAGCAAGGTTGTCCGCGACATCGGGTGGTCTCGAAAAAAAAGCCTTCTACGCGGTAGAGCGGGACATCGAGCGCATCCAGGCGCTGCGGGATGCCTTCCACGATTGGATGGCCGAGGTGGACCCATGTCGGCTCGTGTTCATCGACGAGGCGGGCTCCACGATCGCGATGAGCAGGGAGTACGTTCGTGCTCCGAAGGGACAACGCGCCAGCGACTGCATTCCTCGGAACCGCGGCGACGTCCTCACCATCATTGGTGCGTTGACGCTGGACGGGCTCGAAGCGGTGATGACCATCGAGGGTGGCACTTCCGGGGATGTGTTCGTCGCCTACGTCGAGCAGGTTCTGGTCCCTGTCCTTCGGCCCGACGACATCGTGGTCCTGGACAACCTCGGCGCCCACAAGGACCAGCGAGCCATCAAGGCGATCTACGAGGCCGGAGCCAGCGTGAAGTTCCTGCCGCCCTACTCCCCCGACCTCAACCCCATCGAGCTGGCCTGGTCCAAGGTGAAGGGGGTCCTCCGGAGCATGAAGGCGCGCTGCTACGACACCCTCAACAAGGCCATTGCTCGGGCAGTGGAGCAGGTCTCCTGGTGGGACGCACACTCCTGGTTCGAGCACTGCGGGTTCTCAGGTCAATGCTCCTAAGAACCGCTATCAGGTGGCGTGAGCGGCAACAAGCCCCGTGAACTCCAGAGCGCGGCGGCAACTCTTCTTCGTCATCGGAGACCTCCTGCTTAGTAGCGTTAGGGTGTCCACGAAACCGGATCAACTATTTGAGGCCGCTGTCTCTTGTTAATAGACAATGTGCTTCGATGGTGCCTCGTCCGACATCACTGCCGAGAAAAAACAAAGGATATCGACATGATCCGCCATGTCCTGCGCCGGATGGTGACCGACATCGAGGCCGAGCTCCGAGTGGCCCGGTACGCCTACCGTGTCGAGGTGGTCAAGGCGGCACGCGTCGGCCTCGAGCTCTGGCGGATCGACTTCAAAGGCAACGCCAAGCTCGACAAGGTACGGGACCAGCTCGAGGGCGGGACCGCCAAGCCGAAGTACGCCGAAGACGACGACGAGGTCTTGGGCAACCAGATCCTGCAGGTGGGCGACGAGCACGACAACGACGTGATGTTCCTCGACGACCACCCCGGCAGCCCGGACTTCGGCAAGGTTCGCTACCTGTCGGTCACCCTCTACGACTTTGTCGCCCCCATCCACAGGACACTGGACCATGCCCGCTGGGTGCCGCGCTGGCTGGACTCCATCGCTCCCACCCACGAAGCCTTGACCGCCGAGGTCCACCACCCCGCTCCCGACCCCGCGGGCGTGGGCGCCTACGAGCCCCACATGATCCGCCCATGGCGGAGTCGGGTCGGCTTCGCCTGGGGCCCCCCGGGTACGGGGAAGACCTACGCTCTGGCCCACCAGGTTGCCCATGCGGTCACCCACGGAAGCGGCCGCATCCTGGTGGTATCCACCACCAACAAGGCCACCGACAACGCCGCCCTCGAGCTGCTGCTCGCCCTCCGATCGAGAAACGCCGATATCGAGAGTATCGGGGTCAAGAGGGTGGGTGTGGGCATCAACCGCTCGATGTTCAACGGCAAGGTCAATCCCGAGTGGGACTTCCCCGAGGTCATCCCCGAAGACGATCCGGCTGTGGTGGCGGAGATCGAGGCCCTGCAGGCCCAGCTGGCAGCGGAGCGAAACGCGAAGAATAAGTCCGACCTGAAGAGAACGCTGACCTACACCAAGCGCAAGCTCAGAGATCACGCCTCGCGCTACCTCCCCCTCGACGATTGCCGCGTCGTCATCACCACCGCATTCACGGCACTCCATCGCCTCTCGGGCGTAGGAAAGAACCCCACCGTCCACTCCGAAGCGCGCCAGCGGGCGCTGTTCGACACGGTCTGCCTCGACGAGGCTGGCTTGCTGGGATTCCCCACGGCCCTGTGCCTCTCGCTCTATTCAGAACGGAGCGTCGTCCTGTTTGGCGACTCCAAGCAGCTCGCGCCTATCGCGCAAGCCTCGAAGGCCATGAAGATCTCCAGCATCGGCTACCTCGTGAGGTCCCACGAGCGTCAGGCCGGAGGCGCACCCAACGGTACCCTGCTCACCACCCAGCGACGCATGGATCCTGACATCCGCGCGGTCGTGGCCGACTATGTCTACGGCGGACGCGACGCGCTGTCCGATGCGGGGCTCGCTGCCAGGAACACCCCCGAGATCCCTTCCCAGCTCCTCCCGGGAGGCGTGCGCGTCGTGCTGCTCGACCACGCCCTGTGCGCTCGCAATGCCCCCGTTTCGCCGTTGAGCATCGCGGCCGCACGCGGTCCCAACCACAAGAGCTGGCTTCGACCCGCCACCGCCGCACTGCTCGGCTCCATGCTCGAGCGCATCCCGGGGCTCGGCGAGCTGCCGGTGCTGGTGATCTCACCATTCCGCGCCCAAGCCCACTTCCTCCGTGAATCATTCCGCGAGCTTGCCCCCAAGTGGACCTTCTCAACGGTCCACGCCCAGCAGGGCTGGCAGGCACCCGTGGTGATCTTCGACACCGTCGATGTGAACAAGGGGGGGCGGGGTTGGAAGAAGATCGATGAGCACACCCACATCTCGGAGTGGCAGCGCCTCATCAACGTCGCCACCAGCCGCGCCCAGCGTCTGGTGCTGTTTGTCACCAGCGGGCGGGAGTGGAAGCTGCCCGACGGTCACATCCGCAGTTTCCGTGAGTGCTACGAGAGATGCGGTGGACGACTGTACTCGTGGTCCCACAAGGCCGGAGCGCTCACCGAACACCTCGACAGCGTTCCCAAGATCCCGTCGGACCACCCGCCGAAGGAGCGCCGTGCTGGCACCATGGGGGCATCCGTGGAAGCACTGCGGCAGAGCCGGCCCAACCTCACCGCTGCGCAGGTCAAGCTCGTACAGAGGCTTGAGCTTGAAGGCCCCATCGTGGTCGAAGGTGTACCTGGTAGCGGGAAGACGCTGGCGATCTGCGAGTGGGCGGTGAGGACCAAACAGGCATACCCCCAGCTCCGGGTGGCCGTGCTGCACTTCACCTCCCCGCTGGGCGAGTTCATCCGTCGAGAGCTTCGCCAGGCGGCTCGTCTCCTCGAAGTCGACGAAGAGTTCGGGGAGGTGGAGGTGTTGGAGTTCCATGCCGACATGCTCGGAATCCGGAAACGGAACGACTACCAGGGGGAGGAGACAGCCAGAAGAAGGTTCCCTCAAGCCGAAGCCGACATTGACGTGTTGTTCGTGGACGAAGGCCAGGACATCGGTCAGTCTGGCTGGCGCCTGATCCTCGCGCGCGTCCGACCGCAGCGGGGTCCGAAGAACATCAGGACCTTCATCGATGCACTCCAAGCCACCACCCAGAACCTCGGGATGGCGGACCTGTCCGCACTCGGTCTTCTTCCACGAGACTCGGAACCGACCCTCCTCCGAGATAGCGATGGCCACGAGCGCCACCTCTTCTTGGACGAGGCCCATCGTTCTTCCCGCGCGGTCACCGATCTCGCGCTCAACGTCTACCGGGCGATGGGGGGCCAATGTGAACGCTTACTGGATCTCGAGTTGGCTAGCTTCGCCCAGGGCGAGCGAGTTGCAGAACTGGCGGCACGATTCCTCTTGAGCAACTACGCGGTGAACGAAGAGGGTCCCAGGCCCGTCGTGCGGGCTTTTGAGCCGTCGGGGGGCCCAGAGCACCTTGGAAGGCGAGACGAACTGGATTTCATCGCGGACGAGATCCGAAGACTCGCCGTCGAGGAAGATCTCAGTATCGACGACGTCGGGATCATTGTCCATCATCCAGGCAAGCGAAATTGGGCCGACAAAGTGCACGCACGTCTCACGACTCGGCTTATGCGTCACAACATCAATGCCGTCCGTGGCGTTCGCTTTGGAAATCCGGATCTCCTCACAGTGGAGTCCCTTGAGAGCTTCAAGGGACTCGAGAAAGAGGTCGTGTTCGTGGCCAACGCCGAGTCCATCAAGCCCCACCAGGCCGCCCACGACATCCGCCGATCGAACCATCTCTACACCGCCATGACCCGAGCTCGCTACATGCTCTATGTCACAGGTACCTCGTATCCTCAGCTGCCCATCGACGACTACACCCAACGCAACGTACTGGATGTCGCGGTGGCCTACGCGAACTTCATCGACCAGAGAGGCGACGAGGTCCGCCACCGAACCGAACAGCAGGAGGAGGAGCCCCCAGCGTGATCCTCTTCCACCCCAGGGGGATTGTCGCCACCCCGCCGCTCCTGATGCCCATCCGCCATTATCCATGAAGGTTTTCAGACAATCCCACGACGAGAGCACGAGATGAAGCAACTCCAAGCCATCGTGAAGGACACCGACTTCGCCCACCTGACGAGCCCGGTCACACTCACCATCCACGGCCACGAGCAGTTGGTGGACTGGCGGCTCGACATGGGTGGCGAGTGCATCTGTGCCGGCCAGCAATGCCCGCCTCCAGCCAACAACGCTCCCACCGAGACCGAACCCGGCTCCATCGGCTTCGACCGCGCGCTCATCATCTGCATGCTCCTGGGAGCGGAGTACTTCGCCTACGCCGATGCCGAGGAGCTCGTCCTCTACCAGCGACGGTCGGATGGGCTCCATGCTGGCGGGGGTCTCGAGGACCTCCGAGAGGTCCTCACTCAACGGGCCGACAGCTGGCGCGATCTTCTCTTCGACCTGGAGGAGGAACTCCACTCGGTGCAGCGCCCCACCTCGGAATCGCTGGACGCTCTCCATCGGATGGCGGCCGCCTCCCAGGCTCTGTTTCCCGAAGAATCCGAAGCGGGCTGGCGGAAGGTGCTCGATGAGTCCCAACGCTTCTCGGCGTGGCGGGATGAAATTGCGTTGGTGAAGAAGGTGTTGGACGCACAACAAGCGCTGCACTCGGTTTTGCTGCGCAGCGGTGAGACGAGCGAATCCGACGCCGTGATGGCCGCGGCCGTAGAGTTGGCAGAGGCCGCCGGCCTCCCCGATCCCAGCATCCCGTTCTGACCAAGTGTCACAGTGGAACGAATTACACCGGATACAATCCGTCAACGACCGCTGCCACGCACCCCCTTCTCGCTCGCACACAGTTTGTCGAACTTCGTGCGCAGCTCATGTAGTGCCACGGCCGCCTCCGCCGCGTCCTCGGCGATGGTCAGAAAGTAGCCCTTGAACAACAGGTCCTTCCTGGAATCGTAGAGCCGGAAGCTGATCTCGGCCCAGTCGGGTTCGGGCTCCAACTTGGGCTCCTCGCTGGCGTTCGGGATCTTCTCCCAGGTCCCGTAGCTAATCACGAGTCCTTTCAGACAGTTGGCTGTCCGGCCAAGCAAGCGCTTCACGTGCATCGCGGGTTCGGCATTCTTCTCCCAAGATGCCTTGGGCTCGCTGTCCGAGCGCTGGGCGGCCCTGGACATCAGGCGCTGTGCGGCGTCCGGATCGAGCATCTTCCCGATGTATCCCGGCTCGAAGATCGGCAGGCTCGTGCCCGAGTCTCCGCGCACTCCCAGCCTAAAATCGTTCCCATCGGCATCCCGTACACAAGAGCGCTGGCGACAGGACACCAGCAACCCCAGGACCTCCAACTGGTTCCGAAGGCACTGTGCGAGCAGATCCGTCCAGGCCATCCAGCGTGAGTCGTCGTCGTAGATGTGTGATCGCCTCCGCATCGAGGACGGATCGACGAAATCCTCTTGCCCCTCCCACTCGACCATCGGGTTCTCGAAGTGATCGGATGCGATGGTCCTCACGATGTGCCAGTGCTCATGGTACCGCCAATGCTCCTCGGTCTGCGGATCGGCGAGGCCCATGTGGCCTTCGATGTCGTTCCACAGGTCGAGGCTGAAGGGGACCCTTCCCTGGTTCAGGCGCAGAAAGTCCCGTATCCAGGACAGCCTCCTCCCGACCTCCGCAGGGTTGGTACCTGCACCATCGAGAAACAGCGCAGCGGGTTCGATCAGCACCGGAGTCATGACTGTTCCAGTCTGGCCGTCACGATCTGGGACAGCACCTTCTCGGCCTCATCGAAGAAGCCCCTCGGCCAGCTCTCCATGGAACCATCCTGCCGCACGGCCACGGTGTCCACGTAGGACCCGTAGACATCTCGCTCCACGAACACGATGGCGAAGTCCTCCCCGGGTGTCGCTTCGCCCCGCGCCGCCAACAAACGCAGCCCGTTGACGATGTGCATGGAGTGGGTCTCCAGGATGAGCTGGCGCCCACTCTGGGAGACCCGGTAGAACATCTCACACAACCGAGTCTGCACCGCCGGATGAAGGTGGAGCTCGGGTTGTTCGATCAGCAGGACGCTGCCCTCCCGAGCCCCCAGACAGAGCACGACGATGGGCAGCACCTGTGAGACACCAACCCCAACGTTGGTCAGGTCCACCGCGCCCGCAGCGGCGTCCGTGTCCGGCACGCTCACCTTGAAGGTCGTGCCGTACTTGCCTCCAGCATCCAACTCGTAGCTTGTGATGATGCCCAGCTTCTGACACCACCGAGAGACCGCCTCTCCCAGCGTGACCCGCTCGACGACGTAGCCATTCCCACTCTTCTCGGGGATGACGGTTGGATCGGGCAACAGCCTGGACCCGAAGGTCCTGAGACAGGCGATAGCCCTCTCACCGCGGGACCCAACATCCCACGCACCCGCAGGGTACTGCACGGCGTAGAGGTTCTTGGGCTCGTCGCGCAGGGGACCGAGATGATGGAGAAAACCACCGACGACCTCCAACGCTCGACCGAACTCACCCAAGACGCGGTTCACCCGATACGTTCGCTCCGAGCGTTCCTTGTCTCGGTCTCGCTCGGCCACCCAGAGACCGAGAGGCATGACTCGGTGATCATTCTCCATCACCAGCAGATCTGCGCGGTCCAGTCCACACTCCTCCAGGAAGCGATGGAAGCTCTCCGCTGAGAGTTGTTGGCGGTGGTCTCGTGTCGCTCGACCAGGCAACGCTCGGTCTCGACCTGCCGCCAGAGCCCTCATCCTCACCAACCTCTCCAAGACCAGCGGCGCTATCGTGGACCGCCAGGTGTCCAGGTCTTCCGGCTCCTCCAGGCCCAGATGCGGGCGATGCCACCAACTGCGAACCTGCCCCCTCTTGTAGGCGTTCGACAAAGCCTGCTCTTCGCGCTTCTCCACAACGTGCTTCGCCGCCTCCAATGGCTTGTCCAAGAAAAGAAGATAGAGATCGCCGAGGAACTCTTCGTGCAAGGTCCGAGTCAGAAAGTCCGCGAACTGACCATCGTTAGCTCTCATCAAGAAGCCTTCCAGCCACTTGAGATCAGCCTTCGTGTCCATCCCTTGGAACGGTCCCCAGATATCCCGGACGGCGAAGCGCCCCTTGGGTTCACCATCCAGGTTCTTGAGGCATTTCTGCGCGGACTCCCGCGCGATCCTGTTGAGCGCGGAGAACACACCGAAGATTGCCTTCGGCAAATCCGACTCGCCACAGACGATCCTGGGTGAGAATCCCTCCATCGCAACCCGAGCAGAATCACCAGGGCGCCCGGTGAACGCGATGGTATGGGTGAAGTCGATTCCTCCGACGCTCGAGACGTCAACTGGGCTGGGTCCGGTAATGTCTACCGAGTCACTGCGGATTTCAATCCTCCAAGCGACCTTCTCATCGGGCCCATAGAGACCTTCGAACAAGCAGGAAGAAATGCGCGCGCACCCCTGTCTGCCTTTCTCGTCTTCGGGAGACAGCGCTATCGAAAGTCGCGCTTGATTCCTGGCCCCCGCTGGCCTACCGAAGGGCTCGACAAGTCCATCCAGACCGACTCGGACGGAGAGACAGATCGGACCCAACTCACCGCCATGACTTGCATCCTTGTAGGAACCCAGCGACAGATGCTCGCCATTGAGATCCATCCCGGGGTGATCCGGCGGTCTCCGCAGGTTCTGGTTCAACAACAACAAGGTCTGAAAGATGGAGCTCTTTCCAGAGCTGTTCGTCCCGGTCAAGAGGGTGATGGGCGACAACGGGATCTCCGTCTCTTCCGGGAAGGACTTGAATCCCTCGATGGATACGCAGTAAAACATCACTACCTCCGCGGGAAGAAGACCGTATCCCT
>CAYZVO010000200.1:0-17202 GCA_964481655.1 uncultured Enterobacterales bacterium | reverse complement strand
GCTGTCGGCGCAGGCCACCCGCAGAGGCTGGCTCCCGGTTCTGTCGCCTGCTCCCTGAAAGAGACCGCCGAGCGGGCGGCGTGGCTGCTCGACCATCACGCCCCCGAGACGATCGTGGTGGTCCTCAACGGCAACGACTTCGACCTGCACGACGTGAGCTATCAGGGCCCGCCGATCAGCCTGTCCAACAAGCAGTCGTACGCCGGACAGCCCAGCCCCGTGGAGCTGCTGGGGGAGTGGATGGTGCCCGTCTGCGCCCACCAACACCAGGCGGCCAGCGGCACCGCGGCCCGCCAGGCCGTGGCCCGCTCCTGGAAGAGCTGGCAGCTGGTGGGCCTCTCCCTGCAGCGCATGGCCGGCGATCCGCCGTTCAAAGACCAGCACGCGATCCTCGCCCACACCCCGGACAGCGCGCTGGAGCCGGCGCTGGACCGGACGCTCCGGCAGCCGCTGGATCGGCTGGCGGCGCTCCGCGATGAGCGAGGCCTGCGGGTTCTGCTGGTGCTGCACTCCCCCTGCCAGGCCGAGGGCGGTGTCCACCTGGCGCTGCACCGGGAGGCCGCGGCTCGGGGCCTGGACCTGCTGGACATCAGCCCGCAGCGCCCCTGCTCCACCGCCGCCATCCGCGCGAGGGGGCTGGGCTGGGACGACCACCCCAACCCCGACACCCACGGCGAGACCGCCGCGCTGACCACCGCGTGGTTGCTCGAACACGGCTGGGTGCATGGGGCCGGGTCTCCGGATCTGTCAGAGCGGCTCGAGGCCCTCCAGCAGGCGGCCCGGGAGACCCTCGCCGAGGCCGAGGCCCTCGTGCAGGAGCAACGGCGAGCCTGGGTCGACCACGCCGAAGGATTCAGCGCCGTCGTGACCCCACAGCCTCGCAACGGCGCGGAGGCCCACCTGCCGGATCAGCTCCTGTATGGCTGGTGGGAGCCGGGGCTCGGGGCGGGAGACGCCCTCGATCCGGAGGCACACTGGACGGGCTCCCTGGCCGGGCTGCTGCTGCGGGCAGGCCCGGAGCCGGCCGAGACCCTGCGCCTGTCCGGCATGCACCCGGGGGACCGGGCTGTCCTGCGCCTCCACTGCCCGCCGTGGGTCGAGCGAAGCGTGGAGCTCCAGCCCAACCGCTTCGAGGTCCTGCACAGCTTCGATCCTCCCCTCCCCGCCGGTGAGCTGCTGTCCTGCTCCATCGAGGTGAGCCCGACGACCCGCGTCCACACCCAGCACGGCCTGACCCTGCACGTCGGGATCGGGCTGACGCGGGCCGAGCTGGCGGCCTCGGGGCGCTGACGCGGATCCGCCCCGGGCCCCCGGCTGCACCCGGGTGCGGTGGGTGACCCCCGGCGGTTAGGGGGGCCGCCCCGCAACGACCGGAGGAGCGCATGGCTCGCGAGGGTGGCTTCACCAACCTGGTCTACGAGACCCGCGTCCTGGAGCGCTGCCTCGACGGAGGCTGCCGCAAGGACCGCGACGGCTGCGTCCTGGAGCCCGCGCGGCTCGGCGCGCCCTGCCTCGACAACCCCCGGGAGCCCGTCCACCTCGGTCAGTTCCGCGGCGACGACAGCATGGTGCTGGCCAACGCCGAGCTGCCCGTCCTGAGGCGGCTGGAGGAGCTGGGCTGTCCCCTCCCCGCCTTCTTCGAGGCCGGCCCACGCAAGCGCCTGCTACACCGACCCGACTGCCGCGCCGCGGTGGTGACCACCGGTGGCATCGCCCCGGGTCTCAACGCGGTGGTGCACGCCATCGTCGATCGACACCACGCCTACTGCGGCGTTCACGGCACGGTCCTGGGAGCCCTGAACGGCTTCAACGGCCTGCGCAACCTGCGGGAGCGGGGAGCCGAGGTGCTGCACCGGGACACCACGGTGAACTGGATCGACCTGGGCGGCTCGAAGCTGGGCAACATGCGCGAGCCCAAGCAGCGCTCATGGGCGGACTTCCAGGCCTACATCCAGGGCCTGGCCGACAGCATCGAAGGTTCCGGCGTGCACGTGGTCTACGTCGTGGGCGGCGACGGCTCGCTGTTCGTGGCGCACCACCTGGCCCAGGCCACCCGCGAGCGGGGCATCTCGGTGGTGGGCATCCCCAAGACCATGGACAACGACGTGCTCTGGGTCCCGCGCTCCTTCGGCTTCGACACCGCCGTGCAGGAAGCGGCCCGCGCCATCGACACCCTCCACGTCGAGGCGGAGTCCACCCGCCGCATCTGCATCATGGAGTTCTTCGGGGCCGAGTCGGGCTTCGTGTCCGCCCACGCCGCCCTGGCCTCGGGCCGCGCCGACCTGGTGCTGGTCCCCGAGATGTTCCTGGATACCGACGGCGGCCTGCTGCCTGACGAGGCCATGCAGACGGTCCTGGACCGCATGGTCGCGCACCTGCGGGAGTCCATCATCCTGCGCCCGGGGGAGCGCCACGGCATCGTCGTGGTGGCCGAGGGGGTGCCCAAGCTGCTGGCCGGCCGGGTCCAGATCGGGGGCACCCCGGTCGGCGACGACGAAGACGCCAGCCAGGAGCCCTTCCTCGAGCTGCTGGCCCGCCACCTCTCCAGCGGCCCCGGCACCCCCCGCGCCTTCATCAACCGGCCCCGCCACTACATCCGCGCCGTGGCCCCCAACGTCCACGACCGCATCTACTGCGAGCGCCTGGGCTCGGTCGCCGTCGACGCGGCCCTGGCCGGCTTCACCGACGTGATGGTCTCCAAGCGCCTGGACCAGTACGTGCTGGTGCCCCTGCCCCTGGTGGTCCCACCGGCCGCCTTCGACGCCGAGATCCCGGGGCCACGATGCTTCGGCGGTCAGCGCTACCTCTACCTCCGCTCCACCTTCTGGCGGCAGGTCGAGGAGAGCACCCAGCAGCCCTCCTGGCCCTGCGGAGTGCTGGAAAGCTAGGCGCGTAGTCCGCTACGCAGCGCCGCGTCCCCGGGGTGGCACCCCGGCGTCAGGAGCGAGCAACGATCCCGTCATGTACGGCATCGTCGCCGAAGCCCGCCGGCTGGCACAGCCCTTGCTGCAGGCCGGGCCTCATCCCCGGAGGCCCCGCCATGCGCACCCGCGTTCCCCTCGCTTCGTCCATCCCCGGTCTGCTGCCCTCACCCCCCGATGAGGCCGCCGTTCCGTCTCGAGACCTGCCCGTCTCCCAGCTCGTCCTCGGCATCGCGCCCGACGATCCCGGGCCCGCCCTGGCCCGCATGGCCCGACAAGGCCAGGCGACGCTGGTGCTGAGCTTCGCGGGGCAGGCCCAGCGTTGGTGGGACGATCTGGCCGGCCTGGTGGACGAGAGCCCCGAGGCCGCGAGCCTGGTGGAGCACTGCGCCGAGGCCCTGCGCGACGAGCTGCAGGGGGAGCTGGGCCTGCTCGGGCTGCACCCCTGGGGCCTCGACCTGCAGCGCTGGCTGCGAGACGACGAGGCCCGCCCGGACGACGACGCCCTGGCCGGCTCCGCCATCTCCCAGCCCGCCATCTTCGTGACCCAGGCCGCCCGCCTCGCCTCCCTGGCCCGGGTGGGCCTCGAGCCCCGGTCCATCGCCAGCTGGGCGCTGGCGGTCACCGGCCACAGCCAGGGCATCATGGCCGCCGCCATCGCCGCCGAGGGGCACGGCCCCGCCGCCCTGCGGCGCCGGGCCGGCCGGGTCGCCCGCTACATGGCCTGGCAGGGCGCCAGGATGCAGGTGGCCTGGGGCCGCCAGCGCAACGGCAAGGCTCCCATGCTCGCCATCAGCGGCCCGGACGTCGGCTGGGTCGAACAGGCTGTGGCTGGCCGGGAGGGGCTGGTCCTGGCCCTGGTCAACGGACCGCGGCAGGGCGTCCTCAGCGGCGATCCCGAGGCCCTGGAGGCCTTCGCTCGCTGGCTGCGCGCTGAGCTGGCCCGCCAACAGGCCGCCTTCGAGGCCGGTGAGGGCGCCCCGCCGCCGCGCTGCTCCATCGAGGGTCTGCCGGTGGGCGCCCCCTTCCACTCCCCGGACATGGAGCCGGCCCTCGGCGCGCTGCAGGCCGACGCGCAGCGCCTGGGGGCCGAGCTGGACCCGGCGCGGCTGGTCCTGCCCCTGCTGCGCTACGAGGACGGCACCCCCTGGTGCGGCGCGCCGGACCTGATCCGCTCCCAGTGCCTGCACCGCGTGGACTGGCGGGCCACGATGGACGCCGTGCGGGGCGCGGGGGCCACCCACCTGCTGGACCTGGGCCCCGGCGCGGGCGTCGCCGGGCTGAGCGCCCGCTGCCTGGCGGGCCACGGCGTGCAGGTCATCGCCGCCGCCAGCCCGACCGGCGCAGGCCTGCTCCACAGCCGCGAGGCCGCCGAGCTCGAGGCACCGCGACCGTGGCAGGAGCGAGCCGTGGGGCTCGAGCGCGGCCCCGACGGCGCAGGCCGCCTGGCCAACGCCTTCACCCGGTACACCGGCACGCCGCCGATCTTCCTGCCGGGCATGACCCCCACCACGGTCGACGCCCCCATCGTCGCCGCCGCCGCCAACGCCGGCTTCCTGGCGGAGCTCGCCGGCGGCGGGCAGCCCACCGAGGCCATCCTGCGGCAGCGAGCCGATGAGCTGCGTGACCTGCTCGAGCCTGGTGAGGGCTACCTCTTCAACGCGCTGTACCTGGACCGCTGGCTGTGGGACCTGCAGCTGGGCGAGCAGCGCCTGGTGCAGCGGCTCAAGGCCGAGGGCCACCCCATCCTGGGCGTCACCATCACCGCCGGGCTGCCCCCGGTGGAGGAGTGCGTCGCCCTGCTCGACGAGCTGCACGGGCTGGGGATGGTCGTCAACAGCCTCAAGCTCGGCAACCACGAGCAGCTCGAGCACGCCCTGGCCGTGGCCGATGCCCGCCCCGGGCGAGCCTTGATCCTGCAGCTCGAGGGCGGACGCGCCGGCGGTCACCACGGCGCGGAGGATCTCGAGGACCTGCTGCTGCGCGGCTACGAGGCCGTGCGCCGGCGCCCCTGGGTGCTGCTGGCCGCGGGCGGCGGCGTGGGCCGACCGGAGGAGGTCCAGGCACTGCTGGACGGCCGCTGGAGCCTGCGCCACGGCCAGGCGCCCATGCCCGTGGACGCGGTCTTCCTGGGCACCGCCGTGATGGCCTGCGCCGAGTCCGGCGCCTCCCCCGCGGTCAAGCGCGCGCTGGCCGCGGCCCCCGGGGCCCCCCGGCTGCTGGCCCACGGCGCGACCGCGGGCGGGGTGCGCTCCGGCCGCAGCGGGCTGGGCGCCGAGATCCACTACCTGGACAACCACGCGGCCCGCACCGCCGCCCTGCTCGACGAAGTTGCCGGGGACCACGACGCAGCCGCGGCCCGTCACGATGAGATCGCCGCGGCGCTGGCGCGCACCGCCAAGCCCTGGTTCGGCCCCCTCGAGGGCGTCGGCTATCACCGGCTCCTGGAGCGGCTGATCGAGTGCATGGCCCTGGGCCGCCACCGCCCCAGCGACGACGGCCCCTGGCTCGATCCGTCCCACCGCCACAGGGTCCTGGCCAGCTTCCAGCGTGCCCTGCGCCGCTGCGGCTGGGACGGCCCCTGGCCCGAGGACGGCGACCTGGACGAGCCGCGGCGCCTGCTGGACACCATCGCCTCGCTGCTGCCCGCCCTGGTGAGCACCCCGGTGCTGCCCGAGGACGCCCGCTGGTTCGTCGAGGAGATCTGCAGGGCCCCGGGCAAGCCGGTCCCCTTCGTGCCCGTCATCGACGGCGACGTGCACCGCTGGTTCAGCAGCGACGCCCTCTGGCAGTCCCACGACGACCGCTACGACGCCGACGCTGTGCTGGTGTTGCCGGGCACCGCCGGCCTGGTGGGCATCGATCGCGTGGACGAGCCCGTGGCGCAGACCATGGCGCGCTTCCTGGCCCCCACCATCGCCGAGGCCCCGACGGTCGAAGACACCCGACCCTGGGACCCCGTCGAGGCCGCCCTGAGCGCCGCGCGCTGCCTCTGGGGCGTGCGGGAGCGCGACAACCCGCTGCCCGCCGTGATGAAGGCGGCCGGGGCCGAAGCCTCCCTGCGACCCCGGGGGCCCGCGGGGATCGAGCTGACCATCCGACACCGGCGCCCAGGAGGCGAAGACGCGCCCCTGGTGCTGCCCTTCGACATCCGCTGGGGTCACAGGGTCACCCTCAGGGCAGGGGTGGGCCTGACCGAGCGCCTGCGCGCCTGGTACCGGGAGCTGCTGCTGGACCACAGCCCCATCGGCGCCGAGCGCGAGGCCGCGTGGCGCCGGGTCGTGGGCGACGACAGCCCCCGCGAGCCCCTGCAGTTGGCGTTCTCCCGCGGCTTCGCCGCCATGATGGAGACCCTGCTGGACGGCGCCCTGGCGTCGGACCCCACCAGCCTGCTGCACACCGAGTCCACCATCGACGCCACCGGCGCCGAGGCAGACCCGAGCCCGCTGCGCATGATGGACACCCCCGCCGGACGGGTCGTGCAGCTGCGCCTGGCGCTGGAGGGCGGGATCACCATGAGCCAGCGCTTCCTGCTGCGGCAGGTTGAGCGCCCGCTCCCGGAGGAGGGCGTCGCCCCTCCCACCGACGACGAGCTCCCCGCCGGCGTGCCCCTGGCGCGGCCCCGCAGGATCCTGCGGGAGAGCCTGGTGGCCCCTGTGGACATGGCCGCCTTCGCCGCGGCCAGCGGCGATCTCAACCCCATCCACCGCGACCCCGCCGCCGCCGCCCTGGCGGGGCTCGAGGGCCCCATCGTGCACGGTCAGTGGATGGCCGCCGCCGCCTGCGCCCGGCTCTCGGCCCACGGGCGCCAGCTGCGCTGGGCCCGGGTTCGCTACCTGGACACCGTGCCCCTCGGCGCCCGGTTGACCCTGGAGGCCCACGCCGTGGCGCGCATCGACGGCGACGAGCTTGTGCGCCTCGCGCTGTCCCACGGTGATCGCCCCGTCGTCTCCATCCACGCCCGCCTCGCCGCCCCGGCCACCGCCGTGGTCTTCCCCGGCCAGGGCTGCCAGCGCGCCGGGATGGGCATGGAGGGCTACGCGCGCTCCGCCGCCGCCCGCGCCGTGTGGGATCGCGCCGAGCGCTTCACCCGGGAGCAGCTGGGCTTCTCCCTGCTGGACGCGGTGCGGACCAACCCCCGGGAGCTGGACGTGGCCGGCGAGGTGCTACGCCATCCCCAGGGGGTGCTCAACGCCACCCAGATCACCCAGGTGGCACTGGCGGTCCTGGCCTGCGCCCAGGTCGCCGAGCTGCGCGAACGCGGAGCCCTGCCCATCCCCCGCTTCCTCTGCGGCCACTCCATCGGTGAGTACGCGGCCCTGGCCGCCCTGGGCGAGGTGCTCGAGCTCGAGGCGGTCGTGGACCTCGTCTACCACCGGGGCGTCACCATGCAGCGCTTCGTGCCCCGGGACGACGACGGCCGATCCCCCTACGCCATGGGCGTGGTCCTGCCCCACCGGGTGGGCCTGGACGAGGCGGCCACCTTCGCCATCGTCCAGCGGGTGGCCGCCGAGACCGAGCGTCCCCTGTACGTGGTCAACCACAACGTCCGCGACCGCCAGTACGCGGTGGCCGGACACGTGGAGGCCACCGCCGCCCTCGAGGCCGCCCTGGCCACCCACGGCGGCGGCGCCTGGATCGCCCTGCCGGGGCTCGACGTGCCCTTCCACTCCCCCTTGCTGCACGAGGGGGTCGACGCCTTCCGCGCGGTGCTCGACCGCTGCTTCCCCCAGCAGCTGCCCATCGAGCGCCTCGAGGGCCGCTACCTCCCCAACCTGGTGGCCCGGCCCTTCGGCCTCGAGCGCGACTTCGTGCAGGCCGTCATCGACGCCACGGGCACCACCGCCCTGGCGGAGGCCCTGGACGACCCACGGGCCCACAGCCGCGCGCTGCTGCTCGAGCTGCTCGCCTGGCAGTTCGCCTCGCCCGTGCGCTGGATCGAGACCCAGGACCTGCTGCTCGATCAGGCCGAGCGCCTCATCGAGATCGGCCCGGGCGAGGCCCCCGTGCTGGTCGGCATGATGGCCCGCAGCCAGGACGATGGCGATCCCCGGGCCCTCGAGCTGCTCCATGGCGAGCGGGACCTCGAGCGCCTGCTGGGCGCGGGCCCCGCGCCCGCCGAGGCGAGCTCCGAGCCCACCGAGGACGAGCGGCCCATCGCCGCGGCGCCGGTCCCCTCCCCCTCCCGGCCCGAGCCCACCTCCACCAGCCCGAGCATCGAGGACCGCAGCCTGAGCATCCCGGCGGCCGTGCGCCTGACCGTGGCCCTCTCCACCCGCAGGGATCCCGAAGAGCTCGGCGGGGACGCCAGCCTGGACCGGCTGCTGGGCGGCAACTCCGCGCGGCGCAACCAGGTGCTCGCGGAGCTGGGCAAGGAGCTGGGCATCAGCGCCCTGGACGGCGCCCACGAACAACCCATGGGCGAGCTGCTCGCCGCGCTGGAGCAGGCCGCGGATGGCCGCTACCGTCCCCCAGGCCCCTACCTGAGCGCCCAGCGCGACCGCGCGCTGTCCGAGGCCGGCCTCACCGCCGCCAGCGCCGCCCAGCGACTCGAGGGCCACTGGGGGCTGGGCCCCGCCCGCCGCGAGGCCGCGCTGTGCGTGCTGCCCCTGGCCCTGCGCGCCGGCTCCGGAGAGGGACCCGACGCCATCATCGACGCCGCGGTCTCCCGCTACGCGGCCCTCGAAGGGCTGCAGCTGACACCGCTGGAGCTCCGGGGTGAGCAGAGCGCCACGGTGGACCCCCGCGCCGTGGAGGCGGCCGGCAAGGCCTCCCGCGAGCGCTGGACCCGGGTCGCCCGGGTGGCCCTCGAGGCCGCCGGCCTGGACCCGGCGCTCCTGGAGCGCGCCCCCGCGGCGCGGCCCCACCCTCGCCCGAGCTCGCGACCGGTGGGCCTGTTCGACCCGCGCAAGCACGTGGCCCTGACCGCCGCGGCCACCTGGGCCCGCGCCGACGCCCTGCGCTGGTACCACCAGCTCCGGCGCGGTCAGGAGAACCCCGCGCTCGAGCAGCGCCTCGCGCGCTGCGCATCCCTCGAGCTGGCCGGGGTGCTCGACGCCCTGGTCCAGCGCGCCCGCCGCGCTGGTGAGCGCACCGTGGCCGCCACCATCGAGCGCTGCGCCACCCGCGTGCGCCGAGGCGGCCAGCCCACGCCCTGGAGCGCCGAGACCGCCGTCATCACCGGTGCAGGGCCGGGCTCCATCGCCGAGGCCATCGTCGCGCGCCTGCTCGAGGGCGGGGCTCGGGTGATCGCCACCACCTTCCCCCCCGCGGAGTCGCCCCGGGAGGCCATCCAGCGCTTCGAGGCCCTCTACCGCCGCCACGGCGCCGCGGGGTCCTCCCTGCACCTGGTCCCCTTCGATCAAGGCAGCCGGGAGGACGTCGACGGGCTCTGCCGCTGGCTCACGAGCTCGGCGAGCGAGGTCCGGGGCCCGCGCACGGTGCGCACCAAGGAGCCCTGGCTGCCGACCCTGTGCTTCCCCTTCGCCGCCGCCCCCGCCGAGGGGGATCCCACGGACATCAGCGACCGCATCGGCCAGACCCTGCAGGTCAACCTGATCGGCGTCGAGCGCCTGGTGGGCACCATCGCCCGGGAGACCGGCCGCGCCGGCCGCTCGGCGCCCAGGGTGCACGTGGTCCTGCCCCTGAGCCCCAACCACGGGCAGGTCGGTCGCGACGGGCTGTACGCCGAGTCCAAGGCGGGGCTCGAGGCCCTCATCCACCGCTGGCGCTCGGAGAACGATCGCTGGGGTCACCGGGTCACCCTGCTTGGCGCCCGCATGGGCTGGGTGCGGGGCACGGGCCTGATGTCCGGGCTCGACCCCGTGTGGAAGACCGTGGAGGCGGAGCTTGGCATCCAGACCTTCTCGAGCGACGACATGGCCGCCCTGATCCTCGAGCGCTGCCGGGGAGACGCCCGGCGGCAAGCAGCCAGCGAGCCGATCATCGCCGACCTCACCGGGGGCTTCGGCCGCGCCGCGGGGGGGCTCCGCGCCGTGATCGAGCGGGCCCTGAAGGTCCGAGGGCCCGCCGGCTCCGGCGAGGCCACCGACACGGAGCACGCCCCCCTCCCCCGCCCCCTGTTCCGCTTCCCTGCGCTCCCCACGCCCCGGCCCGACAGCGCCTGCACTCTGGATCCCGCCCGCGCCGTGGCCGTGGTGGGCTTCGGAGAGGTCGGCCCCTACGGCAACGCCCGGGTGCGCTGGGCCTTCGAGCGCCACGGGGAGCCCACCCCCGAGGCCGCCCTCGAGCTGGCCTGGGCCTGCGGCCTGGTGCGCTTCGTCGGCAGCCGCTGGGTGGACGCCGCCAGCGGGGAGCCCGTGGACCCGGCGACCATCGCCGAACGCTACGAGCTCGCCGACCGGGTGGGCGTGCGCCCCATGGAGGGCTTCGACCCCGGAGCCGTGGAGGCCCTGACCGAGCTCACCCTCGAGCAGGACCTGGTCTTCCACCTGCCCGACGAGGCGACAGCCCGCGCCATCGCAGCCACCGATCCCGACGGCAGCGAGGTCTTCGAGGACGGCGAGGGCGGCTGGACCCTGCGCCGCCGCGCCGGCAGCCGGGTGCGCCTGCCCCGCCAGGCCCCCCTCTCGCGGCGCATCGCCGGCCAGCTCCCCCGGGGCTGGGAGGCCGAGCGCCTGGGACTCGACCCCGATCTGCTCGAACAGCTCGACCCCGTCGCCGCCTTCAACCTCGTGGCGACCGCCGCGGCCTTCCGCAGCGCCGGGGCCGATCCCGGCGAGCTGGCGACGGCCCTGCACCCGGCCCGCGTGGGCTCCAGCCAGGGCGGAGGCATCGGCGGGATGCGCGCTCTGCGGCGCCTCTACGTGGACCCGGTGCTCGACCGCGAACGCCAGACCGACGCCCTGCAGGAGGCCCTCATCAACGTCTCCCCCGCCTGGGCGGCCTGCGCCCTGCACGGCGGCTACGGCCCCATGGTGCACCCCGTGGGCGCCTGCGCCACCGCCGCGCTGTCCGTGGAGCTGGCGGTGGATCTCATCCTGCAGGACAAGGCGGACATGGTGGTGGCCGGCGCCTTCGACGACATCGGCCCGGAGGGCATGCGCGGCTTCGCCGACATGGCCGCCACGATGCCCCAGGAGCGGATGGAGGCCCTGGGCCTCGACCCCGATCAGGCCAGCAGACCCTGCGACGCACGCCGCGGCGGCTTCGTGGAGTCCCAGGGGGGCGGCACGCTGCTGCTGTGCCGCGCCGACAAGGCCATCGCCCTGGGCCTGCCCATCTACGGCCTGGTGGCGGGCGCCTGGAGCAGAGGTGACGGCTTGCAGCGCTCCATCCCGGCGCCCGGGCGCGGCCTGCTGGGCCTGGCCGCAGGGGGCGTGCGCTCGCCGCTGGGGCGGGCGCTGGCCGGCTACGGTCTGGACGCCGACGACGTCTGCGCCGTGTCCATCCACGGCACCAGCACCGAGGCCAACGACCCCAACGAGGTCTCCCTTCACGCCGAGATCGCCCTGGCCCTGGGCCGGGACCCGGGCAATCCCCTGCCCGTGATCGCCCAGAAGGCCCTGACGGGCCACAGCAAGGGCGGCGCCGCGGCGTGGCAGGCCGTCGGCCTGATGCAGGCCATGCTGGACGGCGTGATCCCCCCCATGCGCAACCTGAGCGAGCCCGACCCGGTGCTCGCCCGGCGGCTGCCCCTGTGCTTCCCGGACCGCGCCGTCGAGCTGAGCCCCAGCAGCGCCCGTGCGGGGCTGCTCACCAGCCTCGGCTTCGGCCACGTGGGCGCGCTGGTGTGTATGGTCCACCCCGACGTGCTGCTGGAGGCCCTGCCGTCCGAACAGCTGGACGGCTACGCGCAGCGGCGGGAGGCGCGCTGGGCGCAGCGTTTCGCCGCCGAGCACGGCGTGCTGCTGGGCGAACGCCCGGCCGTGGCGCTGCGCAGCGACCAGGGCCTCGAGGGTCGCCGGGAGCGGGACATGCTGCTCCAGCCGCCTCCGGGGAGCATGCCGTGATCCTGGGGCTCGGCATCGACCTGGCCGCCACCGCCCCGTGGCGAGAGGCCCTCGACGAGCCCAGCGGGGCGGCCCTCGAGGCCTGCTTCACCCCCGGGGAGCTCGCGAGCGTCCACGGCGGCGCGGTGGACCCGGCGGAGCGCCTGGCGGCGCGCTTCGCCGCCAAGGAGGCCTGCATCAAGGCCCTGGGGAGCGCGGTGCCCTTGCTGGACATCGAGGTCGACAGCGAGCCTGGTGGTCGCCCCATGCTGACCCTGCACCGCGCCGCGTTGACCCGCGCCCGGGTGCTGGGGGTCCGCCGGGCGAGCCTCAGCCTCACCCACGAAGGCGCCATGACCGCGGCGGTGGTGATCCTGGAGGGGTGAACGCAGCAGAGAAGGGCTACGTGTTCCCCATGGACCTCATCGCCCGTTTCGTGGAGCGCAAGCAGGAGGAGCGCGAGGCGGCCCTCGGCCGCCCGCTCACCAGGCAAGAGCAGCACCTGTTCCGGCTCATGTGGGGTCTGTTGATCACCTCGCCGCTGATCCTCTTGGTGCTGGTGGGGACCATCCGGGCCGTCCTGGCCGCCTAGCCCTGGAGCGCCCCATGCCCCCCGTCGACGTCGAGCTGGAGCTGAACACCGAGACCGTCAACGACGGCCAGGACGAGATCCTCACCCTGCGCCTCGGGGGCGGCGAGGCCGCGCTCGTGATCTCGGTGGACCCCGGCGCCAGCCAGCACCGCTCGGCGCTGCTGGCCAGGGACAGCGCCGCAGGGGCGCGCCTCGTCGAGGCCCTGGCCGAGCGCGTAGGGCTCGCGCTGGAGCCCTGGGATCCGGCGGGCGCCGAGCGCATCCTGTTGCCCCTGATGATCGGGCTGCTGACCCCCGATCTGGTGGCGGAGATGGGAGGGCCCACCCTCGAGGCGGGGCTGCGCCTCGAGATCCAGCTCTCCGGAGAGCTCTGGTGCGACCTCGACATCGATCCCGATCGAGGCTGGGCCTGCTTCCGGCAGCTCGATCCGGACCAGGTCGGCTTCATGGCCCTGGGCCTGCGCCCGACCCCGGCCCCCACCAGCGACGCAGCTCGCCAACGGGAGCGGCCGCCGTGGGCTCCCTCGGACACCTATGTGCTCATGGAGCACGACAGCGGTGTGTCGCTGGGCCCGTGGGTCGAGCGCACGGGCCTCAGCCAGGAGGACCTGGTCTGCCGCCTCGACACCGCAGGCGAGTCCCGCCTCACCGCTCACGAGCAGCGCATCGACGCTGCGCTGGTGCAGCTGGCCCGAGGCGGCGACGACGCCCTGGACCGGGTCTTCCGCCTGGACCTTCCCTACGCCGTCGCCCACGGCCTGAGCGCCATCGGTTGCAGCGACGGTCCGGCGGGCGATGACGCGGTTGAGCGACTGCGGGAGCGCCTGCGAGGGGCGGCCCTGCGGTCCCTGCTCGAGGAGCTCCAGCGGCCGGCGGGGGTGGAGTCCTGGCTCGGGCTCACCCACCCCGTGAGCGACGAGCTCGTGGCGCGCCTGCGCGCGGTGGCCGAGCGCACCGCCGAGGTCCCGGAGGCCGGGGAGCTCCCCGTGGCCATCGGAGAGGCCGCCGAGGCCCTGGCGGGCGGCGAGCTGCCCGAGTCCACCCACTCCACCCTCGAGGCACGCCTGGCGCGGGTCGAGCGCCTGGTGGACATGGGCGCACCCACGATCATCATCGCCAACGACCTGCGGATGCTGGCCCGCCTGCTTCCTGGCTAGCGGCTCGACAGGCAGTAGTCCCCGCTGGTGGAGTACCCGCTGGGGCAGGAGCCGCCCTTGGGCACCGCGTGGCGGGAGCTGTCGGAGCTGGCGAGGCAGTAGTCGCCCGACGTGGAGTACCCGCTGGGGCAGGAGCCCGTCTTGACCACCGCGTAGCGGGAGCTCGAGGACGACGGCCGGCAGTAGTCGCCGCTGGTGGAGTACCCGCTGGGGCAGGACCCCACCTTGGGCAGGGCCACCGGGGTCATGTCCGGGCCGGACGAGGACGAGCTGCTCGACGACGACGAGCTCTGCAGGCAGTAGTCCCCCGAGGTGGAGTAGCCGCTGGGGCAGGAGCCGGTCTTGGGCACCGCGTGGCGGGAGCTGTCGGAGCTGGCGAGACAGTAGTCGCCGCTGGTGGAGTAGCCAGACGGGCAGGAGCCCACCTTGGGCACCGCGTAGCGAGAGCTGGACGAGGACGGGTTGCAGTAGTCGCCGCTGGTGGAGTACCCGCTGGGGCAGGACCCCACCTTGGGCACCGCCACGGCGGTCGGGCCGGCCTGGGATGAGGCGGCGAGGGCGAGGGCGACGAGCAGGGGCTTCATGGGGGGCCTCGGGATAGCGGTTGCGCTGGGTCGATCCGCTAACCCCGCAGTGCCACCCACGGCTTCCCGCGGAGGTCCACCATGCTGCCACCACCAGGATCATCCCCCACGCCGGGGCCTCCGCTGCTGGTCCCCTACGACCCAGCCTGGCCCCGCCGCTTCGCCCGCTACCGGGACGCCATCATGGAGGCCTGCGGCGCCTGGATCACCCACATCGAGCACATCGGCTCCACCGCCGTCCCCGGGCTCGGCGCCAAGCCCGTCATCGACATGATGCCGGCCCTGCGCCGCCACGACGACGGGCCCCGCTGCGCCGAGGCCATGGCCGGGCTGGGCTTCGACTACCTGGGCGCCTACGGCCTCGAGCGGCGCCACTTCTACCGGCGCATGAAGGACTGTCACGCCCACATGTACGTGCCGGGAGAGGGTCAGTGGGACGACCAGCTCGCCTTCCGGGACGTGCTGCGCGCCCACCCCTGGGCCCGCGACGAGTACTGGGTCCTCAAGCAGCGCCTGGCCGCCGAGCACGGCGACATCGCCAGCTACGCCGACGCCAAGTCGGAGTTCGTCATCAAGATCCTGGCGTTCGCCAAGGAGGAAGCCGAGGGTGGAGCAGGATAGAGCCCCTGTGGAGGTGCCCATGGTCCGTCAGCTGATGCCCTGCCTCGCGCTCCTGCTCGCCTGCAACATCGGCGGCGTCCCGCTGGACGACAAGCCGGAGGACACCCAGCCCCCCGACGTGACCGACGCCGACACCGACGCCGACGCCGACACCGACACCGACGCGGATGCCGACAGCGACGCCGACGCCGACAGCGACGCGGATGCAGACGCGGACGCAGACGCAGACGCCGACGCCGACACCGATCCATGCCGCACCACCCTGCCGGCCGACGTGACCGTGGGCGACGGCGTGGGGAGCTGGAGCGAGTCCGGCATCGAGCTGTGGCTCTGCGAAGGGACCATCGGCAGCGTCAACGGCAGCAACGGCACGCTCTACCTCGAGGCCGCGACCCTGGTGGACGTCAACGGGTCCGACACCGTGCTCTGGGCGAAGGCCGGCAGCGTCATCTCCGTCAACGGCAGCAACACCACCGTCTACAAGGAGCCCGGCGTGGTGATCACGGTCAACGGGAGCGACACCACCACGGTGGACTGCGACAACGTCGTCTTCAACGCGCTCGCGGTGACCGACGGCTGCTACTGAGCGAGCTGGTCGTTCAACAGCTTGAGCAGGAAGCCCACGGTGCGGGCCATGACCCGCTCCCGGTCACCGGGCAGGCAGAACACCCGATGGACCGTCCCGTCCGGGCCCGCGACGGCGATGTGGACTGTACCCACCGGCTTGTCCTCGGTGCCCCCGCCAGGGCCGGCGATGCCCGTGGTGGAGACACCCCAGGTGGCGCCGGAGCGCTCCCGCACGCCCTCGGCCAGCGCCCGGGCCACCGGCTCGCTCACCGCGCCGTGCTCCTCGAGCGTCGCCGCCGGCACCCCGCAGAGGCGCTCCTTGGCGGCGTTCGAGTACACCACCGCCCCCTCGAGCATCCAGGCCGATGAGCCGGGCTTGCGGGTCAGGGCCGCGGCGACCCGGCCCGCGGTGCAGCTCTCGGCGGTGGCCACGGTCTCTCCCCGGGCCAGCAGGGCCCGGCCGACCACCGCCTCGACGCTGGCGTCGGACACCGGCGAGGCGCTGTCCTCCACCGTGTACACCCAGCGCGCAACGGCCTCCCGCACCAGCGCGACCCGTTCCTGGACGAAGGCATCGTCGGCGTCGGTCTCGAAGCGCAGCTTGATCTGCACCTCGGGCAGGGCCGCGCGGAAGCCCATGCGCACCGCCGGGTGCTCCAGCCCCCGCAGCCTCAGCTGCGCCCGGCTCTCGGGCAGCCCGATGCAGCGCACCGTGACCAGGCGCCCCGCGGACAGCTGCGGATAGCGCCGCTGCCAGCCGGGGATCACGTACTCCTGCATCATGCGCTTCATCTCCCGGGGCACCCCGGGCAGGAACCACAGGCGGCAGGGCCAGCGCTCCACCACGAAGCCGGGGGCTGTGCCCCAGCGGTTCTCGAGCAGGCGCGCGCCCGAGGGGATGCGCGCCTGGCGCTGTCCGGTGACATCCAGCTCCCTGCCGAAGGCGGCGTAGCGCGCCCGGATCTGCTCGACGGCCTCGGGGTCCTCCCCCAGCTCGAGCCCGAAGGCCGCAGCCACGGCGTCGGCGGTGTGGTCGTCATCGGTGGGGCCCAGGCCCCCGGTGCACACGATCTCGGTGGCCCGCTCCGAGGCCTCGAAGAGCAACCCCGCGATGGCCTCCGGTTCGTCGCACACCGAGGCGTGCCGCCCCACGGCCAGCCCCAGCTCGACAGCCCGCTGCGCGATCCAGGCCGCGTTGGTGTCGACCGTGAAGCCCTGCACCACCTCGTCGCCCTGGGAGACGATCTCGAGCTCGGCCATGGGGGGGATGGACATGGGGGCACCTCTCTGTCGGGAGACGCGCTATATCCTCGCCATGAGCGCCCCCGGACCCCTCATCTCCCTCGACGTCGGCACCAAGACCATCGGCGTCGCCGTCTGCGATCCCCTGCGCATCCTCGCGCGGCCCGTGACCACGGTCGCCCGCAAGGGGGTGCGCAAGGACGTGGCCAAGCTCGTGCCCATCGCGGAGCAACACGCCGCGGTCGGTGTGGTCGTGGGGCTGCCGCTGGAGCTCGACGGGTCGGAGACCCGCAGCTGCCGCCTCGCGCGCCAGGTGGGGGACGCGCTGGGCGAAGCCACAGGGCTGCCCGTCGCCTACCACGACGAGCGGTTCTCCTCGGTGGAAGCCGAACGTCGCCTGCTGGCCAACGACCACAGCCGCAAGCGTCGAAAACAGACCATCGACCAGGCCGCGGCGGCAGTGATTCTGCAGGATTTCATCGACTCGTCGGAGAGCTCCGGGTTTGCCCCCCATCCCTGATCGTCGGGCCACCGCCCGCCGCGTCCGTCGACACCGGGCGTCGACAT
>CAYZVO010000199.1:5312-17403 GCA_964481655.1 uncultured Enterobacterales bacterium | reverse complement strand
TACTGGGCGAAGAAGCTCTGCAGCCAGCGGAAGAACTCGGCCTTGTTGGTGACGGCCACAGGCGGCACCGAGTACTCGGAGCGCATGGCGGCGCCACGGGCGGCCTTGAACTCGTAGCCGTAGACGTTCAGCACATCGGCCGCGGTCTTGGGCTGAGCGGCGCGCTTGGCGAGCTCGAAGGTGTCGAAGACGGCGTTGAGGAGATCCTCGACGGCCTGGTCGGAGTCGGACACGACCTTGCCCTTGACGTCCACGAGGTTCTCACTCACCTCGAGGGTCTGGGTCTCCCAGGAGATCTTGACGTGGCCCTTCTTGCCAGCACCGAAGGTCGGGGCGGACTTGCCGGACTTGGCGGCGCCGTGCAGCTCGAAGAGGGCCTTGATGTCGCGCACCTGGCTCTTCTTGAACTGGAACGCCTGGGTCAGCGCGGTGCTGGCTTCGGCAGCATCGCCCTTGACGGCGCCCTTCTCGTCCACGAGCTGGGGCACGACCTTGCCAGCGAGCTCCTTCGCACCGTCGCTGCCGGTGATCGCGATCGCGTCCACGGGCGGCTTGTACGGGAACAGACCGATAAAGCCGGGGACCGACGTAGGCACGGACGCGATGGGCTTGGCACCGCTATCGACCTCGCGAATATAGACTCCTGGGGTGTGGTATTCCATCGTAGACCTCACTCCTCACTTTCGGGTGTGTCGCTGATGCGACGGTAGCCGTGGCCAGGGGGCCCCGGCGGGGACATGGACGGCGGCCGGGGCCGAGGGCCACGGATCCGTCCGGAACGGGATTCGTTGTTGTCGCCTTGCGCGCGGGCGGGGGGCGGAGACTGGGCCGCCCGGGGCATCTTGATGGTGGTTCCACCGCTGCCCGCGTACAGCGGGCCGTCCAGCGCGATGCGCGCGCGATAGGTCATGAAGGGCCGGAAGGGGGCCTCCATGATGGTGAACATGTTGATGCCGTCGGGCACCGTCAGGTCGTCGATGAGCGCCAGGGAGACCTTCTCCATGAACAGCTCGTCGTCGCCGTCGATGGCGTTGACGTCGTAGGGGCGCCCCAGGGAGTCCACCGAGCGGCCGTCGGGCAGATCGAAGCGCCGCGGACGGTAGATGAGGTGGGTGGCTTCGTGCAGGCGCAGGATCGTCCAGCCCAGCAGGCGCTCGGCGTCGGAGCGGAAGCGGCTGTGGGCGGTGATCAGGTAGAAGAGGTCGAGGATGAGCGGGGGCCGGTGGTAGTAGGTCGGGGCGCCCGATTCGGGGTCACCGGTGAGGATCGGGGCCACGCGGAAGCGCTTGCGGTTCTGCAGCGCGGTGTTCTGCACCACCCGGTACATGTAGACGTAGATGACCTCTTCCCGGTCCTTGGGGACGTACTTGAGGTCTTCCTCGATGCGGGGGGTGGCGTCGGAGACATCCCAGCCGTCGAGCAGGAAGCGCTGGATGGACTCCGTCACCTCTCCGATGACGTTGCGACCACTCATGGGGCCGCGAGCCGGGCGCTCCTGCGTCTCGACACCACTCATTCAGCTTCTCCGGGATCGGCACATCCAGACGCGTAACGCGCTGCGAGGTCCCGTGGGACAATGGGGTACGCGCCGCGTGGCCGCGTGAGCGCCGGCGACGAAAATGCAGGGCGTTCCAGGTCTTCACGGACGAGCACAGCCGCGTGCTGGCGCTCGTACCGCTCGAGTCGGTCACGGGCCTCACGGACCTTCTTGCGGCGGGCCCAGCCCGGGTGCAGGGCGTAGGGGGTCTTGACCACCCGGATGAGCTGCGGCGCGTTGGGCTCGGCGCGGGCCACGCGCTTGGGGCGCCGGGTGCCGGTCTCGATCAACATCTTGGGCTGACCGGCTGTGACGGGGGGCTCGGGCACCCTGCGCTCGGTCCGTTCCCACAGCCTCAGGACCATGGCTGGCAAGCCGTGCAGGTGGCCCCCGATGACGTGTCGCTCGAGCCTGTGGAAGGGATCGGACAGGGGCGCGCTCCGGAGGGTGGGGGCCGGCGGGGAGCTGAGACCTTCGCAGGCTGCGAGACCATTTGCAAGCGGGGTTCGCGGCGTTCTCCTGAAAGCCCGTCGCCAAGCGGATAGACTGGTTTCATGGCCACCCACTCCAAGCGCAGCGACCCTCGCAAGAAGGGCTCGAAGAGGGCGCGGGGGGGCGCGAAGAGCCCCGGCAACCAGCCCGAGCTGATGGCCGCGATGGCCAAGGGCCTGGGCAACCAGGAGCTGCAGCGCCGCCTCGAGCGCGCCACGGGCAAGCGCGACGCCATGCTGGCCTTCATCGCCGATCGCCTGAAGAAGATCCGAGAGGTGCAGATCCGCGAGTCCGGGCTGCTGCACCAGAAGGACAAGTGGTGGCGGGACGCCGCCTGGCGCGAGCCCGGTGTGTGGTCCCCCGAGCCCCAGCGCTGGGCCGCCGTGGCCAAGGAGTACCGCCAGGCCATCGAGGCCCTGTGCCGCGGTGACCTCACCCGGGGTGCCCAGCTGCTCGAGCGGGCCATCGAGACCGAGCGCGCCACCATCGAGCAGGTACCCCACGGCCTGGGCCTCGATCCGGACGAGGACACCGAGCGCGACCAGCTGGAGAAGGGCCCCGACGCCATGCAGGAGACGGACGAGGACGAAGGCTGCCCCGAGCGCGACGCCCCCGAAGAGGCCAAGCTCGCCCACCAGATCGAGGCCTTCACCCACACCGCCCGCGACCTGCGCGGCATCAAGGTCGTCCCCCACGCCACCCCCTGGTGGGAGGAAGAAGAGGACGAGGACGAGGAAGAGGGCGAGGCCAGCTGATCGCTTTCGGCTGACCAACACGCGGGCTATGATGGGGTGTCCTCCGGAGGGTCCCCCATGGCGAACGGCAAGAGCACACCCGGCGACAGCGTGGTCTCGCGGCTCGCGGCGCGCTCGTCCCGCGCCCCCCTCTCCCGGCGCGCCATGCCCGGCGGCGGCGAGGTCTGGGAAGGCCCCCTCGCCTCCAAGGCCCTCAAGGCCCTGGGCGCCCGCGCCATGACCGTGGACTCCCACATCATCGTCGGCGACGACTTCGACCCCTCCACGCCGGAATCCCAGGCCCTCTACGCCCACGAGCGCTTCCACCAGGAGGTCAGCGGCGGCGCCGGCTCCCACCACGGCAACGACGCCGAAGAGCAAGCCGCCCGGGCCGTGGAGTCCATGGTGCTGCACCGCGCCGCCACCGGCGGCACCGAGTCGGGCGCAGCCCTGGCCGGCGCCTCGGTCAAGGACCTGCCCACCGCGCCGGAGTCCGTGGCCAGCCCCGGCGAAGGCGAGAGCGAGCGCGTCCCGGATCCCGCCGCCGGCTACCAGGCGCTGCAGTCCGAAGGACTCACCCACCAGGACATCATCGACAAGCTGGCCTCGGCCTGCGTCGATGTGATGGACGAAGCCAAGCGCACCCGCCACGACCGCGCGGGCGACCTGAAGGGCGGCTTCTAGCCCTTCCTCTGATACGCTCCCCCCGTTCCCCCGGTATCGAGGTGTGGTGATGTCCACGGTCTTCGAGGAGCTGACGCGTCGACTGCGGCGCACCGATCTGCTGCTGATGCGCGCCGTGCGGCGCCAGCGCCAGCGCAGCACCATGAAGAAGAAGGCCAGCTACTGGGGCTCGGTCATCGAGGAGACCGAGGTCGACGCCCTGCTCCGGGAGCACGGTGAGATCGACTTCCCCATCATGGACGACGGGCTCGAGTCCGCCCTGGCCGCCAGCCTGGCCCTGCGGGACGACCCCGGCGGCCGCATCGGCCGGCTGCGGGACGCCTTCGGCCTGGACGGCGACGAGATCGACCTGGTGCTGCTGGCCCTCGCCCCCGAGATCAGCGCCGGCTACGCCCGGGTCTTCGCCTACCTCAACGACAACCTGAACCAGAGCTACCTGACCGTCGACCTGGCCTCCCGCGTGCTGCGCCGGGACCGGCGGGACCGCCTGGCCCTGCTGTCGCGCCTCATGGGCTCCTCGCCCCTGATGAAGTACCGGCTGCTGCTGCTGCACCCACAAGATGGGGTCGAGACCCACACCGCGCGCCGGCTGCACCCGTCGCAGCGCTTCCTGCACTGGCTGCTCGAGGAGCGCGAGCTCCCCTCGTCCATGGGGTTCCAGCCCATGGCCACCGATCGGGAACCCTTCATCCCCGCCGCCACCCGCCAGCGCGTGGAAGAGCTGGCCCCCGGCTTCCACAAGCCCATCACCGCCGTGGTGGTCGGCTCCACCATCGGTGCCCGGGAGGGCGTGGCCATGGCCATCGCCCGCCGCATGAACCGCCCGCTGGTGCGCGTGGACCTCGAGCGCTGCAAGGAGTACCTCGAGCAGCCCTACGACCTGCTGCGGGAGCTGCGGCTCAACCGCGCCGTGCCCTACCTGGTCAACGTGGTGGCGTCCCAGGAAGACCCCACCCAGCGCAACCAGATGATGGCCCTGGGCGCCGCCGTCGGTCAGCTCCCCTACCCCGTGCTCGTGGGCGGCTCCGACCGTCGCGCTGTGGGCGCCCTGCTGGGCGGTGATCGCCCGAGCGTCACCGTGCAGGTGCACCGCTCGAGCCTGCCCGAGCGCCACGAGGCCTGGCTCGACGCCTTCGACCGGCGGGAGTGGGACCTGAACCAGGCCAACAAGATGGCCGAGCGCTTCTACTCGGTCGGCGGCACCACCATCCCCCGCATCCTGGACCGCGCCCAGGCCGAGAGCGGCGGCAACGCGCCCGACGGCGACGCCCTGTGGGCCGCGGCCCGCGAGGAGTCCCGCCCCGAGTTCCGCGGGCTCGCGCTGCACATCGTGCCCTCCTACGCCATGGACGACCTGATCCTGCCCACCAAGACCAAGGGGCAGATGCAGCACCTCATCGACTACCTGGCGCAGCAGGAGCGGGTGTTCCACCACTGGGGCATGTCCAAGGTCCGCAGCCGGGGCTACGGCATCAAGGCCCTGTTCTCCGGCGGACCCGGCACCGGCAAGACCATGGCCGCCGAGGTCATCGCCGGCGCCCTGGGGCTCGATCTGTTCCGGGTGGACCTGTCGTCCGTCGTCTCTCGCTGGGTCGGCGAGACCGAGAAGAACCTCCGCGAGATCTTCGACGCCGCAGAAGGCGGCACCGCCATCATCCTCTTCGACGAGGCCGACGCGCTGTTCGGATCTCGCGGCGAGGTGAAGCAGGCCCAGGACCGCTTCGCGAACCAGGAGGTCAGCTTCCTGCTGCAGCGCCTGGAGGTCTTCGAGGGCTGCGCGATCCTGACGACCAACCTGCAGGAGAACATCGACGAAGCGTTCCTGCGGCGCTTCGGCGCGGTGATCGAGTTCCCGATGCCGACGGCCGCCGAGCGGGCCAAGCTGTGGGCGCGGGCGTTCCCGGACGCGACGCCCAAGGCCGACGATCTGGACCTCGACCACCTGGCCAAGCAGTTCATCATCGCGGGTGGCTCCATCGTGAACTCGGCGATCAATGCAGCGATCCTGGCATCGCGGGACGACGAGCCCGTGGGGATGAAGCACGCGGTGATGGCGGTGGCGCGGGAGCTGATGAAGATGGGCAAGCAGGTGAGCCGGGTGCACTTCGGGGACTTCTACGACGAAGTGAGGGACATGCAGTAGGGGGTCGCCCCGGGCTCCCCGCTCCACCAGCACGCTCACCCCCCGAGGCCCTCCGCCTCCACCAGCTGCTCCCAGACATCGTCCGGCATCAGGTACAGCACCCCGCCGATGTGCGCCCTGGCGTGGGGACAGCTGGCCTGGTGCCAGCGCGCCAGCGCCAGGGCCGCCTGGGCCGACCGCAGGTCCCAGGGGAGGGTCTGGCCGTTGGCCACCATGAACTCCAGGGTCCCCGCCACGGCCAGGACCTCGTAGCAGCTGGCCTTGGGGCCCAGCTCCAGGATCTCGGTGAACAGCGCGCCCGACCCCTCGATGGGGCCGGTCCAGGGCCCCGTCTCCCGATAGCCCTTGGTGTTCGCCGCGACCTTGTAGGCGATGCCGGGCATGGCCGGCAGCAGGCGCTCGCAGGCGGCCCAGCGGCAGGCGCCGTGGGTGTCGAGCCGCTCGCCGTCATCCCAGCACAGCTCGTGCAGGCGTGGAAGGTCGGCGACCGGATCCAACAGCTCGACCTGCTCGATGCAGTGCTCCACGACGCAGGCCTGGGCCCTCCTGGCCTCGAGGTCGTAGAACAGGGGCTCATCGGCCGTGGGATAGAGCGGCGCGCAGGGGTGGTGGGGATGACGTTCGAGCTGGGGCCAGGTGACGATGCTGTGGTCGGGCTCGGGCTCGGCACAGGCCGACAGCGTCAGCGCGATGAAGGTCAGGGTCCGCGCGCTCATGCCGCACCTCCCATCACCACCGAGAATCCCTCGGAGGCCCAGGCCAGCGCCTCCTCCTGCTTCGCGACCTCGTCCGCTCGGGCGTCCAGCCCCTGCCGCACCGACAGGTAGTAGTCGCGCACGCCGCCCTGCTCCTGCCGCAGCCGGATCAGCTCGGCCTGGCCTGGCCGGCCCCGGGTGAACGCACCCATCACCGAGGCCGACTCACCCAGACGCTGGTTGGTGGACGCGAGGGTCTCGCGCGCGCCCTCGAGGGACAGACAGGTCGCGCGGACCCGGGCCAGGGCCTCCATGGCCTCGCCGGTGTCGCGCTGCTGTGCGCCGGGCTGGCCCCGCAGCATGGCGTGCAGATCCATGGTGCGGCCCAGGTTGCCCAGCTCCGCCACGTAGTCGTCGCGCTGAGCCTGGGCGGCCTCCCCGTGCTCCGACACGCGCTGCATGGCCTCGCGGTACTCGCCCAGGGCGTCCTGGACCTGCTCGGCGTGGGCCAGCTCGTTCCAGCCCTCCCGGGCCGCGCCCAGGGCCTCGAGCCGGGCGGCCGCGGCGTGCAGGTCGTCCGCGGTGAGGATCCGGCCCACCACGCCGACCAGCGAGGAGGGTTCGCCCACCTCCGTGGCGTTGGTCTCGAGCTCGGCCCCGGCCGCCGGCAGCGCCCCCGCCTGGGCCAGCGCCACCCCCGCGGTGACCGTGCTCAGCGCGCCGCCGATGTCATCACAGGTCCGGACGATGGCCTGGAGGCGCTCCTTCTCCTGCTCCGCAGCCTCCAGCTCGCGGGCCTTGGCCTCGGCCCGCACGCTCGACAGCACGAAGCCCAGGCCGTGGGCCTGGACCATCAGCGCGTCCACCGCGGCCTTGGCGTCGCCGCTCAGGCCGTCCTCGGCGCTCTCCTGGCCCGGGCGGTAGCCGGTGCTGGCGAAGGCCTCGCGGGCCGCCTCGAGGCGGAGGTCGATGGCGACAGGGTCCAGGGCCAGGGACCCGCTGGCGTCCGGCCGGGCGATCCCCAGCGCCTCGAACAGCAGCATCGCCGCCCGGGCCTCGCGCAGCGCCTCGTCCGCCACACGGGCGCTCATCTCGACCCGCAGGCCGTCGTGCCGGACCCGCAGGGCCAGGCGCTGGTGCTCGTGCAGGTCGGCCTCGTAGAGCGGGCGCTCCCGCTCGTAGTCGTCCTGGCCCCGGCCGAAGTGGTACCAGCGCCTGCTGGCCTCTTCGAAACCCTCCATGACCTCGGTGCAGCCGTCAGCCCCGGCCAGCAGGCCCTGCTCGGCGCTGGCGAAGCCCCCTGCCAGATCCGCGGGGGTCACCGCGAAGGGGTCGGAGGCGGCCTCGGCCGCGACGTGCTCCCGCAGCGCGTCCATGCCCGCACCGGGGGGCGGCTCCGCGAGGGCCTGCCCCTCCCCTCCCCCTTCGAGCTCGGCCATGGACACCCGCTCGCCGTTGCCGGCCTGGGCGTACCGCTCGTCGTAGTCCGGCGCGTCCGTCGTCGATCGCGACGGCAGGACCGTGAGCTCGGGTTCATGGTGGACCACCTGCTGCTGGCGACGCTGCTGCTGGGTTCTCTGATAGGCGTGGCTCATGTCGGCTCTCCCTGGGTTCGACGCCCAGAGAGAAACGCAAGCACTGTGCCAGCCGATATCGGGCTTACACCCGTTCCAGATCGTCGAAGTGTCGAACCGATCGTCGAACTTTCGACGATCGTCGACACCCCTGACGGCCGCGCACCGGCTGGTGGTACACTCCCGGCGAGGAATCACCATGCGCACCTTCATTCTCCTGCTCGCCCTCACGGCCTGCCGCACCCCCGACACCACCGACGACACCGAGGTCAAGCCCGACGACACCGGGCCCGAGGTCGTGGACGTCGACGGTGACGGCTACCCGGCCGAGGAGGACTGCGACGACGAGGACGCGTCCATCCACCCCGACGCCGAGGAGCTCTGCGACGGGGTGGACAACGACTGCGACGACGAGGTGGACGAGGGCCTGCTGGGCACCTGGTACACCGACGCCGACGCCGACGGCTATGGCGATCCAGAGGCGCCGGTCGAGGACTGCGAGGCCCCGGCGGGCACCGTCGAGGACGCCACCGACTGCGACGACAGCGATGCCGAGGTGCACCCCGACGCCGCCGAGCGCTGCGACGAGGTGGACAACGACTGCGACGATGAGATCGACGAGGACCTGCAGGAGCTGTGGTACGCCGACGTGGACGGCGACGGCTACGGCGACATGGACAGCACCACCGAGAGCTGCGACCCCGGCGATGGCTGGGTCGCGCACGCCACCGACTGCGACGACACCCACTCCACCAACCACAACCACGCCCAAGACCACAGCAACGACAACGACGACGACTGCGACGGCGACATCGACGAAGAGCTCGAGTCCGACTGGTTCCTCGACGCCGACGGCGACGGCTACGGCGACCCCGACAACGCGACCTTCGACTGCGAGCCCGGCGCGGGCTGGGTCTCGCCCGCCGACGGCGTGGACTGCGACGACGCCAACTCCGACATCCACCCCGACGCCACCGAGACCTGCAACGGCTTCGACGACGACTGCGACGGGCTGGTGGACGACGCCGACAGCCCCGTGGACGGCACCACCACCTGGTACACCGACGGCGACGCCGACGGCTACGGCGACGACGCCAGCACCACCGAGGCCTGCGAGCAGCCCAGCGGGACCGCCGCCCTGGGGGGCGACTGCGACGACACGGACGCCGCCTACAACCCCGGCGCGTCCGAGCCGGACTGCACCGATCC
Organism: uncultured Enterobacterales bacterium; assembly: GCA_964481655.1. Lineage (GTDB taxonomy): Bacteria > Myxococcota_A > UBA796 > UBA796 > JAFGLY01 > CALDOK01. The sequence goes on along the minus strand of CAYZVO010000199.1, from coordinate 8,335 downwards.
CGCCGACTACAACTGCGACGGCTCCACCGGCTACGCCGACGACGACGGCGACGGCTGGGCCGCCTGTGAGGACTGCGACGACAGCGACGCCGCGGTGAGCCCCGACGGCACCGAGTCCTGCAACGGCATCGACGACGACTGCGACGGCACCGTGGACGAGGACGACGCGGTGGACGCGACGACCTGGTACGCCGACGTCGACGGCGACGCCTACGGTGACGCGGGCTCGACCACCGTCGCCTGCGACCAGCCCTCCGGCTACGTCTCGGCCACCTACGCCACCGACTGCGACGACGGCGACGCCACGATCAACCCCGCCGGCGCCGAGGACTGCGACGGCGTGGACGACGACTGCGACGGCGACATCGACGAGGGCGTGATGGACACCTGGTACGCCGACGGCGACGGTGACGGCTACGGCGACGCGGGCACCACGTCGGAGGCCTGCTGGGCCTCGAGCGGCTGGGTCGCCGACGACACCGACTGCGACGACGGCGACGCCACCATCAACCCCGCCGCCACGGAGTCCTGCGACGGCAGCGACGACGACTGCGACGGCACGGTGGACGAGGCCGACGCGGTGGACGCCGCCACCTGGTACCGGGACGGCGACAGCGACGGCTACGGCTCGGCCAGCGCCACCACCCCCGCCTGCGACCAGCCCTCAGGCTACGTCGCCGACAGCTCCGACTGCGACGACGGCGACGACGACATCCACCCCGGCGCCGACGAGCACTGCGACGGCGTGGACGAGGACTGCGACGGCACGGCCGACGACAACCCCGTGGACGCCGACACCTGGTACGCCGACGCCGACAGCGACGGCTACGGCGACCCCAGCAGCACGGCCGAGGCCTGCTCCATGCCCTCGGGCCACGTCGCCGACGACAGCGACTGCGACGACGGCGACGGCGCCGTCAACCCCGGCGCCACCGAGGCCTGCAACGGCGTCGACGACGACTGCGACGGCCTGGTGGATGACGACGACACCGGGGTGAGCGGCGTGAGCGCCTGGTACGCCGACGCGGACGGTGACGGCTACGGGACCCCGGCCTACACCACCACGGCCTGCGTCCAGCCCAGCGGGTACGTCGCGGACTTCACCGACTGCGACGACACCGAGCCCGACGCCTACCCCGGCAACGACGAGTCCTGCGACGGCATCGACAACGACTGCGACGGCAGCACCGACGAGGACGACGCCGTGGACGCCGGCACCTGGTACGACGACGCCGACGGCGACGGCTACGGCGACGCCACCACGGCCCAGACCGCCTGCAGCCAGCCCACGGGCACGGTCAGCGACGACACCGACTGCGACGACGACGACGCCTCCGCCAACCCGGGCGAGGCCGAGGTCTGTGACGGGGTGGACAACGACTGCGACGGCGACGTGGACGACGACCCCACCGACGGTGACACCTGGTACGACGACGCCGACGGCGACGGCTACGGCGACGCTGGCACCGCCCAGACCACCTGCAGCCAGCCGTCGGGCACGGTGTCGGACGACACGGACTGCGCCGACAGCGACGCCACGGCCTACCCGGGCTCCACCGCCACCGAGGTCCCCTTCGACGGCGTGGACCAGGACTGCGACGGCGTGGACGCCTGCACCGACCTGAACTGCGACGGCATCCCCGACCTGCTCTTCCCCAGCTACCGGGACGACACGGGCCAGGGCTCGGACTCCCGGGCCTTCTACGGCACCGGCTACGGCTACGCCTCGAGCCACGGCACCACCTTCGAGGGCGTGGGCCCCCTGGCGGCCCTGGCCGAGGATCTCGACGGCGATGGATACCTCGATGTGGTGCTCGGAAACTACTACGACGGAACCACCCGCCTGGTCGATTCCTACATCTACTGGGGCTCATCGTCGGGCTACTCCAGCTCCGACCGCACGGACCTGGGCACCGAAGGCGTCATCGCCATCCGCGCCGGCGACCTGGACCTGGACGGCTACACCGACCTGGTCTTCGCCAGCCACTACGGCACCAGCTACGCCTCGACCTCGATGGTCTACTGGGGCTCGGCCTCGGGCTACAGCGACAGCGACCGCACCGATCTGGCCACCTACGGCGCCTACGACCTCGAGGTCGCCGACCTGGACGGCGACGGCTGGGATGATCTGGTCTTCGCTCAGTACTACAACGGCTCGTCCTACTCCGGCGGCGCCTACGTCTACTGGGGCTCATCCACGGGCTACTCCAGCAGCGACCTGACCAACCTGGCCACCTACGGCGCCATCGATCTCGAGGTCGAGGACCTGAACGGCGACGGATGGCTGGACCTGGCCTTCGCCTGCTACTACTCGGGCTCGAGCTACGCGACCTACAGCTTCGTGTACTGGGGCAGCTCGTCGGGCCCCACCAGCGGCAACTACGACGCCCTGTACACCTACGGGGCCTGGGACGTGGAGGCCGGAGACTTCGACGCCGACGGCCACACCGACCTGGTCTTCGCCAGCTACTACTCGGGCTCGAGCTACGCGTCCTCGAGCTACGTCTACTGGGGCAACACCGGCGGCTTCAGCTCCGGCGACCGCACGGCGGTGACCACCTACGGCGCCCGGGGCGTGGCGGCAGGCGACCTGGACCTGGACGGCTGGGAGGACCTGTTCTTCGCCCAGTACTACTCTGGATCCACACGGTCGCTGAACAGCTACCTGTACTGGGGCTCGTCCTCCGGCTACTCGAGCGCCGACCTGGACGGCATCTCCACCGTGGGGGCCTTCCGCACCCAGATCGCGGACCTGGACGACGACGGCTGGCCCGACATCATCGTCAACTGCTACCGCAGCGACAGCAGCTTCGAGATCGACTCCTACGTCTACTACGGCAGCGCCTCGGGCTTCTCGAGCACCGACCGCGACGACCTGCCGGTGGACGGACCCTGGGGGCATGCGGTGGTGGTGGGGTTGTAGCGAGCGTGGGGGCGGGAGCCCGTGACGTGCTCCCCTAGGTTCACTCGGCGGCGGGCTCGGGAGCAGGCTCCGGCTCTGGGGCCGGCGCCCCGACGCCCGG
>CAYZVO010000199.1:0-5302 GCA_964481655.1 uncultured Enterobacterales bacterium | reverse complement strand
GGTGGGGGGGGGGGGGCGCCGGTGAGGCGCCCCCTTTGTTTCTCGGGGGGGCGGGGGGGGTTGCTGGCGCCGGCGGGGGGGCGGGCGCCACGACGCCAGGCTGCGGGATCGCGTCGATGCGCTGGAGGGTCCCCACCTCGCGGAAGTGATCGGTGGGGCTCGAATACGCCGCGCCGGCGGTGAAGTTGCCGACCACCATGCACTCGCGGGTGACCAACACGCCGCTGGCGGTGTCGAAGCTGGCCGCACCCGCCAGGTCCACGGCGATGGTCTTGGTGCCGTCGGACTCGACGGCCAGGCCGTAGGCCACGGTGCCGCGGCCCTCGGTGCCGATCACGGCCACGGCGTCCTGGCGCTCCTCGACCACGTGCTTGATGACCACGGCCCCGGCGGTGCCGTAGGAGGTGCGCAGCTGGGTGATGAGGGGGGAGCCCCCCTGCTTCCAGGCCTTGCCCTTGTCATCGCCGGCCTTGGGCAGCTCGAGCTCGAGCTGCGCGAAGGGCCGCACCATCAACATGCGCATGGCGTCGACCACCTGGCCCGCGCGGGCGCTGGTGGCCTCGATGGTCTGGATGTCGAAGCTCTTGATGCGCCCGAGCTTGCTCATCTCGAAGGTGCCCGAGGCCCCCTCGAGGTAGCCCTCGTACTCGTCGAAGATGGCGCTGAGGTTCCCCTGCTCCCCTGGCACCAGCGCGGTGCCGGAGATGGAGACGTTGTGGAAGCTGCACTCTATGAGCCAGCCCTTCTTCAGGGTGTCCACGGTGCTGCAGCTGAGGTCCACGACCAGGTTGGTCTGGTGGGCCCGGGCCTCGAGGTTCTGCACCGCCAGGTGCCAGTCGCCGTCGTCCCGCTCCCGGGTGACCTCGGCGTGGTAGTACACGGCCTCTCCAGGCTCCCAGGCCCAGGCGAGGGGCTCGGCGTGGGCGACACCTGCGATCAGGGCCAGGGCGAGCGCGGACATGGGGACCTCCAGGGTTGCACACCTGGAGGCTAATGCAGCTTCTGAGCTACGCCAACTCGCAGCGAGAGGGTCGTGAGCGGATCGTTCACGCCGTCGATGGCTTCCCACTTGGGCAGCTCGTTGCCCTTGAAGAAGTCGAAGCCCAGCCGCAGCCAGGTGGTCCGCCCCACGGGGATGCCGAACCAGGCCTGGGCCCCGACGCCGCTGTGGGCGGGGCTGAGCAGCCCGATGGGGGCCGCCACCACGAAGCTGGTGCGGCGTGGGCGCAGCCGCAGCACATAGAAGCCCGGGGCCATGGTGAAGCGCGCGAAGGAGGAGGCGACCACGTTGGTGGTGGTGGCGACGTCGCCGTACTCGATGCCCGCCCGGCCTGTGGTGTCGTGGATGGCCAGCTCGGTGATCACCGCCCAGCGTCGCCAGGCGAACTGCCCACCCAGCTGCAGCACGGTCGCCGCCGCGCCGTGGGCGGTGGCGCCGTCGGACTCCACGAACGCGGTGCTGCCCATCAGGCCCGCACCCAGGGAGACGTCGACCAGCAAGGCCGTGTCCCGCTCGTACTCGCCATGCATCCAGGGATCGTCGCCCGTGAGCTCGAAGACCTCGGGGTCGTTGCGCCCGGTCCAGGCCGCGACGTGGAACGGCTCGTCGTCCTGCCCCCGCAGCAGCTCGATGCTGTCCTTGACGCCATGGGGCACGTCCAGCAGGTTGCCGTCGAGCACCCGCTCGGTGGCCTTGTCCAGATCGTCGACGGACACCAGGCCGGTGAGTTCCTGGCGCTCACCCGGCGCGACCCACACCACCGCGGGGGCGGCGGGGACGCCGTCGCGCTCGAGGTGGACCCGGTGGGTGCCGGGCACCAGCTGCACGTGGGAGGGATCCGCGGCCGGGCTCCCATCGACCACGACGGTGTGGTCCGCAGGCAGGCCGACCACAACGAGCTCGCCGCGCCGCTGGGCCAGCAGGTGGTCCCTCAGCTCGACGAAGGCCTGGTAGCTGGCCTGATCCGGGAGGTCACCGCGCTCTGGGACCCGGTCCGGTGCCAGGGCGACCGCGTCGACCCAGGGCCGGATCAGGCTCTCGCCGCCCAGCTCCACCAGGTAGGGCTTCGCCTCCTTGGAGCGCGAGCGCTCCTGGGGTGACCAGGCCCAGTAGGCGGCAGCCCCCTGCAGCAGCAGCAGGCGGTGCAGGGGCTCCCAGTCCTCTGGGGCCGCCAGCAGCTCCACGCCGTCCGCGGCCTCGCCCAGGCGCCAGGCGATGTCCTGCTCGACGTCGAAGGCCTCCCAGCGGCCCTCGCAGTCCCCGAGCACGGCGCCGAGATCCGACAGGGCTCGCTCGGAGGCGGTGGGAGCGTCGGGGGCAGCGGGCCAGGCCAGCTCGGCCTCGTCCAGGTGACGCGCCGGCCCGATGTCCTCCTCGAGGCGCTCGCGCTGAGCGTCCTGGGGGGGCTCACCCAGCCAGAGCACGGTCGTGGCCCGGGCCGCGCTCGACGAGGCGAGCAGCAGCAGGGCAGCGGTGAGACGGACGGCGCGCAAGGCGTCCCCGGTCAGAAGGTGAGGCCCGCGCCCACGGTCATACCGAAGACCGGGTAGATCTTGTAGGTCTCGCCCTCGGGGATGGCGAGGCTGTTGTTGGTGACCACCTGCACGCCGCCGCGCAGATCGACGTCGATGAGGGGCCGCACGCGCTCGCCGCCTTCCGGCATGGGAGGCTGGATGGCCCAGCCGAGGTTGAGGGTGGGCTGGATGCCGTGGGGGATGTTCTTCCAGCCGACGCGGAAGCCGATGCGGGGGCCGAAGCCCAAGCCGGCGTTGCGTCCGAGCACCACGGCGGAGCCGAAGTACAGCGTGCGGTTGAACAGCTGCTGGTTGTAGACCTCGTAGATCTCACCGCTGCAGTCCCAGCCGAAGACGGCGTTGCCCTCGTCATCGACCTCGCCGGTGTCGGCCCAGCGACAGCCCGTCAGGGCTGTGGTGGTGTCGTTGTTGTCCCCGAACTGGTAGTACTCCACCCAGCCGTCGGACTCCGACGCCAGGTTGAGCCCGGCCTCGATGCCCACGTTGACCATCAGGCGGTTGTAGTGGCCCCGCAGCTCGAAGTTGATGGGCAGCTCGCCAGCGGCGGTGGTGAGATCGATGTGGTCACGCACGTCGATGTACTGGGACTCGGCTTCGGTCTGGGAGACCTCGTCGTCGAAGCTGATGGCCGCGTCGTTGTACATGATGCCGCTGGACAGCAGGAAGGCGAAGCGCACGGGGAAGTCGTCGCCGGCGCCGCCGACCAGGGAGAGGTTGGCCATCTTGCGGTCGTAGCGCCAGATCCAGGTCTTGTTCGGGTTTCCGAACTGGGGCACCGCGATGTAGACCTCGGACTTGGCGTGCAGCTTGGCGTAGATGGACAGGTAGTTGAGGATGTCGCCATCGAGCTCGGGGGTGCACTCGTTGGGGTGCAGGAAGAGCTGGTCGATGAAGTCGATGCCCATGCGCTTCCGGGCGTTCTGCATGACCGGGTAGAACTTGTCGTCGAGCTTGGTGACCTCGAGGCGCTCGGAGAGGCCGTGGCCGGTGTCCAGGCGCTTGAGGTAGATGTCGGTGCGGCCGAGGAAGACGGGCACCTGGGCGTTCTCGTCGGGCTCCACGGGGAGGCCGTTGAAGAGCAGCTCGTAGGTCTCGGCGAAGACGTCACCGTCCCAGTTGTCGTCCAGCTCGAGGTCGACCTTGATGGTCGGGTAGGCGCCGGCCTGCAGCTGCTGCAGGTAGTAGTTCAGGGTGGCCAGCAGCTCCTGGTCGGTGACCTTGGACATCAGCTGGGGCTCCTGCTGCGCCATGCAGGCGGCCAGGTACCAGTAGTAGTTGACCGGCTGGTTGCCGATCTGCTCGAAGAACGGGGGCGTCGGCAGGTTCTGGTTCTCCGCCGCCCGGCCGATCTGGGTGTAGAGCAGGAACAGGGGCTCGCGCAGCTCGATGCGGTCCACGAACCACAGCAGCTCGGTCATCTGCTGCAGCTCCTGGGCCTTCAGGCCCCACTCGTGGGGCTGCAGGGCGCCGTAGCCGACGCCTTCGATCTGCTGCACGGCGTCCAGCACCGGCTGGATGTTGTTGTCGGGGACCAGGGCGGGCTGCATCGCCGGCACCACGGTCTTGTCCTTGAGCTTGCGGCCGTTCTGGTAGAGATCGACCTCGGGGAAGAAAAGCGCGTCGGAGCGGTCGATGCGGCTGCGCACCACCCGGTGCACGTTCTCGTCGGTGTAGTCTGTGTCCGTGTCGGACCAGCGCAGCACGATGACGCGAGCCATCTTGTCCTTCTTCTTGCGCTCTTCCTCGGCGAGACGCTCCGCTTCCTCGGCGCTGACCTCGTCGCCACCGTCATCGGACTTCTTGTGAGGCACGGACCGGTCGGACCACAGCGGGGAGGGCGCCGTGTCGGCCAGCGCGGGCAGCGACCACAGCAGGAGGGAGAGGACCAGGAGGATTCTCGGCAGCATGGATGGGACTCCGAAGGGGCCGGGAGGGAGAGGAGTGAAGCTACTTGCAGACCGCGGTGGTGCCCTGGATGTAGCAGGACAGGGACTGACCACCGGAGACCGGTGAGAAGCGGGCCGGCGCGCCGCCCTTGAAGTGCAGGACGCAGGTCTCGGTCGGCACGTTGGAGATGGTCGCGCTGCCGCCGGGGCTGATGGAGGCGCGCTGACGCATCCCGCTGGGGCAGGTGACCTCGATGGTGGTCAGGAAGGTCTGATCGGTCATCTTGACCGTCAGGGTGCCCGGGGTGGTCTTGGGGGCCGCGGGCGCGGCCGGGGCCGTCGTGGTGGTCCTGCGCGGGGTGGTGCGCCGGGGCTGGGGCTCGGGCTCCGGCTCCTCGGCGGTGTCTTCCTGCGGCTTGTCCCGGGGCGCATCGGCCACCGCCGGGGTGGTGCTGGGGACCTGGGCCACCGGCTCGGGATCCTTGTCCCGGGACATGCCCACCCACACCGCGGTGACCACCGCGGCGCAGCCGAGCATGAACACGGCGAGCAGCAAAGCGTAGACCCGGAAGGACGAGACCCGCTTCTGCTGCTGGGGGGCCGAGGGGGGCGGCTGGGAGGCCTGGAAGGGGGTGCCAGCGGCGCCACCGGAGGTGGGCCCCTGGATGCCACCCATCGGAGGCGGAGCGGCCGGGGCCGGGCCACGGGCGCCGGAGGTCGGACCCTGGATCCCGCCCATGGGGGGCGGGCCCGCGGGGGCCGGCGGCGGCGGGGCGGGGGGGGGCGCGGGGGCGGCGCCGCGGCGCGCCGCGCGCGGCGGCGGCGGGCGGGGGGCGGCCCGGGGGGGCGGGGGCGGGCCGGACGCGGGGGGGGGGGGCTGG
>CAYZVO010000198.1:0-17517 GCA_964481655.1 uncultured Enterobacterales bacterium | reverse complement strand
CCCCCGTAGCCTTCGCCGTCGGCGTCCTCGTACCAGGTGTCAGCGTCCGCGGCGTCTTCGTCCTCATGGCCGTCGCAGTCGTTGTCGATGGTGTCGCAGAGCTCTTCGGTCGCGGGGTTCGCCCCGGCCTCCAGGTCGTCGCAGTCCTCGGCGTTGGCCACGTAGCCGCTGGGCTGGCTGCAGGCGGTGGTGGTGTAGCTGTCAGCACCGTAGCCGTCGCCGTCCGCGTCGATGTACCAGGTGGGAGCGTCCAGCGCGTCGTCGTTGTCCACGCTGCCGTCGCAGTCGTTGTCCACCCCGTCGCACAGCTCGTCCGCCCCAGGGTAGGCGGTGGCGTCGCCATCATCGCAGTCGTCGTCGTTGGCTTCTTAGCCGCTGGGGTGGCTGCATGCGGTGGTGGTGGTGCTGGCATCACCGTAGCCGTCTCCGTCGGCGTCGACGTACCAGGTGGAGGCATCCACGGCGTCATCGTTGTCCACGGTGCCGTCGCAGTCGTTGTCCACCCCATCGCACAGCTCGACGCCGCCGGTGGTGGCCAGCGCTTCGGTGTCGTCGCAGTCATCGGCGTTGTCCACGTAGCCGCTGGGCTGGTCGCAGGCGGTGGTGGCGTAGCGGGCGCTGCCGTCGCCGTCACCGTCCGCGTCGGCGTACCAGGTGGGGGCGTCCACGGCGTCGTCCTCGTCCACGTGGCCGTCGCAGTCGTCGTCCACGCCGTTGCAGGACTCCGCCGCGCCCGGGCTGATGCTGGCGTCACCGTCGTCGCAGTCCTCGTCGTCCGCCGCGTAGCCGCTGGGCTGGTCGCAGGCGACGACGGTGTCGCTGTCCAGGCCGAAGCCGTCACCGTCGGCGTCGGCGTACCAGGTGGGCGCGTCGATGGCGTCGTCCTCGTCCACGCTGCCGTCGCAGTCGTCGTCCACGCCGTTGCATGCCTCGGACGCTGCGGGGTACACCGCGGAGTCGTCGTCGTCGCAGTCCTCGCCGTTGTCCGCGTACCCGGGATCGCCGCTGCAGTCGTAGAGGCTCTCGGAGGGGTCGCCGTAGCCGTCCCCGTCGGCGTCGAGGTACACCAGCACGCCGCAGCCGCCGTGGAAGAGGTAGGCTGCCCCCGCGTCGGTGGCGATGTCGTCGTCACTCCAGGCGCCGATGATCAGGTCGAAGAATCCGTCGCCGTCCACGTCGCCGGCGCCTGCGACGGGGTAGCCGAACACATCGCCCGCCTCGGCGTCCGAGGGCGCGAGCTGCAGCTCGGTGCTGATGTCCACACCGCCGCTGCCCCCCATGTAGACATAGGCTGCGCCTGCGTCCTCGCCGTATGCATCGGAGCCGGTGGCCGACACGATCACGTCATCGTAGCCGTCGCCGTCCAGATCGCCCGGACCGTCCATGGTCTCGCCGAACCAGTCGTACACTGCGCCATCGGAGGCGTACAGCTTGGCCTCGGTGGTGCTGTCGATGCCCGAGGCGCTCCCCAGGTAGACATAGGCCGCGCCGGCGCCGCTCTCGACGCCGTCCCCGAAGTAAGCACCCACGATCACGTCGTCGTACCCGTCGGCGTTCACGTCTCCGGCGCTCGCTGGGACCCAGCCGAAGCCCGCGTCGACGGTCGCGTCCGACGCGACGAGCTTGGTCTCGCTGCTCGCGTCGAGGCCAGCGGCGCTGCCGTGGTAGACGTAGGCGGCCCCCGCCCAGGACACCGGGCCGTTGTCTCCGTCCGAGCCGACGATCACATCGGCGAACCCGTCGCCGTTGACGTCACCGGCGCCGTCCACCCCGTCACCGAACCAGTAGTCCTCGGCCGCGTCGCTGGGATCCAGCCGCTGCTCGGTGCTGGCATCGATCCCGCTCGCGGCGCCCAGGTAGAGATAGGCTGCGCCCGCGCTGGTGGCCGCGGAGCTGTCGTTGGTCGCGCCCACGACGAGGTCGTCGTAGCCGTCGCCGTTCACGTCGCCGGCCCCCGCGACGTAGGCGCCGAAGAACGCGGACTGCGACGCGTCCGAGGCCGTGAGTTTCTGCTCCGAGCCGCTGTCGACGCCCGTGGCGCTCCCCAGGTAGACGTAGGCCGAACCTTCGTTCGAGTCGGTTCCATCTGCGAGCCACGCGCCCACCACCACATCCGCGTAGCCATCGGCGTTCAGATCGCCTGCGTCCGAGACCCCCGCCCCATAGTTGTCCCCTGCGGCGCCGTCCGAAGCCGTGAGCTTCACCTCGGTCCTCCTGTCGATCCCCGACACGCTGCCGAGGTAGACGTAGGCGCTCCCGGCGCTGGTGCCCATGTCGTCTTCCCGCGAGGCGGCGATGATCACGTCGGCGTAGCCATCGCCGTTGACGTCTCCCGCGCCGCTGGCGGAGCCGCCGAAGTTGTCGGAGGCCTCGGCGTCCGAGGCTGTGAGCTTGGTGACTTCGGTGACGGTGACGTCGCCGCTCGCAGCCTGCAGCGAGGTCGGATCCGGTAGCAAGCCCGCCGCGGTGTCGGAGGCATCGCCGGTGCCACACGCGATGAGGGACAGGGAAACAGCGGAGACGAAGAGGGGCAGGTGGCGCAAATCAGCATCCTCGGGTGGAGGGTTGTCACTGCTTGTGAACCGTGGGGTGACGGACATGGCAAGCCAGCCCGCATGTTCTCTCAGAGCAGGTCGTCCCACTCGTCCAGATCGTCGTCACATTCCATGTCCTGGAGGATGTCCTCGACATCGCCCACGGCGAGGTCCACCGCCAGGGGATCGGCCAGCGCCAGCGCGAACCGCCGGTCGTGGCAATGCTCCGCCAGGGTCGTCACGGCATGGTACCCAGCCTCGATGTCTCCATACAGGGGCTCGGCGGCCCCCTCGGGTGGCGTCGTGTCCGCGGTGTCCGGGGGCTCCGGAGGGTCCGGGATCACGACGGGCTCCGGGAAGTAGATCACCATCGCGTCCTCCGCCCCGCCCACGACCGTCTCGATCCCGCTGTCGAAGCGGCCGTTGCCATCGATGTCCTCGTAGATCAACGGCAGCCCGACCGCGAAGGACGATGGGGCCGGATCGGGCTGATAGAGGACCTCGTCCGGTGGAGGTGTATAGAGGCTCAGGGTGTACTGCGCTGGAAAGTCCGTGAGGACAGCCGCCTCCTGCTGGTGTGTCTCACCGTGACCGCCCCGACTGGACCAGAACACAGCCACCCTCACCTCGGCCTCGAGGGGGGGGAGGTCCTCTTCGACCATCACCTGGCCTTGGAGGATCAGCAGCGCGTCACCGCGATACTCGGCCCCCACCAGCCCATCGCCACAGGCGGTGGTGCCGGCGAGCAGCGCCGCCGCGAGGGCCCTACAGGTAGTACGCGAGCTGGAGCGTGCCATGGGGTACGACCGCCGTGTTGAGGGTGGACCCATCCTGGCCGTCTCCGGCCCGGTAGAGCTGGATGTCGACACCACCGCGGAGCCCGATCAACCAGCGCGGCGACAGGGCCAGGTCGAGGGCGGCGCCAGGACCCACGAAGCCGGTGAGTGACAGGCGATCCGGGGCGACCCCCGCGGTCTCGAAGCGCTGCCAGACCAGATCACCACCCACACGAACGCCCAGCCCAGGGGAGAACGGACCCAGGTCGAGGTGTCGGCTCCCACCCAGCGCGAGCCCGAAGCTGCGCTGGTCGATGGCGAGTGTAGGGTTGTCGGCCCCGTGCTGGCCGTAGCGCAAGCCCAGCGCCACGGTCGCCGCGCGGGTGTCCACCCGCAGCCCCAGCGCAGCCGCCGGGCCCAGGCCGAGGTCGGACGAAGGCGTGCCCGCCATGCCGCCGCCGAGGGACAGCGCCGTGGCGCTCTTGCGCTCGGTGGCGGTGCCGCGGCGCGCGGTGTGGCCGTAGGGCATCTGGGCCAGGGTGGCCTGGGACAGCTCGGTCTGCTGGCCGGCGACGATCTTCACCTCGCCCTGGTAGACGGTGTCCGGCGGGCGGCGGCGTACCAGATAGCTGCCGGCGGGCAGGGCCAGCACGCCGGCCTCGGCGACCTCGGCCTCCACCACCAGCTCGCTGCCTTTCGGATCGAAGAACACGTACTGCCCAGCTTCCTGGACCGACACCAGCCCCGTCTGGGCGCCCTCGAGCTCGGTGAGCACCAGGTCGCGCTGGCCGCGCAGATCGAAGACATAGGACGGGTGCTGCAGGGTCGGCGCCCGGCTGGTGGTCATCAGCGTGCGGTCGTAGGCGTACTGGTAGGCCTCGCTCAGGGTGACCTTGTGATCGGCGCTGGTGTCGGCCGCGCCCTGCAGGCCCGCGAGCAGGTGGTGGGTGAAGACCCCGCTCTGCAGGCGGTCGCTCTCCTGGGCGTCCTCTTCGCCGGAGGCCGAGGTCAGGATGGCCAGGCCTTCGCTCTGCTCGGGGCCGCGGATGGTGATGGCGAAGGGCTCCACCGGGGTGGCGCCCTTGGAGCGGAGGATCTCGCCGGAGCGACAGGCGTCCACCAGCAGCACCCGCACGTCCACGGGCATGGCCTCGACCTGCTCCCGGAGCTGGTCGAGGGGGAACGCGCTGTCGCCCAGACGCAGTCCCCGCTCGTCCGCGTGGCCGCTGTAGTAGACGAACAGCAGGGTGCGGTCTCCTTCGGAGGTCTCCGCGGCGATGCGCTGGCCGGTGCGGGAGAGGACGCGCCGCAGGCTGCCGGCGTCCGGCGCCAGCAGGACCACGAGATCCTCCTGGTTCACACCCCCCAGATCCCGGAGCACCGACGAGGTGCGCTCGGCGTCCCGCTCCGCGTAGAGCAGCGGCTCCTGATCGGCGCCGCCCAGGTTGGCCCCGACGACCACGGCGTAGCGGCGCTCTGCGGCCACGGCGGGCTGCAGCGCGCTGGCGAGCAGGGCCCCGGCGAGCAGGCCGATCACGGCGCGGCCTCGAGCTTGTGCACCCGCAGCTCCCGCTGCAGGCAGCCCGGGTACAGATCGGGCAGCTCGCCCCAGGCTTCTGCGCCGGAGGCCGCGGTGCGCAGCCGCGGGGCGACCGCGTCGAAGCCCACCGGCTGGCCGCAGAGCAGCGCCAGGAGCCGCTCCTGGCCCGGGGTGGCGTCCAGCTCGACGGCGGCGTCCAGCTGCACCGGGTCCGGGCTGGACGACCAGGGCGCGGGGCCGCTGCCGGGATCCGCGGGGTAGCAGGGGTAGGGGTTCATGGTGCTGTCGATGCCGAGCACGATGAGGTGACCATCGTCCTGGCTGCCGATGCGGAAACCCAGCCGGTCACCGGGGCGCACGCCGTCACCGTCCTGGACCCGCACCGCGCCCTTGGCATCCTTGCGGTAGACCTCGAAGGACAGCTCCGAGCCCCGATCCCGGAACTCGGTCCCGCGGGGATCGTCGATGCGGGGAAGCAGCACCACCAGGGCCAAGGCCGCCGCGGCCACGGTGGCCCCGACGCCACCCATGAACCAGCGCAGGCGCAGGACGCTCTGCAGGAGCCCCTCGCCCTCCGAGCTCTCCGGGACGCCGCGACCACCGGGGGCCAGCTCCGGGAGCGGCGCGGCCATCTCCGCGGCGACGGCCTCGTGCCGCTGGCTACAGGCCTCGCAGGTGGCGAGGTGGGCCTCCACCTTCCGGGCCTCGGCGGGCTGGAGGTCGTCGAGCACCAGGCGCTCGAGGGCCAGGTCCAGCACGTGCCAGTCGCGGGTAAACAGGGAGGGGTCCAGGCTCACTTGGCACCTCGGGTGCGCTCGGCGAGCTCGGCCAGCCGGTTGCCCACCGTGCGGCGGGAGCAGCCGACCAGCTCGGCGATGCGCTCGTGGGTGAGGCCGTCGAGGTGGTAGTAGATGCCGATGGTGACGAGCTGATCGTCGAGGTGCCGCCAGGCCTGGGCCAGGCGGGCGCGGGCTTCCTGGTCGGCGGAGGAGACCGCGCCGCTCCAGTACACGCCGCCGCGTTCGTTCCACAGCTCATCCCGGCGCGTGCGATCCCGCAGCCGGTTGAGGCAGTGGCGCGTGGTCACCTGGTACAGCCAAGTGGCCGGGGCGCTGTCGCCCCGGAAGCTCGCCTGTCGGACGATCACGCGGGTGAACACCTCCTGCAACACGTCGTCGGCCTCCTCGTCGGAAAAGAAGCGGCGAATCCTGCGCCGGACCAACGCGCCGTAGCGGCGGTAGAGGTCCTCGATGTCGAGTGTTCGCCGTGTCATCGGGTAGTTCCGAGCCTTTCGAACCGTGGGGTGCCGCAGATGGCAACGAACGGACAATAACCGGACGAGCAGGCCCGGAGGTCCCGCTCAGCGCCCACGGTTGACGGCGTACAGATCGTCGATGAGCTGGGTGTGGCCGAGGGTGTGCTCGTCCTCCCAGGACAGGGACCAGACGGTCTCGCCCTCGGGGGAGACCTCGAGGATCCCGCCCCCCGTGCCGGTGTTCACCAGGGTGTTGCCGCCGGGCAGGCGCACGGCCTCCCCCGAGTAGGGTGCGTAGTAGTCCTCGGCGCCCTCGCCGTAGGACCAGAGCTCGATGAGCGCGCCCTGGTCGAGATCCACCGCGTACTCCCGGGCCCGCTGCTCACCCTCTCGATCGGGCACGTGGGTGGAGACCAGCAGGGTGCCGTCCGCGGTGTAGTTGGGGTAGTGCTGCAGCTCGAAGGCCGCGTCCGGAGGATCGAAGTCCAGCCCGCCGTCGATGGCGCCGGCGTACCAGAGCACTTCGCCGCTGGCCCGATCGAGCTCGGCGACCCAGTCGCCCCAGTAGGTGGACCACAACACGGTGTCCGTGGCGGGCACCCAGTTGGTGGTGTTGGTGAAGCAAGCCTCGAGCTTGCCGCCCAGGGGCTCCAGCCAGGCACCGCAGTCCCACAGCGTGTGCTGGGTCCCGTCGGCGTCCACCTGCTCGAGGGTGATGGTGTCCACCCCGCGGTTCTTGTCGTACAGCACCGCCCCGTCGTCCGTCTCGTCCCAGGTCCAGCCGAGCCCCGGGGTGGAGACGACATCGGTCCACAGCCCGTCGAGGGTCGCGCGCTCGACCCGGCTGTCATCCCCGGTGGGCTCGAGGAACATGTGGGCGTCCCAGGCGATGTGGGTGCCGTCCCGGGCCACGCGGGGGAACATGCTCATGTCCCAGCCCAGCTCCCGGTACCAGACGATGCGGCCCTGGCGATCGGCGATGAACAGCCAGTAGGGGCCCGAGTAGTTGCTGCCACCGTCCACATCGACGCTGCCCAGCACCCAGCCCGCGGGCTCCGCCCGTTCGGGGAGCCAGACGCCGGGCTCCGGCAGGGTCAGGTCCTCCGGCAGCGCGCCGGTGCGGGCTGACACGGGGTCACCGAGCACGGTACCCCCGCCGTTCATGGCCGCGACCCGCACCGTCAGATCGTGCTCCGCGGGGGCGCCCAGCACGACCTCGCGGTGCTCCCCTGCCGTACGGGCGACGGGGATCGAGCGGATCAGGGTCCCATCCTCCAGCTCGATCTCGATCCAGCTGGCGGTGGCGTCCGCGTCCTGCTCCCAGTCGACCCACAGCAGGGTGGACACGTCCTCGTGGGGCGTGATGGCGACCTGGGCGATGCCGACCGGATCGGGAGCGCAGGCCGCGAGCAGGAGCGTTGGAAGCAGCAGGCGGCGCGGTTCGCGGCGGAGCATGTGCACAATCCAGGCCGGGGGACCCAGGCCCCCTATCCGTCCTGCGCCAGCCCCCCCAGCTTCCAGCCCGCCGCCTCGGCGGCCTCGAGCAGGGCCTCGGCCCGCTCGGCCCGAGCTGCGGCGTTGACGGCCAGCTCGTCCAGCGCGCCCAGCTCCGGCAGGATGGCGAGCACCTGCCACCAGTACAGCAGGGTCTCGAGCTGCTGGCGGTCCAGGTAGGTCTCGCCCTGGTACTCGTTCACGCCCAGCCACCGAGACAGCTCCGGGGAGACGCCGGCCGCGCCTGGCCAGTCCTCGCTCAGCGCCAGCGCGGACAGCAACCAGACCATGCGGGCGTCCCGGGCCGCGTCCCAGCCGCCGCCACCCAAGGCCTCGAAGGCCCGAGCGATGGCCGGCTCGAGGCGCAGGGCCACCGGCAGCTCCCGCTGGGGTTCGTCATCGGTGGCGGCGTGGCCCCGCAGGCAGTCCAGCAGCGCGAAGGCCATGGGCACCGCCACGAAGCGCGCCCGCTCGGCGCCCTCGGCCTCGAGGCCGGCCAGGAGCCGCGCCTGCAGCTCGGTGGGCAGCCCCAGCGTCGCCGGTGCGTCCAGCGCCGTGGCCACGCGCTGCAGGCTGCGGGTCAGGCTGCGACCCAGCGCACCCTCTCCGGGCACGCCCCGCTGAGCCAGCTCGCCGACCAGGACGTCGGGCAGAGGCGCGAGCCCCTCGCTCTCCCAGCGGGCCCAGCCCTGCAGGAAGGCGGCGATGGCGTCCTGCAGCGGCGCGGTGCGGAGGTCCTGCACCGCCGCGTCGGCGTCCTTCACCGGGCCGCCGGCCAGGCGATCGGCCAGCTGACGCCAGGCGCCGTCGTGGTCGTGGACCACACGGATGTCGGTGAAGGCCCGGTACTGGTAGCCCCGCAGCTCGACCCGCAGGCCCTGCTCGCTCAGACGATCGCAGGGCACCACCCAGCTGTCGCCGGAGACCAGGTCGCGCAGCACGCAGACCTGATCGGCGTCCCGGGGCAGGCCCAGGGCCTCGCAGAGGTCCCGCTCCACCAGGTCCGGCTCGCCGCTGCTGCCCCGGTTGATGGGCGCCGCATGGCGGACGTGGCCGGACGCGCCGTCGTAGGCGTTGTTGTACACAACCAGCGCCCGGCGGCCCTGGTAGCGGTTGCTGGTGGCGAAGACGCTCTCGTTGACGCCCCCGCCGTCGGCCACCAGGTCGTACAGGGCGAAGTCCGCCACACCGCTGAACAGGCGCCGCAGGCGGATGAGGGGGAAGATCTCCCGCTCGTGCCGGGCGACCAGCTCCTGGTCCACGGCCTCGTTCCAGTAGGAGCGCCGGTACTCCATGCCGTACTTCTCGGCGAAGCCCTCGATCTGCCCGTGGCCCAGCATGGGCAGGCCCGGCAGCGTGCACATCAGCAGCGCCACGCCGAAGTACTTGTCGCCGCGGCCGAACTGCTCCACGGCGGGCTCTTCGTCGGGGTTGTTCATGAAGTTGACGAAGCGCTCGAGGATCGCCGGCTGGTAGGCCAGCACGTTCTTGATGCTCGCCCTGTACTCGGCGTTCTTCTCGTCCCGCAGCATGTGCATGAAGGCCGAGTTGTACACCCGGTGCATGCCCAGGGTGCGCACGAAGTAGCCCTCCATCAGCCAGAAGGCCTCGGCGAGCAGCAGGGTGTCGGGGACCTCGGCGGACACCCGGTCCACCACCTCACGCCAGAACTCCACGGGCATGATGGCGTCGAACTCGGCCTTGGACATGCCGTGCTCGACCCGGGAGGGCACGGGGCCCTGGTCGCCGGGCTTGGGGTACCACAGCCGCTGCACGTGCTTCTTGGCCAGGGTCATGGCCGCGTCGAAGCGGATGATGGAGAAGCGTCGGGCCACATCGAGGATGGTCTGGATGACCGCCTCGCGCACGTGCTCCTTCGAGAAGTCCAGCTGGGCCGTGTCGTTCCACGGCATGCTGGTGCCGTCGTTGCCGTGGTAGAGGTAGCGGGTCTCGCCGCTGCGCTGATCGACCCGCTGGAACACCACGGCCGCGTCGCTGTGGTTCCAGTAGCCGTCCTCGATGCGCAAGCTCACGTCGGGGTGATCGCAGAGGTCGGCGCCGGTGAAGCGGTAGTTGGGGTAGGGCGGCTGCTCGAGCTGCATGAAGCGGTCGGGGTGATCCACCACCCAGCTCGAGTCCACACCCATGTGGTTGGGCACCATGTCGCCGGCCAGGCGGATGCCCCGCTGCATGGCCCGGTCCTTCAGGCGCCAGTAGGCCTCCTCGCCGCCCAGTTCGCCCACGATGCTGTAGTCGTGCAGGCTGTAGGCCGAGGCCACGGCCTCGGGGTTGCCCATCATCTGCTTGATGTCCCGGGAGGCCTTGGAGCGCTCCCACAGGCCGATGAGCCACAGGCCGGTCACACCCCAGCGGGCGAGCCGATCAAGCTCTTCGTCCGGGATGGCGTCCAGGGTGGTGATGGGCCGGCCGTAGGTCTCGCTCAGCTGATGCAGCCACACGTAGGTGGACTTGGCCATCAGCACCACGTTGGGCATCCAGTCGGCGTCCTCGCTGAAGGCCTCCGGCGCGATGTCCTCGGCGGCGTCGCCGAAGCTGATGACCGGCGCGGAGCCCGGCGGCCCGGAGCGCTCGTACAGCTCGGCCGCGCGCAGGTCGCGGGCGAGGGTGAGGCGGTCGAACATGCCCTCGGGCAGCACGTCGCCCCAGCGCTCCCGCACCCAATCCAGCTGGGCCGACAGGGAGTCGGGGTGGGCGCGCATCGGCGCGAGCAATGCGTCGGACAGGCTCATGCCCACGGCCTCGAGGGGCGGAGCGGCGGACAGCTGCTCGAGCAGCGCCGAGGCCATGGAGACCCGCGCCTCGGACTCGCTGTCCGGCTCGGTGTCGAACAGGGCGAGCAGCTCGCCGAAGGCCGGGTTTGCCTCGTGAAGCCAGCGCAGCATGGCCTCGCCACCGACGGCGATGGGGGCGTCGTCCCGGGCGACCAGCGCCTCGGCGCTCTGCTCGAGGTCCTCGGCGCCGCGGGGGGGGAAGCGATCCAGGAAGGCCACCAGGCGGGCATCGAGGCCGCCTCGGCCGAGCTGTGCGACCACGGCGTCGAGGCAGGCGGCGAGCTCGGCGCTGTGGGCGCGCTCGTACTGCAGCAGCAGCTCGCGCATCACGTCGGCCAGCAGGCTGCCGCAGAGCAGCTCCGCCGCGGGGGGAGGCTCGTCGTCGCCCCGCTCCTGGGCCAGGCTCACCGCCAGCTCGCGGTAGGCCATGATGCCGCGCTGATCCTCGGTCCAGGAGGCGGCGAGCCCGAGGGCCGGGCGGGCCTGGGCGGCGCGGGAGACGTGGAAGCCGAGGGGGTAGGCGTGGAGCAGCGTGTCGCTCATTTGAAGCACCCGGTGTGGAGGGGCGGTCTGTGGCGCGTGCTTACCCGCGAAGCTGGGCCACCGCAACGTAACTCTACAACGAGACACGCCAGAACGAGCCCCCCCGGACGCGCGCGGCGGCTCCGCGCTGGATACGAGGGCGCGCATGAGCCCCCTCGCCAGCTTCGTCGCCATCGACTTCGAGACCGCCGACACCGGGCGTGACAGCGCCTGCGCCGTGGCCTTGGTCCGGGTCGACGACGGGCGCATCACCCGCGTCGAGACCCGCCTGATCCGCCCACCCCGCAGCCGCTTCCAGTTCACCCACATCCACGGCCTGACCTGGCAGGATGTCGCGGACGAGCCCCCCTTCGCCGAGATCTGGCCGGAGCTGGCGCCGGTGCTCGACGGCGCTGCCTACATGGTCGCCCACAACGCGAGCTTCGACCGCTCGGTGCTGCGGGCCTGCTGCGAAGCCGCCGGGCTCGAGCCCCCGACCCTGCCCTTCGCCTGCACCATGCGCCTGGCTCGCCAGGCCTGGAGCCTGCGCCCCACCAGGCTGCCGGACCTCTGCCGCCACCTGGACATCCCCCTGAAGCACCACGACCCCACCAGCGACGCGCGGGCCTGCGCCCGGGCGATGATCGTGCTGCAAGCCGAAGGCTACGGGCCCTGATCTAGAACGGCACCCAGACCCGGCTCCAGGCCAGGTCGCCGTCGCTGACGCTGACCCAGGCGCCGCCATCGGCCGGGGCCAGGCTGTCGATCCAGCCGTAGCCGCTGTCCCGGCAGCTGGGCTCGGCCGCGTCGTCGGCGCGGCAGATCTCCACCCCACCGCTGCCCGCCTGTCGGGCCCAGTAGACCCATCCATCGTCGGAGAACGCCGGGGAAAGGTGGGGGTAGACCAGGCCGCTGTCGTCGAGCTGGGACAGCTCCGTCCACTCCCGCGCGAAGCCGGACGACTCGTCCAGAGTCGCCGCCATCAGGTAGGTGCCGGTGTCGGCGTAGCCGACGGCCACCGTGGTCAGCACGTCGCCGGCGCGGCCGATGGCGGGGCGCTCCAGCCGGCCCACCGCGTCGAGCTCGGAGTCGGGACCGTACAGGCTCGCCAGCTCGATCCAGACGGGCACGCCGTCGGTGTTCCAGCCCAGCTCGTAGATCTCGAGGTGGCGGGAGTAGCGCATGGAGGTCTGGTCGTCGGAGACGGCCATCACCACCCAGTTGCGGCCCTCTTCCATCAGCAGCCGCGCGTGGCTGGGGAAGCGGCCCTGGGCCTGCAGCCGCGAGGTCTGATCCCAGGCGTCCAGGCTCGGGTCCCAGCGGGCCAGGCCGTAGCCGACGGTGCTGGGGGTGATGGCGCCCAGCCCGTTGTCGAGCTCACCGCCCAGGTAGAGGACCCACAGCCGGCCCTTGTCGTCCACCCCGAGCTGGGCCTCGAAGCCGTCGGGCAGCTCCACGGTCTCCGCGCCGAGGTCGCGCCACGCGCCGCCGGCCAGGCGCTGGGCGCAGTGGGCCTCCCAGGGCCAGCTGTCCTGGCTCAGATCGAGATCGAGCTGGCGCCAGCAGGCGAAGTCGGCGTCCTCGCCCCGGACCACGGCCGGCGCCTCGGCGTGGAGGACACCGGTGGCGACCACCTCGCCGTCCACGAGGACGCTGCTGCGAGCGGCGTGCCGGGGCTCCCAGCGCTGCCAGGCGATCAGCTCGCCGTGGGCGGCCACGGCCACCTCGCCCGAGCGCACCGGGATGTCGGGCTCCCCCGCCAGCAGCTCGTCCAGGGCCAGGCCCGTGCTGTAGGGCATGGGCACACCCATGAGCCACGCCATGGTGTGGGTGACGTCCTCGAGCAGGGTCGGCTGGGTGACCACCGAGCCCGGCTCGATGCCCGGACCCAGGGCCAGCAGCGGCACCTCGCGGCAGCCGGAGCAGGCGCAGCCGTGGTCCTGCCAGGGGCTCTCGTCGCTCGAGATGCGGTGGCGACCGTGGTCGGACAGCACGAAGGTCAGCGGCAGACCGGCCTGGTCCTGCTCCCGCAACATCCAGTTCCACAGCTCGACCACCGGGCTGTCCACATCGGAGACGTAGTCGGCGTAGTCCTGGGCCGAGGCGTGGCCCGCCCGGTCGATCTGGTGGAGGTTGGCCAGGGCGAAGACCGCGCCGTCCCCCGTCAGCGAGGAGCGCACCCGGGTCAGCACCGAGGCGTCCCGCTGGGCGTCCTTGTTCTCGCTCGCGGCCGCGGTGACCCGGTGGTAGGTCGCGCCGTAGTCCAGGCCGAAGCCCGGGGCGCGGCTGCGGGTCAGGTCACCCAGGATCTTGGTGTTGGCCGCGAACACGGCCTGCTTGGGGCCGATGCCGCGCTCGAGGCGCAGCAGCTCGAAGAAGGTGGGCAGGTCGGGCTGCCGCAGCCCGTAGCCGGTGGAGGCGCCGAGGTTGGCGTAGTACTGGCGCACGCCGGTGAGCAGGGAGGCATGGGAGGATCCGGTGAAGGTGGTGCCGCTGACATAGGCGGGCTCGGCCACGCCACCGCGGCTCCGCAGGTCGTCCCGGATCCGCGGCAGGACCTCTTCGGTGGGGCCGCCCCAGGCGTCCGACTCACCGTCGCCGAAGCTCTCGTCCATGCGGACGCCGTCCAGGACCACCACCACCGCCCGCTCGGCGACCCCATAGCTGGCGTCCACGGGCTCGTAGCCCAGCGGGTCGTCCAGGCCGCCCGTGGCTCCGCTGTCGCCCGACTTGCAGGCGGAGCCGAGCCCGAGACAGGCGATGACGACGAGGGATGGGGCGGTGCGCACGGAATCTCCGGGCCCCACCATAGCTCCGAGCGGGCAGGCCCGCTGGGGCTAGAAGCTCAGGTCCACGTCCACGACCGACTCGTCGAGGGGGATCGTGAACGGCAGGAGCAGCATGCGGATGCGCATGTCACCCTCGAGCTGCACGGACAGCTGGCCGCCCTCCACCAGGTCGGTCCCGATGGCGCCCGCGGCCTGCAGAGTGCGGAACGACACCGGGATGCGGATGGTCTCCGGCTGCCCCTTGCGCAGCTTCAGGCCTTCGTAGTCGGCCCGGCCATCGGCCACCGCCTGGCCACCGACGCTCAGCGCGTACTCGATCTCCCGCAGGCGAACCCCGGGCCACTTGGTGCGCTCCAGCTCGGTCACCAGCTGCAGCCGGGTCTCCCGCAGGCCCACGGACTCCACCTCCACGCCCACCAGCTCGAACGCCAGCGGATCCTCCGCCTGGGCGGCTGAGGTGGCGAGGGCGGCGGCGAGGACAAGGGAGGCCAGCATGGAGGCTCCGGGCTGGGCGGTCGTGGTCGCTATCCTCACTCGGGGCGCATCACCACCACGTGGCCGTCGAAGCCGCCGCGGTCCAGGCGGGAGGCCTGCAGGGGCCAGGGGCCGGCGTGGAGGACCTCGTCTTCACCGCCCAGGAGCCCGTCACCATCGGCGTCTCGGTACAGCGCGCCGATGTGCTGGTACTGGCGCTTGCCGGCGTAGCGCACGGCCACGATGTCCCCCGGCAGGACCTGCTCACCCCAGGCCACCGGCTCGGCGGGCTCGCCGCCCTCCATGTCGAGCTCGAGCACCCGGGGCCAGAGGTCCACCAGCATGGCCACGTTGTAGTTCTTCTTCAGGGGGCGCCCCTTCCAGCGGTGGAAGGCGGCCACGAGAACGTCGGCGCAGTCCACACCGGTGTAGCCGGAGGACTGCTGGATCACGGAGCCGAAGACCCCCGGCACGTTGAAGAACGAGCTCAGCCAGCCGATGTAGCCCTCGCCGTCCCGCACCGAGATGCGCATCACCCGGGGCGACAGCCCGTGCTCGTCGATGGACTCCATCCCCGGCGAGATGGCCACGCCGTCGGGGCTGTGGAGCTCCACCTGGTACCAGGACGAGCCCACATCGGGCCGCTGGAAACGAGAGCGCTCGGGATCGCGCCCGGGGTCGGCCAGGGGTTCCACCTCCCACTGCCCCCGCAGATCCGTGCGCTCCACCCGCAGGTAGCGGATGGAGTCGAGCCCCACCCACTGGTAGGGGTCGTCCTCCCAGGGGTGGTTGGCGTTCTTGTACATCTGGTCCAGGTCCGGAAAGATCTGGTACCAGCGGGGCTCAGCGCCCTCTCGCTCAGCCACCCGCAGCGCGACCGGCTCGCCCTTCAGGGGGTAGGCCGCGGTGTCGGTGCTCCAGCCCCCCTCCCCCACCTTGACCTCGAGGGTCAGCGTGGGTGGGCCCGCGGGCACCTCGGCGGAGACGGGCGGGTTGCAGGCGATCAGCAGCAGGACAGCGGGCAGCAGGCGCATGGATGGCTCGGCGACGTCGGGGCGGGGTTTGAACCCGCGCGAGGGGCGGGGGCTTCCGTGGCCCGAACTGGACCTATGCTCACCATTTCCGAACAGCGCCTGACCTATGTGGGTTGGATCCGAACATCCGACCGACATCCGCAGAGACGTAGACGGATCAACCCCCGTTTTCAGCGTACACGCGGAGCCTGGGAGCGCCAGATGGCGGCCCATGGACCCGAACTGTTCGGATCCAACTGGCATAGGTCCGCGGCTGTTCGGATCCGGGGTGCATAGGTCCACCTCGCACGGCGAGGTGGACCCTACGAGTCCGCGGTCGGCTCCAGGATCGTGATGCCGTGGCGCCGTTTGAGCTCCTCGAAGCCGTACAGCGGGGTGCGGGCGAAGCTCATGGTCACCGCGTTGACCGGGCAGTTGTTCACGCAGCCCAGGCAAGCCAGGCAGGCCTTGGTGTCGACGGTGGCGGCCTCGGGGTCGATGGCGTCCACCGGGCAGGTCTTCACGCAGGTGCCACAGCCGATGCAGGCCTCGACGTCGACGCCGTGGTTCGAGATGGCCAGCTTGGCCAGGGTGGCGGGGAACAGCCGCATGATGGAGTCGCGGCCGAAGCTGCGCTTCACCACGATGCCCTCACCCGTGGCGGCCTGCTCGATCAGCCCGCGGGCGAAGGCCCGGGCCCGCGCGTAGGTCTCGGCGTCGGGCAGGTGCTTGTAGGCCAGGGTGCGCTTCTCGTTGCCCATGGACCAGGTGGGGGTGAAGACCGACATGCAGCCGAACATGTCCCAGCCCACCGGCACGCCGCCGCGCGCCGCGCCCAGGCGCAGCAGGTGGGTGGCGGTGTGCTCCTGGCCGTCGCCGGGGCCGCCGAAGGTGCAGAAACCACCCACGGCCACACCGCCCAGATCGGGCAGCGCCCGCAGCCAGTCCTGCCAGTTGACCGGCACGTCGGCGTTGAACACCGGCGAGCCCAGCACGATGAGATCGGCGTCGGGCAGGCTGGCGGGATCGGCCTCGCGATAGTCCGAGGCCTCGACCTCCAGGCCCGCGGCCTCGAGGCCCTGGGCCACGGCCCGACCCACCCGGCGGGTGTTGCCGGTGGAGCTGTACCACAGCACCCGGGCGCGGGTGGGCTCGGTCGTCTTCATGGGGACGCTCCCCTGGATGGTGCTCTCGCAGCCGGTGGAGGCAGGCAGCGCGGCGACCAGGCAGGTGGCGGCGGCCGCTTCGAGGAAGGTTCTGCGGGTAGGCATGGGCTCCCCCTATGCCCTCCGCGTCAGCGTGCATAGATTCCCTGCTCCCCAACCCAGGAGGCGGACCATGGCCTACGCGACCACCCACCCCCGCAGCCTCGCCAACGCGATGCCCGAGCAGCGCGTCGACTACCTCAAGAAGGTCCTGATCCTCACCCTCTTCGGCCTGGGGGTCTCGGCCCTGGTCAGCACGATCTCGGCCCTGGTGGTCGGGATGGTGCCCCTGCTGCAGGGGCGCCTGGCCATGTTCATCGTGGTCCTGGGCTCGTTCTTCGCGGCCCAGTCCGGCTGCTCCCGCCTGATCTTCGGCGGCCAGCGCCTGCTGGGCTTCCTGCTGGCCACCGTCTTCCAGGGCATCGCCATGGGCTACCTGCTGCTCATGGCCCTGGGCGTCGGGGCGGGGCTGGGCAACCCCTTCATCCTGATCTTCGAGGCCATGGGCCTGGTGGGCCTCGCCGCGGCCGGGATGACCGCCTACGTCTGGACCACGCCGCGGGAGTTCTCCATGCTCCGCGCGGGGCTGGCGGCCCTGTCCCTGCCCATGCTGGTGCTGATGGTGGTCTCCTTCGTCTTCCCCATCACCGGCGTGCTGGGCACCATGCTGACCGGGCTGTTCGTGGTGGTCTCCGCGGGCGGACTGCTCTACCAGATCAACACCGTGATGCACCGACTGCGCTCGAGCCAGACGGTCGAGGGCGCCTACCTGATCACCATGGGCGTGCTGATCCTGTACTGGAACGTGCTCACCCTGCTGATGCGGCTGCGCCGCTGACGACGCGGCTCCCCTCCCCTGCTGCTACCATGGCGGCAGGAGAGGACCCATGAGATCTGCGCTTTCGACCGCTGTCCTGCTCGCGCTTGGCCTCGCGCCGCTGCGCGGCTGCGTCTTCGACTCGTGCCTCAAAACCGAGGACACCGACGACTTCTGGGAGCCGGACGACACCGCCGCCCCGGCCCGCGGCCCCCCCCCCCCCGCCCCACCCCCCCCCCAACCCCCCCCCACCCCCCCCCCCCCCCCCCCCCCCCCCCCCCCCCGCCCCGCGCCCCCCCCCCCCCC
>CAYZVO010000197.1:0-17637 GCA_964481655.1 uncultured Enterobacterales bacterium | reverse complement strand
GCGAGCACCAGCTCTACACCGCCACCAGCGCCCACGGCATCTACGAGCAGGAGCTGGCGGCACCGGAGGACCTCTGGCTGGCCCGGGACATCGCCGTGCGCGGCTACAGCGCCGTGCTGGAGTACTTCCTGGATGACGTGACCTACGACGCGACGGGCACCTACTACTGGTACGTCGCGCCCCTGGCCTACCAGGGCCTGGTGGCGCTGGGGGGCAGCACCGAAGGCTACGCCATCATCACGACGGACGACGGCCAGCAGGTCGTGGTGGAGGTCCCATGAGCCCCCGCATCCTCCCCCTGACCGCCGCGCTGCTGGTGATGGGCTGCCGCCCGGAGCTCGGCACCCCCGACTACCCCGATCCCCCGCCGTGGGGCGGTGACACGGGCGGTGACTTCCTGCTGGGCCCCGATCCCTACGAAGACGGCGAGGCCCGCCTGTCGATGGGCTACTTCTACGAGGGCGAGGCCTCCGAGGTGGACGCCCCGGAGAACCTGTACATCTACAGCGACACCTTCACCATCGGCAGCTCCGACGATCGCGTCGAGGGCTACATCTCGGATGTCTGGGTCCACGCCGGCCAGGCCTGGTGGGGCGGGGGGCTCCACTGGGACGCCGCGCGAGACCTCAGCGCCTGGACCACCATGAACATCGCCATGATGGCCCCCGCCGAGGGCGGCATCGCCGCGCTGGACATCGCCCTGCAGAGCGACGACAAGGGCGAAGGGCGCCTCACGGTGTCCGACTACGGCTTCGCCGCAGACGGCAGCTGGCACCAGCTGGTCATCCCCCTGGACGACTTCGTGACCGGCGGCGCCGACCTGTCGAGGGTCATCGTCCCCCTGATCCTGGTCGGTGAAGGCGGCGCCGCAGGCGACCAACTGTTCATCGACAACCTCTACCTGGAGTAGGCCATGGTCCACCTCCTCTTCCTGCTCGCATGCGCACCCGCGGACGACGCCGGGGACTGGCGCTGGGTCACCACCTGGTCCGACAGCTTCGACGGCGAGGCCGGCGCCCCCCCCGATCCCGAGTACTGGACCCACGACGTCGGCGGCGACGGCTGGGGCAACAACCAGCTCGAGTACGACACCGACAGCACCGACAATGCCTTCCAGGACGGCGACGGCCACCTGGCCATCGTGGCCCGCGATGAGTCCTACGAGGGCAACGACTACACCTCGGCCCGCATCAAGACCCAGGACCTGTTCGAGCAGGCCCACGGCCGCTTCGAGGCCAGCATCAAGCTGCCCGAAGGCCAGGGGCTCTGGCCCGCGTTCTGGATGCTCGGGGGCGACTTCGAGGAGGTGGGCTGGCCCTGGTGCGGCGAGGTCGACATCATGGAGTACCAGGGCGAGGCGCCCGAGACGGTGCACGGCACCATCCACGGCCCCGGCCACTCCGGCGGCGAGGGCATCGGCAGCTCCTACACCCTGGACGACGGCAGCTTCGCCGACGGCTTCCACACCTTCGCCGTGGAGATCGATGACGGGCACATCGCCTGGTACGTGGACGAGGTGCAGTATCAGCGGCTCAGCGCCGCGGACCTGCCGGAGAACGCCACCTGGGTCTACGACGTGCCCTTCTTCCTGATCCTCAACCTGGCGGTGGGTGGACACTACGTGGAGCCCCCCGACGAGAGCACCGAGTTCCCGGCCACCATGCTGGTGGACTGGGTGCGGGTGCGTGAGCGGGCCTGGTGAAGCGGCTCTCGCTGCTCGAGAAGCTCGGCTACGGCGTAGGAGACACCGCCTCCCACTTCGTCTGGGACATGGTGGGCTTCTGGCTCCTGTTCTTCTACACGGACACCCTGGGCATCACCGCGGCCGCGGCGGGCACCATCATGCTCGTCGCCCGCGTCTGGGACGTGATCTCGGACCCCCTGATGGGGGTGATCGCCGACCGCACGAAGACCCGCTGGGGCAGCTTCAGGCCCTGGCTGCTGTGGATGGCGGTCCCCTACGCGGCCCTGTCGGTCGCCGCGTTCTCGAGCCCCGAGCTCGGCCCCGTGGGCACCTCCCTGTGGGCGGGCGCCACCTACCTGCTGCTGATGACGGCCTACACCGCCATCAACCTGCCCTACTCGTCCCTGGCCGGCGTGATGACCGGCGACTCGACGGAGCGCACGGGCCTGAACCAGTACCGCTTCGCCTTCGCCTTCGCGGGCCAGCTGGTGGTGGCCGGCACCGCCCTGACCATCGTCGGCTGGCTCGGCGGGGGCGACGATGCCGTGGGCTTCCAGCGCACCATGATGCTCTTCGGGGCCGTGGCGGTGGTGCTGTTCGGCGTCACCTTCGCCACGACCAAGGAGCGGGTCGCGCCGCCGCGTGAGCAGCGCCGTGATCTGAAGGCCGACCTGCGCAACCTGGTGGGCACCAGACCGTGGCTCGTCCTGGCCGCTGTCGGCGTGCTCTCGTTCACGCTCTTCGCGCTGCAGAGCGCGGTGACCGCCTTCTACTTCGAGCACGTCATCGGCGAGGCCGAGGGCGCCCAGCTCTTCAACGTGGTCAGCACGGTGGCCCTCATCGCCGCCATCCCCTTGGCCCGGCCGCTGTCCCAGCGCTTCGGCAACCGCACGGTGTTCATCGCCTGCTCGGCCCTGACCGGGCTCTGGTCCATGCTGATGTTCCTGCCGGGGCCCGGACAGCTCGGCCTGCTCTACCTGTTCAGCGTGCTGGGCAAGATCTCCTACGCGCCCACGGTCCCGCTGCTGTGGACCATGATCGCCGACACCGCGGACTTCTCCGAGTGGCGCACGGGCCGGCGGGCCACGGGCCTGTTCTTCTCCGCCGCCACCCTCAGCCAGAAGCTGGGCTGGGGCATCGGGGGCGCGCTGGCGGGCTACCTGCTGGGGGCCTTCGGCTACGTCTCCGGCGCTGTGCAGGCGCCCCTCGCCGTCACCGGAATCACCCTCATGATGACCGTCTTTCCCGGCCTGCTGTACGTCGCAGCCGGCGCGCTGTTCTTCCTGTACGAGCTCGACCCGGCCACCACGGCCCGGATGCAAGCCGAGCTCCAGCAGCGGCGCTCGAGGACCGAGACATGACCGACACATCCACCACCACGCTGGTCCAGGACCGCGGCACCAGCTGGGTCCGCGTCCCGGACGTGGACCGCATCCCGCCCTTCCTCGTGAGCGTGGTCAGCCCCTCGGACCACTGGCTCTACGCCTCCTCGGCTGGGGGCCTGGCGGCCGGGCGGGTCGACGCCGAGGGCTCGCTGTTCCCCTACATGACCGACGACAAGCTGCACCGGGCCCAGCACGACGTCGGCTCGTGGACCGCGCTGCGGGTCCGCGGCTCCGACGGCCAGGTCACCACCTGGGAGCCCATCCGGCCGCGCAACGACGGCGGCGTGACCCGGACGCTGCTCAAGTCCGTGGAGGGCGACCGCCTGGTCCTCCAGGAGGACCACACCGCCCTGGGCCTGCGCTTCGCCGTGGAGTGGGGGTTTTCGGATCGTTTCGGCATCGTGCGCGGGGCGACCCTGTCCTGGCTCGAGGGCGGGGGCCCGCACCCCGTGGAGATCGAGCTGGTGGACGGCCTGCAGGGCCTGCTGCCCGCCAATGCGCCTCTCAGCCTCACGCAGAGCGCGAGCTGCCTGGTGCACGCCTACACCCGCTGCGAGTGGGACCCCGCGGGCCGGATGGCGATCCTGAGCATGGAGGCGCAGCCCTCGGACCGGGCCGAGCCCGCCGAGTCCCTGCGCGCCACCGTGGCCTGGTGTGCCGGGCTCCCGGTCGACGCGGTCCTGCTGTCGCGGGATCAGCTCGACGCCGTGGCCGGTGGGGCCGCCCCCCGGGGCGAGCAGCTGGTCACAGGCCGGCCGGGTGCCTTCCTCGTGAGCGCGCGGCTGCGCATGGAGCCCGGCGACGTGCGCCGGTGGGCCATCGTCGCGGACGTACAGCGCTCCCACCACGATCTGGCGGCCCTGCGCCGGCGCCCAGGCGCGTCCTGCCTCGCGCTGCTGGACGGGGAGCTCGAGGCCACCCGGGCCGCCATGCGCGGCATCCTCGCGGACGCCGACGGGCTGCAGATCAGCGGCGACCTCGTCTACGATGTGCACCACCGCGCCAACGCGCTGTTCAACGCCATGCGCGGCGGCCTGCCGGTGGACGAGCACCGCGTCTCGGCGCCCGCGTTCCGCGCCTGGGTCGTGCAGCGCAACCGCGCCTGTCACGAGCGCCACCCGGCGTGGTTCGACGCCCTGGGGGACGGCCAGGTCGAACGCGCCGAGCTCATCGCCCGCGCCGAGGGCTCCGGTGATCCCGATCTGCGCCGCCTGGCCCGGGAGTACATCCCCCTGTGGTTCGGCCGCCGCCACGGCGATCCGAGCCGACCCTGGAACCGCTTCACCATCCGTGTCCTGGACGAGCGAGGCGACCGCCGGGTGGCCTGGGAGGGCAACTGGCGCGACGTCTTCCAGAACTGGGAGGCGCTGCTGCACAGCTACCCCGAGTACCTGGACAGCGCGGTGGCCGTCTTCGTCAACGCCTCCACCCGCGACGGCTACAACCCCTACCGCATCGGCTCCGAGGGCATCGACTGGGAGCGGCCGGACCCCGAGGACCCCTGGAGCAACCTGGGCTACTGGGGCGACCACCAGATCGTCTACCTCAGCCGCCTGATCGAGGCGTCGCTGCGTCACCACCCGGACCGGCTGCCGGAGCAGCTGCTCCAGGAAGTCTTCACCTACGCCGACGTGCCCTATCGCCTGCGGAGCCACGCCGAGCTGGTCGCCAACCCCCGGGACTCAGTGGCCTTCGACGAGGACGCCGACCGGGCGGTGGAGGCGCGGGTCGAGCGGCTGGGCGCCGACGGACGCCTGGTCCCCGACGGCGCGGGCCTGCTGCACGTCAACCTGGCCGAGAAGCTGCTGGTCCCCGTGCTCGCCAAGCTCTGCACCCTGGTGCCCGGCGCGGGCCTGTGGCTCAACACCCAGCGGCCCGAGTGGAACGACGCCAACAACGCCCTGGCCGGCTGGGGTGTGTCGGTGGTCACCGCCGCCCACCTCTGGCGCCACCTCGAGCTCCTGTCGCGGCTGTTCGACACCATCGACGCCCCCGTCCGCCTGACCGCCCCCGTGGGCTGGTGGCTGGACGCGGTCCTGAGCGTGCTGCACCACGCCCCCCCCTCCCCCACCGACACCAGGAGCCGGCGCTGCGCCCTCGACGCCCTCGGCCTGGCCGCCGAGCACTACCGCGGGCGCCTGCGCGAGCCCACACGACACCAACGGGGCGCCGTGGACGGTGACCGGCTGCGGGCCCTGTGCCATCGGGGCAAGGCCTGGCTGCAGGCCGCCCTCGAGCAGGCCGAGCGCCCGGACGGCCTGTACGACGGCTACGTCCTGCTGGAGCTGCCGCCGGACACGCTGCGGGTGAAGCGCCTGCAGCCCATGCTCGAGGGGCAGGTTGCCATGCTGTCCTCGGGCCTGCTGCCGCCCGCGCGCGCCGCCGCCCTGGTGGAGCGCCTCTACGACAGCGAGCTGTATCGGGCCGATGTCCACAGCTTCCTGCTGTATCCCGCCCGCCCCCTGCCCTCGTTCATGGACCGCAACCGGGTCCCCGAGCCCAGCGCGCGGGCGCTCCCGCCCATCGCCGCCTACCTCGAGCACGGAGAGGGACGGCTGTTGGGACGGGACGCCGAGGGTGCCCTCCGCTTCATGCCCGAGCTGAGCAACGCCGCCGACCTGGCCGAGGGGCTGCGCGCCGAGGGGATCCCGGAGCCGGAGCACGAGGCCTGGTTCTCGCTGTGGGAGGAGACCTTCGAGCACCACGCCTTCACCGGACGCTCGGGCACGATGTACGCCTACGAGGGCCTGGGGAGCGTGTACTGGCACATGGTCGGCAAGCTGCTACTCGCGGTCCAGGAGGCCTGGCGCGGCGCCCTGGACAGCGGCGCCGACGAGGGCGTGCTCGCCCGCCTCGAGGACGGCTACCACCGCGTGCGGGCCGGCCTGGGCTTCGAGCGGGACGCGGCCGCGTTCGGGGGCATCCCGACCGACCCCTACTCCCACACGCCCGCGGGGCGGGGGGCGCAGCAGCCCGGCATGACGGGCCTGGTGAAAGAGGAGCTCCTGGCCCGACGGGGTGAGCTGGGCCTGCGGGTCCGCGACGGCGCCCTCTCCTTCGAGCCTCGCCTGCTCCGGGCCGAGGAGCTGCTGGTCGGCCCAGAGCGCTGGGAGATCCCGGCCGGCGCGCGGCCGGGCCAGATCGTCGAGCTCCCCACCGGAGGGCTGGGCTTCCTGCTCTGCGGCGTACCCGTGATCTACCGACGGGCCGAGACCAGCTTCGTCCGGCTCCACGGTGAGGACGGTGTCCTCCACCACGAGGGCACCACCATCGACGCCGCGGCCGCCGCGCCCCTGTTCCGACGCAGCGCTCGCCTGCGCCACATCGAGGTCGGCATCCCCGGCCTGGGGCGGGCCCGGCGACGGGCCCCCACGGGCAGGGCGCGATGAGCGCGACCACCGCCGCCAGGGATCGCATCCCCTTCCTGCACAAGGCCGCCTACGGCGCCGGCGCGTTCGTCAACAACACCCTGGCCGCCGCCATCGGCGGCATGATCATCGTGCTCAACCTGGGCCTGGGCATGAACCCGGCCCTGGTGGGCCTGCTGGGGGCCATCCCCCGGCTGACCGACGCGCTGACCGACCCGCTGGTGGGCTACCTCTCGGACCACACCCGCAGCCGCTGGGGACGACGGCGGCCCTGGATCTTCCTGGGCGCCATCGCCGTGGGCATCGTCTACGCCCTGCTCTGGCAGCTCCCGGGGGGCAAGAGCGAGAGCTTCTACTTCTGGTACTTCCTGGTCGGCTCGTTCATCTTCTACCTGGCCTACACCGCCTTCGCGACGCCCTGGGTGGCCCTGGGCTACGAGCTGACCCCCGACTACCACGAGCGCACCCGGCTGATGGGGGTGCAGAACTTCCTGGGGCAGCTGGCCTACGTGGTCTCCCCCTGGTTCCTGTGGATCATGACCTACGAAGGCTTCTTCGAGGATCAGATCTCCGGCGCCGCCGGCCTGGCGGTGATCATCGGCGTGGTGGCCGCGGGCCTTGGCGTGCTCCCGGCCCTGATCTTGCGGGAGCGCTTCGTCCAGGCCGAGGACACGGCCGAGGCCGCCCGGAGCCTGTGGGCCAGCGTGCTGGACTTCTTCCGGGGGCTGATGATCACCATCTCCTCCCGCCCCTTCCTCAAGCTGTGCGCCGCCACCTTCCTGGTGTTCAACGGCTTCATCCTCATCTCGTCCTTCTCCACCTACGTGATCATCTACTACGTGTTCGGCGGAGACCAGGAAGCGGGCGCCGAGATGGCCGGCTGGGCCGGGACCGTGGGAGCCGTCTGCACCTTCGGCGTGATCGCCCTGGTCACCTGGCTGGGGACCCGCATCGGCAAGCGCCGGGCCTTCTTCGTGGCCATCGGCGTCTCCATGGTGGGCTACGCCATGAAGTTCTGGGCCTACGATCCCGAGCTGCCCTGGCTGGTGCTGCTGCCGGCGCCCTTCATGGCCTTCGGCCTGGGCGGCCTGTTCACCCTGATGGGCTCGATGATGGCCGACGTGGTGGACCAGGACGAGCTGAACACCCACGAACGTCGAGAGGGCATGTACGGCTCCATCTTCTGGTGGGTCGTCAAGCTCGGCATGGCGGCCGCCCTGGCGGGCGGCGGCTTCCTGCTCAACGCCACCGGCTTCGACGTGGAGCTGGGGGGACAGCAGGCCGAGTCCACCATCCTGTGGCTGCGGATCTGCGACGCCTTCATCCCCGTGATCTCCTCCGCCGTCGCCATCTGGGCGGTCTACAGCTACGGCATCACCGAGCAGACCGCGAACCTGGTGCGGGAGCAGCTCGAGGCCCGCCGGGGACGCGGCGCGGCGGCGGCACCCGAACCCGCAGGGGAGACCCCATGATCCGCGCCTGCGCCCTCGCCCTCACCATGGTGGCCTGCTCGGCGGCACCCGACCCAGCGGCACCCGGGCCGGAGGCTCTGCCGGCCCCGCCCCCACCCGCCGAGCCCCCGCGGCCCTC
This sequence comes from uncultured Enterobacterales bacterium, assembly GCA_964481655.1. Taxonomy (GTDB): domain Bacteria; phylum Myxococcota_A; class UBA796; order UBA796; family JAFGLY01; genus CALDOK01. The sequence goes on along the minus strand of CAYZVO010000197.1, from coordinate 9,610 downwards.
GCTGCAGCAGCAGCCCGACGCGCTGATCGCGGGCACCCACAGGGCCATCGCCTACTCGGGCTTCCGAGAGGGCCAGAGCCCCGGCGGCGAGCACCCCAGCCGGGAGCAGGTGCGGGAGGACATGCACATCCTGGCCGAGGCGGGCTTCACCCTGATCCGGCTCTACCACGCCGGCCAGCACGCCGAAGACGTCCTGGCGGTCATCGCCGAGGATGCGCTGCCCATCCGGGTGGTCCAGGGCGCCTGGCTCGACGCCGAGCTGTCGGCCCACGAGACCTGCGCGTGGCTCAGCGAGCCCATCCCCGAGGCCGAGCTCGCCTCGAACGCCGAGCGCAACCAGGCCCAGGTCCAGGCCGTCATCGCCCTGGCCCAGCGCTACCCCGAGCTCATCGCAGCGGTGAACGTGGGCAACGAGGCCCTGGTCACCTGGAACGACCACCTGGTCTCCATCGAGAGCATGGTGGCCTACCTGGAGACCGTGTCCGCGGCCATCGAGCAGCCGGTGACCACGGCCGACAACTACGTGCCCTGGGTCGAGCATGCCGAGGCCCTGGGCCCGGTGGTGGACTTCGCCTTCGTCCACTCCTACCCGGTGTGGGAGGGCAAGGACATCGACCAGGGCTTGCCCTACACCATCGACAACCTCCAGCAGGTCCGGGCCGCCCTGCCCGACGAACCCATCGCCATCGGCGAGGCCGGCTGGGTCGATCAGGCCGAGGAGTTCGGCGAGCGCGCCAGCCCCGACAAGCAGACCCGCTACGTGCGCGAGCTGTGGGACTGGGGCGCCTCCACGAACACCACCGTGTTCATGTTCGAGGCCTTCGACGAGCCCTGGAAGGGCGACCCGAGCCGTCCGCTGGGGGCCGAGAAGCACTGGGGTCTGTACACCGTGGACCGCCAACCCAAGCCGGTCATGAGGTAGACCATGTCTCACGCACGGGGTCGCACCCTGTCCCTGGCAGGCATCGACCTGTCCGCCCACAGCGCCACGGAGCTGCGCTCCCTGGTCCGCCAGACCCTCGAGGCCGGCATCCACGGCCTCTGCTTCAGCCCCTACGTGGCCGGCCAGGGCCCGGGCACCGAGATCAGCGAGGCCCAGATCCGCGAGCGCCTCGGGCTGGTGGCGCCCCACGCGCGCTGGTTCCGGACGTTCTCCTGCACCGAGGGCCACGAGCGCATCCCCCGCGTCGCCAGGTCCCTGGGCAAGCGGACCCTGGTGGGCGCCTGGCTCGACGACGATCTGGAGCACAACGAGCTGGAGCTGGCCGGCGCCATCGCCGTGGCCCGCGAGGGCTGCGCCGACATCGTGGCCGTGGGCAACGAGGTGCTCTACCGCGAGGAGCTGAGCGCCGGGCAGCTCATCGACTACATCCAGCGGGTCAAGCGGGCGCTGCCGGGGATCCCGGTCGGCTACGTCGACGCCTACTACCACTTCGAGGACCACCCGGAGGTCACCGCGGCCTGCGACGTCGTCCTGGCCAACTGCTACCCCTTCTGGGAGCGCTGCCCCGCCGAGCACGCCCTGCTGTACATGAAGGAGATGGTCCGGCGAGCCCAGCGCGCCGCGGGGGGCAAGCCCGTGATCATCAGCGAGACCGGCTGGCCGGACCGCGGCACCCCGCTGGGTGGGGCGGTCCCCTCCGAGCTCAACGCGATCCGCACCTTCCTGAACACGGCGAAGTGGGCCGAGGAGGACGAGGTGCCCTTCTTCTGGTTCTCGGCCTTCGACGAGGCCTGGAAGGTGGACGCCGAAGGGGATGTCGGCGCCTTCTGGGGCCTGTGGGACGCCGAGGGGAGGCCCAAGCATGGCTAGGCGACCCCTGAGCGCGCGACCCGCCGACGCCATCTGCTACTCCGGGTACCGGCGGGGCCAGAGCCCGCGGGAGGGGCGCTACCCCTCCCGGGCGCAGATCCGCGAGGACCTGCGCATCCTGGCGCCCCGCTGGTCGCTGCTGCGGCTGTACGACCCCACCCCCCACGCCGAGCGGGTGCTCGAGGTCATCCGGGAGGAGGGCCTGGACATGCGCGTCATGCTGGGCCTCGAGCTGGTGGCTGAGCTGAACAACCCCGCCTGCCCCTGGGGGGCCTCCTTCCCGGAGGAGACCCTCGCGGCCCATCGCGCCCAGAACGACGTCGAGGTGGAGCGGGCCATCGCCCTGACCCGGCGCTTCCCCGACCTGGTCTTCGCCGTCTCCGCCGGCAACGAGGCCCTGGTGGACTGGAGCGACCACCGGGTCCCCGAGGAGCGCGTGCTGGGCTTCGTCCGCCGCCTGCGGGGCGCCCTGGAGCAGCCCGTGACCTTCTGCGAGAACTGGGTGCCCTGGGCCCAGGGCCTCGACGCCCTGGTGGCCGAGCTGGACTTCCTCTCGATGCACACCTACCCGGTGTGGGAGGGCCGCAGCGTCGACGAGGCGCTCGTCTACACCCAGGAGAACGTCCACGCCGTGGCCGCGCGCCACCCCCAGCTGCCCATCGCCATCACCGAGGCGGGCTGGACCACCCGGGCCAACGGGCGGGGCATCCAGCCCCACCGAGCCTCGGAGGCGGCCCAGGCCCGCTACTGCCGGGAGGTCGTGGACTGGGCCTGTCAGGAGGGCATGCTCTGCTTCCTGTTCGAGGCCTTCGACGAGCCGTGGAAGGGCTCGGAGGATCCGAGCGAGCCGGAGAAGCACTGGGGCCTGTACCGCGAGGACCGCAGCCCCAAGCCGGTGGTGGCCGCCCTGGGGGCGCCGTGAGTCAGGAGGCCCGCATCGACGCCCTCCTGGAGACCATGACCCTGCGCGAGACCATCGGCCAGCTGGTGCTGGCCGAGGTGGGCACGCCGGTGGGGCCCGACCAGCAGACGCCGGTCACCCCCGACGAGATCCGCGAGCACGGCCTGGGCGGCGGCCTCATCCTGGGCCCCATGGGCAGCGAGACCACCGCCGAGGCGTGGCGGGAGCGCATCGGACGCGCGCGGCAGGGCGCCGCCGACAGCCGCTGCGGCGTCCCGCTCATCGTGGGCATCGACGCCGTCCACGGCCACAGCTACTTCGACGGCCCCTCGGTGATCTTCCCCCACAACATCGGCCTGGGCGCCACCCGGGACCCGGCCTTGGTTCGGGAGGTCGCCGCGGTCACGGCGGCCGAGGTGGCGGCCACCGGGGTGGACTGGGCCTTCTCCCCCACCCTGGCGGTGGCCCGCGATCCCCGCTGGGGCCGGATGTACGAAGCCTTCGGCGAGACCCCGGAGATCCAGCGCCTGTTCGCCGCGCCGTACATCCGCGGCCTGCAGGACGGCCCCGGCCGCGTGGCCGCCACGGGCAAGCACTTCGTGGGGGAAGGCGAGACCGTCGGGGGCGTGGACCGCGGCGACAGCACCATCAGCGAGGCCGAGCTGCGACAGCGCCACCTGCCCGGCTACCTCGACGCCATCGAGGCGGGCGCGCTGGTGATGATGGCGTCCTTCCACCGCTGGAAGGGCCAGCAGGTGCACGGCCACCGCTGGCTGCTCACCACCCTGCTGAAGGGCGAGCTCGGCTTCGACGGCATGGTGGTCTCCGACTGGCGCGGGGCCTGGGAGTCGGGGCTGAGCGTGACGGAGAGCGTGGCCGCGGGCGTGGACATGCACATGCTCCCCGACCCCTTCGGCGAGGGGCCCGGCTGGCGCGACTTCATCGACGAGATCGAGGCCTCGGTGCGCCATGGGCGGCTCCCCCGGGCGCGGGTGGAGGACGCCGCACAGCGCGTCCTGCGGGTCAAGCATCGCCTGGGGCTGTTCGACACTCCCAGCGCCCCACCGGACGACATCGGCACCCCGGCCCACCGGGCGGTGGCCCGGCGGGCGGTGCGACAGTCCCTGGTCCTGCTCGACAACGACGGCGTCCTGCCCCTGTCCAGGGACGCCACGATCGTCGTGGTGGGCCGCCACGGAGACCACGCCGGCCTGCAGAGCGGCGGCTGGACCAAGGCCTGGCAGGGCACCCCCCAGCGCAGCTACCCGGGGGCCACCACCATCCTCGAGGGGCTGCGCGAGGTCGGCGGCCACCCCGAGCGCGTCCAGTACGCCCCCGACGGCGCGCTGGTGCCCGCCGACGTAGCCGTCATCGTCGCCGGAGAGCACTCCTACGCGGAGCTGATGGGCGATCGGAGCGCCGATGAGCTGGTGCTCCCCCCCGGGCAGCGGGCGTGGTTCGACACCTACCAGCGCGCGGGGATCCCCATCGTCTTCGTGCTCATCTCCGGCCGGCCCTTGCTGATCGGCGCGGAGCTGGCGCGGGCGTCCGCCACCGTGGCCGCCTGGCTGCCCGGCTCCGAGGGCGCGGGGATCGCGGATCTGCTCTACGGGGACCACGCCTTCACGGGCACCCTGACCGTCACCTGGCCCGCCACCGCCGCCCAGGTGGGCCCGCGCGCGGGCGCGCCCCTGTTCCCCCGGGGCTTCGGCCTGACCCGCTGACCCGGGCCCCGGCTTGTAAGCCAGGTCATGGCGAACGCCCCGCCAACGGGGCACGCTGGCACCCTCCCCGGAGCCCCGATGCGCACGCTGCTGCCCCTCACGTTGGTCCTGGTCGGGTGCGCCCCGATGTATCGGCCCCACCTGATCCGCTCACCCATGCTCGATGCACCCGGAGACCAGCACGCCGCGTTCGACATCAGCCCGGGCGGGGCCCAGCTGTCCTACGCCACCAGCCCGGCCCAGGGGCTCGGCGTCCGCGGCGATCTGCAGGGCGATCTGGTCGGTGGGCCCTATGGCCTGGCCTCGGCCGGGGTCGGCCACGTGCGCGCGGGCGAGCGCGGCCTCCGCCTGGGGCTGTGGCTGGATGCGGGCGCCGGCGCCGCCATGGCCTCGCTGTCCACCTCGGTGACCACCTCCAACGGCACCACCACCTCATCCACCACCCTGCGGGGCCCGCTGCTCCAGGTCTCCGGCGCCGCGGAGCTGGGTTGGGAGGGCGAGCTCGTCGCCACAGGCCTCGAGCTGCGGACGGTGGAGCAGCTGGTGTTCCACAGCGAGGGCAGCGACGCGGAGGGGCTGGGGCACCTCACCAGCGCCGAAGCCATCGCCGTCCTGCGCACCGGCGGCGGTGTGGTGGCGGGCCAGGGCTTCGTGGGGCTGTCGCTGCCGCTGTACGGCAACGGGGGCACCGGCGTGCAGCTACCCCTGATCCTCGGGCTGGGGGTGGTGGTACGCCCGACCCACACCGATGCCGACGGTGGGTAGCACCTGCCAGGCAGCCCAGCTGGGGTTGGCCCAGGTGGCGCTCGAGGTCGCGGTGAAGCCGGCGCCCAGCCGGAACCACTTCCAGCGCCAGCTGGCGTCCACCAGGGCGCCCTTGGGCAGCAGCAGGTCGGTCTGCAGGCCCAGGCCCCAGGACAGCCCGGCCTTCGGCACCAGCGCACGCTCGTAGAACAGGGACTGGGCCCCGATGGAGGCGCCGACCGACAGGCCGTCCACCGGCAGGTCCATCACCACCTGGATCTGCTCGACCCAGCGCAGCCCGGCGGTGACCGGGTTCAGCCCGGCCATGGGGATGTCGTAGTTGACGAAGGTGCCGGGGACCTCGGAGACGAGGTCCACCCGCTGGAAGCGCAGGCCTTCGTCGGCCTGGGCTCCAGGGGCCGACAGGAGGGCGGCGGCGGCGAGGGCGAGGGCGCTCATCGGGCCAGCTCCGGGTAGTCGGTGATCAGGATGTCGATGGGCCAGCCCTGCATCGCATGCAGGATCTCCTGGTCGTTCACGGTCCAGACCGCCACGACGTAGCCCTGGTCCCTGGCGAGGCTGGCCAGCTGGCGGTCGATGAGCTTGTAGGGCACCGACACGCCGACCGCCCCGGCCTCGTCGGCCACCGAGACCATGTCCACCAGCCCCGTGCTGGTGCCCAGCTCGTTGCCGATCCCCACGAGCATGTCGTTGCTCTCGGGGGTGAAGCGGGGCCAGGTCACGAGGCACGGCACGTGCTCACCGTTGGCCGCGCCCCAGTCCCCGAAGGCCAGCAGCAGCTCGGGCAGGTTGGCGGCCACGAAGTAGGGGTTGGGCAGGTCTGCGGCCACCCAGCGGGTCATGATCTCCTCGGCGAAGACCTCCGGCGCCGGGGTCTCCTCCGGCTCGTACTTGATGTCGATGTGCACGAGCATCTCCGGGGCGTCCTCGAGGGCCACGAGCAGCTCGTCGAAGCTCATCACCGTCTCGGCGACCAGCTCGGCGTCGGGGTGCTCCGGGTCGGCCACGCCGCCGCAGAGGTAGCCGCTGACCAGGGCGTCGTAGTCGAGGTCCTGGATGAAGATGCGCTCGTCGATGGCCCCGCCGTCCGCGGTGGTGCAGTGCTCCTCGTGCAGCCACGGGTCGTGGGACAGCACGGGGACACCGTCAGCGGTGAGCACCAGGTCGAACTCCAGGCCCTCGTAGCCGGCGTCGATGGAGCCCAGCACGGCCGCGCGGGAGTTCTGGGGCCAGTAGCCGGCGGCGCCGCGGTGAGCCTCGATGAGGGGATCCACCCCGGCGTCCATGAAGCCACAGCCGGCCAGGAAGGTGAGTGGAAGCAGTCTGAGCATAGGGTCCTCCCTGCACGTCGTCGGGCGGCCCGTATCCTGCGCGCACACAGCTGGGAAGCGACCCGACGGTCGGAATGGGGGCCCCCAGGCTCGTGTCCACGGAGGGCGGCGGGGAGGCGACGAGGCTAGTCCTCGTCTTCGTCCTCGGGCGGGCGCTCCTTCCAGAGCAGCACGATCCCGCCGATGACCTGCACGATCTCGGACCCGGTCTCGGCGGCCAGGATGGGGGCCGCCTCCTTGGCGCCGAGGGGCGCCCAGTTGCCGATCTTGACCTTGATCAGCTCGTGGATGCGCAGCTCGCGGGCGATCTTGTGGATGACACCCGGGTGGATGCCCTGCTCACCCACGCGCACGAGGGGATCGAGATGATGGCCGCGGCCACGGAGCGCCTTGCGCTCTCGGGAGGTCAGGGTCGACATGCTTGCACTCCTGGAGGCGGGCGATGGTAGCATCCCGGGCAGCCAGGAGGTACCGATGCTGGTCAGCACCCTGATCGCGATCTGCGCTGCGCACGCTCTCCAGCCCCCCGTGGGCTGGACCGCCCTCGGGTCGGACCGCGCGGTGATGGTCGCCCAGGACCCCGGCCGGGGCGAGGTACGCGAGCTGCGGGTCGACGGCGCGAGCATCGACGCCCAGGCCCTGGTCACGGCCCTGAACCAGGCCGGTGAGCAGGCCACGCTGACCGGACAGGCCGCCGACGGCACCGTGACCCTGAGGCTGGGGCGCGAGGTGATCGCCCGCGCGCGCGCCCACCCCGGCAGCGCCAGCGTGACCTGGTACCTCGTGGTGGCCCACTCGCGGCACGCCGAGAACCTGGACGCCGACGCCCTGCTGACGGCGATGGTGCCCCGCACCCTGCCGACCCACCTGCAGGGCCAGGTCGAGGTCCTGCCCGCCGGCCGCGACGGCTCCCTCTGGGACACCACCCCGGCGGCCGAACCCACCGCGGCCCCCGCCACCGACCTGTGGGGCGCCCCGGTGCAGGCCGCGCCGTCGGCCTGGGGCCAGCGGGCATCCCTGGTGGGCATCTGGGGCGGCACCGTGGGCGGTCCCTGGGGCGGCGGCACCGAGTACGTCTTCACCTTCGATGCCACCGGCCGCCTGCGCATCGAGGAGCGCACCGCCGACGGCAGCCAGGTCACCGAGGGCACCTGGGAGGCCAGCGGAGACCAGCTGCGGCTGTCCTCCTACACCGCCGAGCCCCTGGTGCTGGCCTACAGCTCCGACGGCAAGAGCCTGGGCATCACCTGGCAGGGCCAGCCCCTGACCCTCTTCCCCCGACGCTGATGGCACGCTCCAAGGTCCCCCCCCCGGAAGCCGCCCTCGGGCAGGCCGAGGCCCTCGACCGGGTCCCCGAGGAGCTGCGGCCCCTCACCCAGGACATCCGGCCGCGCCGGGTGGCGCGCATGGTCGAGGTGCTCGACCGCCGCATGGGCTCGGTGGTGCTGGTGGTCGAGGCGGTGCGCCGACGGCACAACGTCAGCGCCATCCTGCGCACGGCCGACGCCCTGGGCCTGCACGAGGTGCACCTGATCACCGGCGGCTTCCGCCCCTCGCCCGGCGCCGCCCGGGGATCCGAGCGCTGGATCCACATCGTGCGCCACGCCACCACCGAGGACTGCATCGCCCAGCTCCACGAGCGGGGCTTCCGGGTGTACGCCGCAGACCTGCGCCCCGAAGCGCTGCCCCCCGAGCGGATCCCGGTGGACGGCCCCGTGGCCCTGCTGTTCGGCTCGGAGCTGTCAGGGGTCTCGGACCAGGCCCGCGGCCTGGTGGACGGCTTCGTCATCCTGCCCATGTTCGGCTTCGTCGAGTCCATGAACGTCAGCGTCGCCGCCGCCCTGATCACCCGCGCGGTGGCCGATCGGCGTCGCGCGACGGTGGGCGCGGACCTCGACGACGCGGCGAAGCACGCCGCCCTCGAGCACTGGCTCTCCCGCGAGAGCGCGTACAAGGCCGCGGCGACGGTCAGGACTCAGTCGACGGACAGATAGGCCCACACCGCCCGGTGATCCGAGATGTTCTGGCGGTTGTCGAAGCCGCCGTCGTAGTCGGACCAGGGAGAGATGTCGTCGTGGGCGATGACCGCGCAGCCCTCACCGTCGTCCTGGGGGACCCAGGCGTCCAGCAGCGGCTCGCTCACGACGATGTGGTCGATGAGGGAGCGGTAGGGGATCTGGGAGTACTGTTCGGAGCCATCGGTGAGCAGGGTGAACCAGGGATCGTCCTGCCAGATCTCGAGGGAGGGGAAGCCGCTGTTCAGGGGCAGGAAGTCGTCGTTGAAGTCCCCGGCGATCACGACGTGGTCGTGGAAGGGGGCCCGGTCGCTGTCCACGGCCAGCTCATCGACGATCCAGGCGCGCAGCTGCTCGGCCTGGGCGTAGCGCAGCCCGGCGTCCTCGCTGCCGGCGTAGGGCTTGAAGTGGACCACGACGAGGGTGAAGGCCAGCTCGCCGTCCAGCGCGGTCACGTCGGCCACCAGGGGGTCCTTGCTCGGCCACTCGTTGATCTCGAGGGCGATCTCCCGCAGGTTCTCCACCCGCAGGCGGTCGTTGCGCCACAGCACGCCGGGGTTCTGGGACCAGCCGGACTCACCGAGGGACCAGGACCAGTGTTCACCGAGCTCGAGCAGCTCCATGGCCGACTCGCCGTTGATCTCCTGCAGGGCCACCAGCTCGAGGTCGAAGCCCTCGAACATCCGGGCGATCATGGCGTAATCCACGGCGTTGCGGGGGTAGTAGCCCCCGTCGTAGGCCGACCACAGCCAGCTGCCGTTGAAGGTGGCCAGCTGGACGGCGCCAGGATCGGTGTAGGCCTCGGGGATCTCCCAGGCCGTCCCCGTGTCCTCGGGGTAGCTCACGGCCGTGGGCCAGAGCCCACACCCGGCCAGCAGCAGGGGCAGCCAGACCATGGGCCCCGCTATGGCCCACCGGGGGCCGCGTCAACGTGGTCCGGCTGCGCCGGGCTGTTCGTCCCCCCCCTCTCCCGCCGCGATGCGGCACCCTCTCCCCCGGTGGGGGAGAGGGGGAAGTCATCGATCCCCGCCCCCCTCTCCCCGCAGGGGGGAGGGGCTGGG
>CAYZVO010000196.1:0-17722 GCA_964481655.1 uncultured Enterobacterales bacterium | reverse complement strand
CCGTAATGGCCCCTTTGAGGCCCAAAGGGCCCATAGGTCCCAGTGCTCTCGTTCCCACGTGATTATTTTGCGGGGGGGGGGGGCGCCCCCCCCCCCCCCCCGGGGGGGGGGGGGGGGGGGGGCCGCCCCCCCCCCCCCCCCCCGCCCCGGGGGGGGGGGGGGGGGGGGGGGGGGGGGAGGCGCCGCCGCGCCGGGGTCCGGAGCACTACACGGCGAAGCGCGCCAGCGCGGAGTCGAAGCCGACGCGGCCGGCGTCCTTGGCGTGGCCGCGCAGCTCGCCCAGGCGCTGGTCGAAGGTCGCACTCTCGCGCTGGAAGAGCACGCCCAGGTAGAGGTGGTCCGGATCGTCCGCCAGGCGGAAGGCCGAGGCCCGATCGCCGGTGTCGTGGTCCTCGGGCACCGGGGTCGCCCGCTCACGGATGAGCTTGTACTGGTTGTGGCCGCGGTAGGTCACGCAGGGGCTGTGGACCTCGATGAACGAGAAGCCCGGCCACTTCACCGCCTCGACGATGAGCTTGGTGAGACCCTTGATGTCGCCAGCGAAGCTCTGGGCCACGAAGGACATGCCGTAGGCCAGGGCCAGCCCGATGGGGTTGGCGGGGGTCTCCGGCCAGCCGTAGCGGGAGGTGGCGGTGCGCTCCCCCTGAGGGGTGGTGGGCGAGGTCTGGCCCTTGGTCAGGCCATAGATGCGGTTGTCCATGACGATGTAGGTCATGTCCACGTTGCGGCGGGCGACATGGGGCAGGTGTCCGCCGCCGATGCTGAAGCCGTCACCGTCGCCGCCCACGGCGATGACGGTGGTGTCGGGCCGCGCGGTCTTGAGGCCGGTGGCCACCGGGATGGCGCGGCCGTGGATGGTGTTCAGGCCGAAGGCGTTGACGTAGCCGGGCAGCCGGCTGGAGCAGCCGATCCCCGAGATGACGGCCAAATCCTCGTTGGGGATCTGCAGCTGGGCCAGGGCCCGATACATGGCGGCGACCACTGAGTAGTCTCCGCAGCCCGGGCACCAGACCGGGGCGAGATCGCTGCGATAGTCGTTCCAACGGCGGGGGGTGTCTTGGCTCATGTCCAGGCCTCCTGGATGAGGTCGAGCAGCTCGGGTCCGGTGAAGGGGCGGCCGCCAGCGCGGCGCAGCATCAGCGCGCCGTTGAGGGGCACGCCCTCGGCGCGCATGTGGCGGGCGAACTGCCCGTTGAAGGACAGCTCGGGCACGGCGATCCGCTCGAGCCCTGCGATGTAGGCGGCGATGGCGTCAGCAGGGAGCGGGCTGATGAGCTCCACCACGAGCACCGAGGTGGGTGTGCCGGCCGCGGTGGCCGCCCGCGCGGCGTCCACGCAGGCGCCCACGGTGGAGCCCCAGGCGATGAAGCCCTGGCGTGCCTCCGCGGGGCCCTCGACGCGGGTGCCTCCCAGCTCGTCGAGCAGCAGGGCCAGCTTGGCGGCGAGCTTCTCGCTCATGAGCTGGTGGGTCTCGGGGTCCGAGGTGGGGCTGCCGTCCTCCCGGTGCACGATACCGGAGGTCTGGTAGATGCGCCCCTTCATCCCCGGGCTGGCCATGGGGGTCACCGGGTGGCCGTTGAGCTCGAAGCGCTTGTAGGGCTCGTCGCTCTCCTCGGGCTCGTCCCGGCGGCAGACCTTGGTGAAGCGCGCGCCGTCGCCGATGCTGGCGGCGGGCACGGTCTCCTGGCGGTGGGCCACCAGCTGGTCGGTGACCAGGATGACCGGCGTCTGGTAGCGCTCGGCGATGTAGAAGGACTTGACCGCCGCGTCGAAGCAGGCGCGCACATCCTCGGCGCCGAGCACCACCCGGGGGGCGTCGCCGTGGGCGCCGAACACCGCCAGGTTCAGGTCGGCCTGCTCGGTGCGGGTGGGCAGCCCCGTGCTGGGCCCGCCGCGCTGCACGTTGACGATGACGCAGGGCGTCTCGGTGATGGTGGCCAGCCCGATGGCCTCGGACTTGAGGGACAGGCCCGGCCCGGAGGTGGCGGTCATGGACTTCCGCCCGCCGAAGGAGGCGCCGATGACCATGGTCATGGCGGCGATCTCGTCCTCGGCCTGGATGACCGCGCCGCCCACGCCGGGCAGCTCGGCGGCGAGGTTGACCAGGATCTCGGAGGCGGGGGTGATGGGGTAGCCGGCGAAGAAGTCCACGCCGGCGTACATCGCGCCCAGGGCCACCGCGTCGTTGCCCGACAGCAGCAGCTGGTTCCGGTGCTCACCGGCGGGCAGCGGGCGCCTGCGCTCCAGCAGCGGGGCCTCGTCGGCCAGGGCCTGGCCGCAGGCGAGGGCGCGGTGGTTGGCCTCGACGACGGAGGTGCCGCGCTTGCCGAGCTTCTTGGAGATGGTCTCCCTGACCGGCCCCGCGGGCAGCTCGAGCAGCCCGAGCAGCGCACCGACGGCCACGGTGTTGCGGGCCATGTGGCCGCCGGTCTCGGCCTGGCTCAGCTCCTTGAGGGGCAAGGTGATGGGCTCGATGAGGTTGCCGGCGACGTCGCGGAGATCCTCAGGAGGATCGGTGGGATCCGCGGCGTCCTGGATCACCAGCGCCCCCGGGGCCAGCACGAGCTGGGAGCGGAACTGGGGGTAGGCCTTCCAGGACAGCGCGAGCATCACCTCGACGCCGTGGGGGGGCGAGCTGATGGGCTCGGGGGAGAGCTGCAGCCAGGCCGCGCTCTCACCGCCACGGATCTGGGGGCCGAAGCTCTTGGTCATGTGGCAGATCAAGCCGTGCTCGGCCGCGGCTCGGAGCACCAGGCTGCCGGCGGTGATGACGCCGTCGCCACCGCTTCCCATGAGGAACAGGGTCATGAGCGACCTCCCTGCATGATGTCCATGGGGATGTCGGCCCAGTGCCGAAAGACCGAGCAGTCCTCGACCTGGATGCCGGGGCGGCCCAGGATGCGGTTGATCATCCGGCCCAGGTCCTGGGGGCTCTCGAGCCACATCAGGGCCGTGGTGCGGGCCAGCCCGCCGGCGTGGGGCTCCTGCCAGAGGGACAGCAGGCGATGCTGGCATTCGTCGCAGGCGTGGGCCACCACGCTGTGGTCGTGGTCGGGCTCCAGCAGGTGCAGGAAGATGAGCCGCTGATGCGCGCTGCGCTGCGGCGGGGCCTCGACGCTACCCTCATCGTCCTCGCCGGAGCGGTAGTAGGGACCGGGGGTCCCCCGCAGCCGCGCCGCCACCAGCTCGAGCAGCGCGATGAGGTCGAAGGGCTTGGCCACGAAGCCGTCGGCGCCGGCGTCCAGGGAACCGGCGATGGCCTCGATGTCGTTCTTGGCCGTGAGCATGACGACCAGGGGCGCGTCCTCGGCGCCGTCGGCCTTGACGCTCTCGAGGACGGCGTGACCGTCCACCTCGGGCATCATGATGTCCAGCAGGATGAGGTCCGGAGGCTCGAGGGCCAGCTGTTCGAGGGCAGCGGCACCACCGTCGGCCTTCGTCACCCGGTAGCCTTCGCTCTCGAGCAATATGCCCACCATCTCGAGGATGTCGGGCTCATCGTCCACGATGAGGACGGTGGGGGTTGGATCGGTCATGGAGACTCCGTCTCGAAGGTGGAAGGCGCGCGCAGGGGAAGCTGGAAGCGGAAGGTCGCGCCCTCGCCGGGGGCGCTGCGCACCGAGATGGTGCAGCCGTGGACGGCCAGGGCGGCGCGGACCAGGGCGAGCCCGAGCCCCGAGCCGCCGTAGCGACGGCGGATGCTGCCGTCGGCCTGACGGAAGCGCTCGAAGATGTGCTCCTGGGCGTCCAGGGCGATGCCGCAGCCCTCGTCCTCGATCTCCACCGGGAGTTGGCCGTCGCGGGGCTCGCCGAAGCGGAGCCGGATGGTGCCCCCGGGCTCGGAGAACTTGACGGCGTTGCCGATGAGGTTGTCGAGCACGGACAGCAGGCGCACCCGATCGCCGACCAGGTCGAGCTGTGGGACCCCGGGCAGCAGCTCGAGGCGGATGGACCGCTCGTCCAGGGCCGGGCAGTGCTCAGCGACGACCTCGTCGATGAGGGGCCGCAGGGGCAGGGGTCGCAGGTCGAGCTGCGCCTGGGGGCGCAGGTCCCGCTGCGCCGAGAGCAGATCCTCGATCTGGCGCTGCAGGCGCTGGGTGTTGCCCGCCATGACCTCGAGGGCCCGCCGCTGGGTGTCCACCACGGGCCCCAGCCGCTCCTGGCTCAGCATGTCCACGTAGCCGCGCAGGGTCACCAGGGGGGTGCGCAGCTCGTGGGTGACGTTGCCCAGGAACTCGTCCTTGATGCGATCCATCTCCGTCAGCTCGGCGTTGAGCTTCGCGAGCCGCTCGTTGTCGGCCTGCACCTCGTCCAGCAGCTCGCGGATGCGGACGGTCTTGCGGTGGCGGATGGTGCCCAGGGCCCCGAAGACCACGGCGAAGAACACCGGGTGCAGCCAGAGGAACAACTCCAGCACGAACCAGACGTCCAGCGGACCCGAGAACGGCAGCCTGGCAGGCGGCCGCAGCCCCAGCAGCGTGGAGAGCAGCGGCACGGGTAGTCCCCAGGCCATGCCGAACAGCAGGTAGCTGTTGCGACGCGGATCGTAGGTCTCGGCCACCAGCAAGGCTGAGCCGAACTCCTTGACCACCTCCAGTGGCACGACCTGGATCTCCGGGTGCAGAAGGAAACGGTAGAGGCGTTCTCTACACTCGCTGTCACGCCCCCCCGGGCCGGATCGCATTCGCTGTAGCGCAGACGACACACTGCCCCCTTTCCGGACTCACGGTTCCCGTTTGGCGGCAATGAAGGGAGAGTCCACCACCGCTCCCACGGAGTCCCCCATGGCCGATGCCTTCGATCTGCCCCGCCTGGTTCACTACGCCCTGTACCGTGAGGTCATGGCCTGGCGCACCTACGAGCGCCTGGCCGAGCGCGCCCAGCCCGGCGAAGCCCAGGCCATGCTCTACCAGCTGGTCGCCTTCGAGGAGGACCACGTGCGCAGCTACACCGTGAAGCTCCGCGCCCAGATCGAGGCCACCGGCCTGAACCCCGACGAGATCGTGGCCGCGGCCGAGGCCGAGCCCCTGAACCTCGAGGGTGTGGTGGACGAAGAGCGCATCGCCACGGCCCCCCTCGACGGCGTCATCAAGGCCGCCATCGGCTTCGAGCGCATGATGGCGACCTTCTACGCCGAGGAGGCCGAGAAGGTCACCGATCCGGAGATCAAGGCGGTCCTCCTCCAGCTGGGCGAAGAGGAAGAGTCCCACGAGGTCTTCCTGGCCGACCTGCTCAACGCCCTCGCGCTCAACCCCGCGGACGACCCGCAGGAGTTCCCGTCGCTCTAGCGTCGCGGAGCCACCGTCAGCCCGCGACCAGGTTCCCTTCCACCAGCGCGCGGCGAGGATCGTTCTCACCCACGCCCTGCAGCAGGTCGGACACGAGGCTGTCGAGATCCCCGCTCCCGCCGTTGCGGGCCTGCAGGGCCTGGAGGTAGCCGTCGATCCAGTGGGGCTCGCGGGCGTACTTGCGGACCTCGTCCATGAGCTCCCCGGCCCGGCGATCGTCCACCCGGTCCTCGAGGTACAGCTGGGCCAACATGCGCCCCGCCTCGACGTCGAAGGGCTGGCTCCCGCACTTGCCGGGGCCCTTGCAGAGCCGGGAGAGCCCGGACTCGAGCACCTGGATGGCCGCGGACCGCTCACCGCCGCGGATGCGGATGCGGGCGAGCATCTTGTGGACCCCGAAGTCACCGGGGGCCTGGCGCAGCAGGGCCACCCCGCAGGCGTCGGCCTCGGCCAGGCGGCCCAGGCCCTCGAGCAGCGCGACCTCGTTGGCGTGCAGCTCGAGATCCTTGTCGCCAGCCCGCTGGGTCTGGATGACCTCGAGGGCTTCCTCGAGGCGCTTGTCACCTGCCAGGGACCGGGCCAGCAGCACGGCGGTGTGGAAGTTGCCGATGCGCTGGTGGCCGAAGACGTCGGCGAAGGCCCTCAGCTCGGAGGCCGCCCGGGGCAGCTGGCGCATGGAGATGGCCGCGCGTGCGCGGGGAAGCCGGACAGCGGGCTCCTGGGCCACGAAGGGCTCGAGGGCCTCGAAGGCTCGCTTGTGATCGCCGTCCTCGAGCAGCAGGGAGGCCTCGGCGAAGACCGGCCCGAGCTTCAGGAAGCGCTCGCGGAGATCCGGAGGGTAGTTCTCGAGCAGCAGCGCGTAGCGCACCTGGGGATGATCCGGCGGCAGCGACCAGATGGGATCGGCGCCGAAGCCCGGTGAGGGGGCCTCCACCGGGACCTCCTCGCCCCCCGGGCCGCAGGAGCCCGAGCCACAGCCGCTGTGGCCCATCTTCTTCTTGGGCGGCGCGGCGGCCCGGGCGGCGGCCCGGGCTTCGCGCATCATGCGGCGGGCGTCGCGCAGGGCGGGGTGGTGGCGCGATGAGGCGAAGCGCTCGGCCAGCTCGAGGTTCTCGGCGGCCGCGCCCAGCTCGTTGGCGCTGCAGGAGGCCTCGACGGCCTCGAGGTTCATCTCCACCAGGCGATCGAAGACCTGATCCCGGAGCGCCTCGGCCTCGGGCAGCTCGACGCCTTCGAGCAGCAGGCGGGCCTGACCGGGATCGCCGCGCTCGAGCAGCTTGCGGGCCTTGGCCACGCGATCCGAGGGGCCGGGGAACAGCCAGGAGAGCAGACCCATGATCTAGCCCTCGGCCCGCGGGCCACCCGCCATCACCAGCGAACCCAGGGCGCGCTCGGGCGGGGTGGCGCCGGCCTGGGGACGGGCGCGGGCCTGCTGCGGCGGCTCGGGCTCGGCTGGCGCGTCGGGCTCGGGCTCCGGCTCGGGTTCGGCGTCGGGCTCGCCCTCGCCACCCTCCGGTCCCGAGTCGGAGCGACGGAAGGAGGGGTCGAGGGGGCCGAAGCGGCGCAGCTCGTCGAGGAAGGTCAGGGTGCGCAGGTCGCAGCGGTCCACGTAGAGCACACCGTCGAGGTGGTCGCACTCGTGCTGCACCGCGATGGCGGGGAAGCCCTCGAGCTCGAAGCCGATGGGCTCGCCTTCGCGATCCAGGGCGTCCACCCGCAGCTTGCCCACGCGGTTGACCGCCGCGCGCAGGTCGGGCACCGACAGGCAGCCCTCGTAGGAGCGCAGCATGGCCTGGGTCAGGTAGCTGAGCTCGGGGTTGATGAGCACGATGGGCTCGGCGTCGCTGTCGAGCACCATGACCACGATGCGCAGGGACACGTGCACCTGCGGGGCGGCCAGGCCGGCGCCCTCGTAGTCGGCCAGGGTCTCGAGCATGTCGTCGATCAATCCCTGGGTGGCCGGATCGCCGATGCGCTCGGGGGGCACCGGCTCGGCGACCCGGCGGAGCACCGGGTGACCCATGCGGGCGATGCGGAGGATGGCCATGGACGCACTCCTGTGGGGAAAGCCCAGCCTCATATCACCGGGAGACCGCCCAGGCTAAGTCCCCTGCACACTTCAGAGGTCCGTGGTACTTGGGAATCGATCCTGCCCCACACCCCTTCAGAGAGAGCCCGTCCCGGCTCGACACGGAACACCCCCCATGCTCCTTCCCCTGCTCCTCTCCGCTTCGCTCGTGAACGCCCAGGACTGTGACGCCAAGGCCCTCACCGCAGAGATCGCCGAGGCCAGCCCCCGCGCGGTGGCCGATCTCTATGTCCAACTGGCAGCCTGTGACGAGGCCGCGGCGGCGAAGGGCGCCGGCGACGCCTTCGCGAAGATCCTCTCCGGTGACGAGGGCGTGAAGGCCGCCGCCGCCGGTGTGCGGGTGGGCGCCAGCGCGGAAGTGCGCGAGTGGGTCGGCGGGCTCATCTCGGACGAACGCGCCTCGACCCTGGCGGGCATGGGCGAGACCTGCGCCGACGAGCCGGCGCTGGTGGGCTTCTTCGTCGAGTCCGAGGACGCGCTGGGCGAGCGCTTCTGGCGCGACCGCTGGCACCGGGCCCTGTCCGACTGCCGGGCCGCCGAGATCCAGCAGCTGCTGCGCGACGCCTTCCAGGACGAGTCCGTCCAGCACGACGGCTCCCGCTTCGGCAGCATCCTCGAGGTGTTCTGCTCCAACGCCCGGGCCGAGGCCATCCCCTGGCTCAAGGCCCTGATCTTCACCACCGGCGAAGAGAACCAGCTGCACGTGATGTCCGCCTTCGCCAACGCCGCCGGCGTGGGCACCCTCGAGGGCATGGACCCCGAGGCCGCCAGCCAGGCCGTGGCCGCCATCCTCGAGGTGGCCCCCAAGCTGCCGGCCAAGGTGGTCGAGCAGGCCCGCATCACCCTGCAGTCCCTGGGTGCGGAGACCGAGGCCGACAACCTCTCCGCGGTGCGCTACGCCGCCGAGCAGCAGGCCGACGGCCGCTTCATGTGGGGCACCATCGCCGTGGAGACCGCCACCTGCAAGAAGGGCGACACCCGCCTGCTCGTGCTCCACGCCCCGGTCTACGAGCCCGGGCATCGCTGGCCCGACCAGATGCAGCCCGCGGTGGACGCCGCCGTGCAGGCCGGCTGGGAGATGGAGCTCGCCAAGAAGTGCAAGGGCACCAGCCGCAAGGAGGTCATCATCTCCGCGGCCCCCTTCGCCGACGAGGCCGCCTACACCGCCTGGCGTGACGAGCAGCTCCGCGACATCCGCAAGCGTGACTACGCCAAGATCGATGAGTCCGAGGCCATCGCCCCGGTGCTCGACTAGCGTCTAGGCCAGCAGCGACCGCACCCCCGGCTTGGTGGCCAGGATCGCCCGATCGTCCGGGCTCTGGGCTGCCATCAGGCGCTGGTGCAGGACGGTGGCGTCCTCGCGCAGCACCCGCACCCGCTCGTGGGCGTGCAGCAGCGCCGCGTGGCGCAGGCGGGCGCGGGCGAGCTCGCAGCGGAGCAGCAGCGGGTCCGCCTCGGAGAGCCAGTCGAGCACCGGCGCCCAGCAGGCATCCGGTGCCTCGCGGTAGCCTCCGGCCTCCCACACGGCGGCGCAGACCCTCGCCAGCCCCGGCATGGCCCGGGCCTCGCTGAGCCGCTGGCGCGCGGCGGCGAGCAGATCGCTGGCCTCCCGGCGACGCCCCAGGCGCGCGAGGGCCTGGGCGAGCCGAGCCTGCAGCTCGGCCTGCAGGGTGTGGAAGCCGGTGCCCCGCAGCATGTTCGCGCCGGTGCGGAACGCCCGCTCGGCTCGATCCGGCTCCCCGCAGGCCAGGGCCACCCGCCCGCGCACCCGCTCACGGGTCGCGGCCAGGGCCGGCCGGTCGCAGTGCCGCAGCAGCACGAAGCAGTCCGCCAGGTGCTCCCGCGCCACCCCGGGCCGGAACAGCTCGAGCTCGAGCTCCGCCAGGACCAGCAGCAGGCGCGCCCTGGGCAGCCCCAGCTCCCAGCGTGAGGCGGTGATCAGGGCGGCGCGCACCAGCTCGATGCCCCGGGTGAGCTCCCCCCGCAGGCGCAGCCCCGAGGCCCGGGCCGCCACGTGCTGGGCGAAACGATCCGCGCACCAACCATCCACCGGCGGTCTGGGCGCGCTGTCGGCGGCCAGCAGATGGTCCAACCGGCCGCGCTGGAGCAGCCACTCCGCCCGCGCCGCGCAGAGCGAGGGCACCAGCTCACCCGATGGCAGCTCCTGGCGCAGGTCGTGCTCCCCGCCGTCAGGGACCCCCTCGGCGGCGGCCAGCTCGAGGCGCAGGGCCAGACGACGGGCCTGCTGCCAGGGGGCGTCGATGGCGTGGGGGGCGTCCAGCAGTCGGCGGTGGGCCTCCATGTGGCGGCCGCGGGCGGCCAGGTGCCCCGCGCGGACCAGGGCGACCACCTCCCGCCAGCCCACGGCCCCCTCCCAACCACCCTGCTCGGCGGTGCGGAGGTCCTCCTCGGCCTGGAACAGGTCGGCGTCCGCCTGCAGGTCGCGATCGCCGCACAGGGTCCGGGCGAAGCCGCGCCAGGCGTGGAGCACCGCCCGCACCCGGGGCTCGGGGTGTTCCTCGGGGAGCGCCGCGGTCAGCGCGGCGACGCTGACGCCATGGTGCCCAGGGGACGGCTGCTGGGCGGTGTGCCAGGGGGCCCCGTCCACCGGCCGGCCGAGCAGCCCGAGCAGGGTCGGGCCCGGGCTGCCGGGGGGTTCGTCGAGGCCCACCAGCGACTCGGTCCAGCAGGCGGTGCCCTCGGGGGTCCGCCCCGGACGCAGGCGCCCCGACGAGACGGCATCCTGCAGCGCGCGCTCGAGGGCGTCCGGCGCGCCCCCGGCCTCCCGCAGCAGCGCCCCCTCGAGGGTGATGGGGAGCGCGCGCCCTCCCACCAGGCTGCGCAGGTGCCAGCTCGCCGCCGGGCCCGGGAGCGGCTCGACGACCACCCGCAGCAGCCCGGGCCCGGTGCGCGCGAACGGCTCGGGGAGCCCAGGCTCGGGGTGGACCCAGCTCCCCAACGCCCGCACACCGAGGCCCCGCCGCCCGGCGAGCTGGAGCAGCTCCACCAGCTCCGCCAGCTCGGCGGCGTCGCAACGCTGCAGATCGAACAGCTGCACCTGGAGCGCGCGCTCCTGGGCGCGCTCGAGCCGGGCCAGCAGCTCCACGGCCCGCGCGACCCGATTGGCCGCCCGGGCGTCGCCGGCCTGGACACGACGCAGGCCGCGACGGAGGTGCCGGGGCACCGCCAGCAGCAGCCGCGAGATCAGGTTGCCGGGCCCGTCGCCGTCAGCGCTCACGGCCAGCACCCAGCGGCCCGCTCGCTGGCCCTGCTGGCCGACCCAGCGCATCAGCTCGGGGACCCCGACCCCCGGCGCACCCTGGAGCAGACAGAACGGACCTGGCCCCTGACCGTCGAGGAAGCCCTCGAGGGTGTCGAGCACCGGGCGGCGCCCGAAGAGCGGGGCCGGGCCCGGCCACAGCTCGCCGCCGCGGCGGGCACCGCCCACCAGCAGCGGCCGCAGCTGCTGCAGCACGCTCTCGGCCTCCGAAGGACGCTGCTCGCGCTCCGTCCGCAGCAGGCCCATGACCAGCTCACCCACCGCCGCGGGCACGCCGCCGATGCGCTGGTGGGGGGCGGCGGGGGGCGGTCCCTCGCGCACCTGCACGGCCTGCTCCCGGCTCTGGGCCTGGTAGGGCAGCTCGCCGGTGAGCATCCGGTACCAGAGCACGCCCACCGAGAACAGATCGCTGCGGCTGTCCAGGGCCCGCCCCTGCAGCTGCTCGGGGCTGGCGTAGGTCACCGTGCCCGCGAAGCGAGCCAGGCCCGGGACCCAGGCGCGGGCGTCCGACCCCCGTCGCTCGTAGCCGGCGGTGCCGAGGTCGAGCAGCTTGACCTGCCCGGATGCATCCGCGAGCACGTTGGAGCTCTTGACGTCCCGGTGCAGGATGCCGCGGCGGTGGAGGTAGACCAGCGCCTCGAGCAGATCGTGCACCACCCGCAGGGACAGGGCGGTGCGCTCATCGCTCCCGGGCACACCGGCGCGGCGGGCGCAGGCCTGGGCGGCGCGCCCGACCACCAGCTCCATCGTGAGGAAGGGGTGGCCCCGGTGCTCGCCGCGCCCGAGCACCCGCACGATGCCCGGGTGATCGAGGCCGGCCAACGCCCTGTACTCCCGCCCGAGGCTGCGGCTGGCGGCGGGATCCCGGAAGAGCTTCAGGGCCGCCCGGCGCCCGTCGTCGGGATCCACGACCTCGTAGACCGTGGCTACACCACCCCGGCCGAGGCGCCGGAGCACACGCCACGAGCCGATGCGGCCCAGGCCGCTGGGGAGGGGCGGAGAAGAGGACACGGTGGACGAGCCCACAGTCTACCAGCTCTCGGCCTCCACCTCCGGATGCAAAGGCTCACCTGGGGCGTTAGCGGGGGGTCCTCCACCCGCCGGATTTCATCGGAGTCATCCATGCGCGCCTCTCTGCTCGTCCTCACCACCCTCGCCCTCGCCGCCTGCGAGCAGGGCACCACCCCCGGCGCCGACGCCACCGCGGACGCCGCGCCGAAGTTCTCGATGCCCCTGCCTTCGGCCGACGCCGATCCCGCCCCCGACGCGGTGGTCGCCACCTGGAGCGGTGGCCAGATGACCTACGGCGAGCTGATGGACGACGTGAAGGGCCGCCTGATCAAGGCCGAGATCGAGTACCTCAACGAGCGCTACACCACCATGCGGCGGGCCATCGACAGCTCCATCAACGAGTCGCTGCTCGAGGCCGAGGCCACCAAGCGCGGCGCCGCCCCCCCCGCCCCCCCCAAAACCCCCCCCCCCCCACACAACCCCCCCCCCCCCCCCCCCCCCCACACCACCAGGCGGCGGCCCAGCCACAGCTCCAACACCGCGGCGCGGCGCGCGGCCGCGCCCACCACGCGCGGCGCCGCCGCCGCCGACGAGCTGATCGCCCAGATCAACGAAGAGAACGCCACCGTCTCCGACGCCGACATCAGCAGCTTCTACGAGGAGAACAAGAACCGCTTCCGCGGCAAGCCCCTCGAGCAGGTCAAGGAAGCCGTCAAGGCCCAGCTGGTCAAGTCCCAGCAGCGCGAGGCCATGAACAGCCTGGTGGAGCAGCTCCGCAACCAGGCCAGCGTCGATGTGGCCCTCGAGGCCCCCGAGCTGCCGCGGCTCGAGGTCGCCATCGGCTCGAACCCGCCCCAGGGCCCCGAGAGCGCCCCCATCACCATCGTCGAGTTCGCCGACTACGAGTGCCCGTACTGCACCCGCGGCTACAACACCATGAAGCAGGTGATGGAGACCTACGACGGCAAGGTCAAGTGGTACTTCCGCGACTTCCCCCTGTCCTTCCACCGCAACGCCGTGGGCTACTCCGTGGCCGCCAACTGCGCCGGGGTCCAGGGCAAGTACTGGGAGATGCACGACCTCATCCTCGAGAAGCAGAAGACCATCGCCAAGGAAGGCGGCGTGGAAGGCTTCGCCGAGACCCTCGGCCTCGACACCGCGGCCTTCGCCACCTGCATCGCCGACGAGGCCGGCCCCAAGCGCGTCATGGAAGACATGGCCGCTGGCCAGGCCGTGGGCGTGAGCGGCACCCCCGCCTACTTCATCAACGGCATCATGGTCTCCGGGGCCCAGCCCTTCGAGAACTTCGAGTCGGTCATCGAGCGTGAGCTCGAGGCCGCCGGCCAGGGCTCCTAGCCCATGCCCACGGTGATGTTCGCCTGCGTGGCGAACTCGGCCCGCAGCCAGCTGGCAGAAGCCATCGCCCGCCACCTCGGCTCTTCGGAGCTCGAGGTGTGGTCGGCGGGCAGCCGCGCCACCAGCGTCAAGCCGGAAGTCCGCGTCGTGCTGGACGAGCTGGGCATCGACCACCGAGGCCTGCGCTCGAAGGGCTTCGTCGCCGTGCCCATCGAAGAGCTCGACGTGGCGGTCACCCTCTGCCAGGAAGAGGTCTGCCCCATCTTCCCCGGCGTGACCCGCACCCTGCACTGGCCCCTGCCCGATCCCGCCTCGGCCCCCGACGGCGAGCGGGTCGAGGCCTTCCGGGCCGCCCGGGACGAGCTGCTGCGGCGCATCCCCACCCTGCTGGCGGAGCTGGGCGCGCGCGCGTAACGCCGGCCGCCCCTGAAGGATCATGAGCTCCTACCCTCCCAGGAAGGAGCGCCCCGTGACCCGCGCCATCAAAGACTACGCCTTCCTCGGCCTGGCGATCTTCGCCGGCTGGTACGCCGTGGCCACCTTCTTCCCCGGTGAGCCCGACCTGCCCGACACGGCTCCGTCCATGGTGCTCGAGGATCTCGAGGGCCTGCCCCACGATCTGCTCTCCCTGCGGGGCCAGCCGGTGGTCATCAACTTCTGGGCCACCTGGTGTCCGCCCTGCGTCGAGGAGATCCCCCACTTCACGGCGTTCGCCAAGGCCAACCCCGACGTGCACGTGATCGGCGTCGCCCTCGAGAGCGGCACCGTGGCCGAGGTGCGGGCGGCCGCGACCAAGCTCGGCATCGGCTACCCGGTGCTGATGGGCCACCGGCAGACCAAGAGCACCTGGGACATCGGCACCCTGCCCACCACGGTCTTCATCGGCGCCGACGGCCGGGTGCTGGGGTCCTATGTGGGCGGCATGAGCGAAGCCAAGCTGGCCTCGGAGCTCGAGGCCGCGCTGGCCCCAGGGAGCGCAGGCTAGCGCGCGACCTTGCCGATCCAGAGCTCGTCCTCGAGCTCCGGGAACACCAGCGCCTCCCCCTCGTAGCCCTCGATCGGGCCCTCCCAGCTGACGGCCAGGGCGGCAGGCTCACCGGGATCGGTGACGATCTCTCGATCCACCCCGGCGAAGCGCATGGCCGGGGAGAGGTGCGAGGACCAGTCGTGGGTGGTCTGGACGGCGCACGGGAGCTCGACGGTGCCCACGACGAGCACCGGCCCGGGCCTGCTGTGGCGCAGCGCCTCGATGACCCGACCCAGGCCGTAGTCGCTGTCGCCGGGCGGTCGCAGCCAGACCTGAGGGCAGCGGTCGTCCAGCACCCGGGCCGAGGCCGGCACGGGCAGGGTCGAGACGGAACCCCAGCTGGTCCAGCCGACCGCCACCAGCAGCCCCGCGCCGAGCAGCCAGGCCCGCCAGCCGCGGCGCCACCGGGCCACGGCCAGGGCCACGAGTACGCCGATGGCGGGGAGGGCCGGCGCCATCAGCCGGGGGTACTTGCGGGGCACGAAGCCCAGCAGGACCAGCGCGCCGACGAGCCAGGCCAGGGCGAGCCAGAGCAGGCCCCGGGCGGGGCGCTCCGATCGGGCGCCGGCGACGCCTCCCGCGACGCCCAGCAGCAGCAGGGGCGGCCCGGCCGCCACCCACAGCAGCGACCAGGGGTAGAAGCTCGCGTGCCGCAGCAGGGCGATGCCGGGGGTGCCCGCGGCGCTCTCGCTGCCGTAGCCCAGCTGCTCGCCGAGGTTCGCGAGGGTCCACGGCGCCGCGATCAGCGCCGCCACGCCCAGGGCCAGCAGCGACAGGGGCTTCCAGGGCAGCCGCACGATCAGCAGGGGCAGCAGGTACAGGGGCGCGGTCTGCTTGCAGAGGTAGGCGATGCCGACGGTGACGCCCACGAAGACCATGCGTCCCGCGCTGGGACGGGCGCGGGCGTGCTCCACCGCGAAGGCGCACCAGGCCACCGCGGCCGCCAGGGCGCCCTCGAGCATGAAGTGGCGCCCCAGGCCGCAGAGCAGGGGCAGCGCCAGCACCGCGAGGAACCCGGCCAGCATGGCTCGCTTGCCCAGGGGGCGCGTCAGGCCGAGCACGGCGACGGCGGCCAGCAGCGGCCAGAGCAGGTTGACGCCGCGCACCAGGACGTCGGCCGGCGGTCCGCTCCCCGCGATGGCCCACCAGATCCCCACCACGCCAGCGTACAGGGGCGGGTAGACGCCCATCTTACCTGCGACGGTGGTCCACAGGGCCTCGCCCCCGCGTCCCTCCCGCCACATGGCCGCGAACAGCTCCGCGGCGCCCACGTGGCCGGACTCGTCGCCGTCGAACAGCAGCAGGTCCGCCTCGATCCACGCGCCGTTGGCGATCAGGTACACCAGCAGCAGCACCGCGAAGATCGCGGCGCCGGCGGTGGACAGCCCTGGCAGTGGTGATCGGGGGGAGACCATGGACAACCCGGAGAGGCGACAGCAGCCTCGGCCGATCGCATATCCGCGAGCCGTTCCCACCGCTCGCAACGGACCATGGCCTCTGATACGGTCTCCCCCTACGGCACCCAGGAGAGGAGGCCAATGCGCCGCACGCTCAGGCTCAAGGCCCTCGGCATCCGCAGCGCGATCGCAGCCCTGATCGCCGCGCTGCTGGGCGGCCTGCTCCAGCTGTCACCCCAGCCCTTCACCGACCTCATGCTGCGCTGGGATCTCGCGCCCGAGGTCGAGCGCCAGGTCCTGCTGGTGGAGATGGACGCCCACGCCTCCCCCGGCGCCTGGATCCGCATCGCCTCCCAGCTCCGCGACGGCGGGGTCTCGGCCGTGGTGCTCGTTGGGGACCGGATCCCCGCCCTGCCCGACGCCGAGGTGGTCCAGCTGGTCAGCCCCGGCTCCCCCCTGATGGAGTCCGGCTTCGCCCACGACTGGGATCACCGCTACCGCAGCTGGCAGCCCTATGTGGGCTCCTCCCCCAGCCTGCCCGCGCGGGTCCTGGAGGCCGCCGGGGTGCCGGTGCCCACCGAGCCCCAGCGCATCCCCATCGCCCCGGTGGGGGTCCCCACCCTCGACCACGCCCAGGTCGCGGGCCTCAACAGCGCCGCGTTGCAGGGCCGCATCGCCGTGGTGGGCGCCCTGGACCCCTGGGCCACCCCCACGGTGGACGTGCCCGGGGCCCGCATCGCCCTGGCCGAGGCGGTCGCGCGGGTCGCCGCCGGCCCGGACCTGCCCCTGCTGTCCACCATCACCGCCGCCCTGATCGCCGGCGTGCTCGCCCTGGCCGCCACCCTCAGCCTGCTGATGCTGCGGGCCAACAGCGCCCGCATGGCCTTCCTCGGAGGCTGCGCGGTGGCCTCGGCGCTCGCCTCGGCCCTGTCCCTCCGGGTGGGCATGATCCTGCCGGCCGAGGTGCTGCTGGCGGGCATCGCCAGCTCCTGGTTCACCTGGCGGGCCACCACCTGGCAGAACGCCGAGCTCCAGCTGCAGCGCCTGCAGGACAACCTGCTGTCACGCCTGGGCGAGGGCCTGGGCAGCGGCGGCGCGAAGCCCGACGCCTCCTACAAGGACCTGGCCAGCGCCGCGGTCGCCTGGGGCGGCGCCGACGCGGCCTGGGTGTTCCAGCGGCGGGGCGGGACCCTCGTGCCCCGCGCCCGCGCCGGCGACGTCCGCGGCGTGGAGCCCGACGAGCTCGCCGAGGTGCTCGGTCAACACGTCCACGGCAACCTCACCGATCCCCTGGATCTGCCAGCCTGGCCCCAGGCCAACCCCGGCCCCGGCGAGCCCAGGCCCCTGCTCGCGGTCCCCCTGCGCGCCAGCGGTCGCACCCGCGGGATGCTCCTGGTCCGCACGGCCACCGCCATCGATCAGGGACCGCGCACCACCAGCACCGGCGAGCTGGTCGACCTCCGCGCCTCGAGCCGCGCCAACCTGCAGATCTTCGCCAACCACGCCGCGGCGCGCAGGCTGCGCACCCGCAGCCGGGCCGCTGTCCAGCCGGTGGTCGCCGAGCAGGGCATCCGGGCCAGGCTGCACGAGCTCACCGCCAGCCTCGAGCACCTGCTGGATCAGCGCGACCTGCTGCTGGCCTCCCACCAGGACAGCCGCACCGCCCACGCCCTCTTCGATCCCCTCGGGCAGCCCCTGCTGCTGGACGACGGCTTCCGCCAGCTGCTGGACCGCCTGCAGGTGCCGGTCGAGGCGGACCTCCCCACCACCTGGCGCGCCCTCGGCCTGCCCCACCGCACCCTCTCCCGGGTCTTGTCCGGCCGCGATCCCATCCGCGAGAGCCTGGAGCTCCCCGGCGTGGGCATGGACTGCTGGATCTACCCCTGCACCTACCAGAACCGCATCCTCGGGATCGGCGTGGAGCTGGTGGACATCTCGGAGCTGCAGGCCCAGGACACGGTGAAGTCCGGCCTGCTCGAGATGATCTCGTACCGGGTCCACAACATCCTCGCGGCCATCCGCGGCTACGCGGACCTGCTGGCCCTGGGCGCCGTCGAGGCCTCCGAGGTCGCGCCGCGCATCGCGGCCCGCTGCGGTGAGATGGCCGAGATCTTCGATCGCTACGAGGACGTCGCCCGCTCCGGCGAGGGTGGGGCCTCCGAGCCCATCCAGGTCATCGACCTGCTGCAAGAGGTGGTGGCCGGCGCCCGGCGCACCCTGGGCGAGCACCGGGTGCGCCTGGTGAACACGCCCGTGGCCCTGGCCCCCGCCCTG
>CAYZVO010000195.1:0-17936 GCA_964481655.1 uncultured Enterobacterales bacterium | reverse complement strand
TAGAATGGGGCACGGAGCACCCATGACCACCACCAGAGCCCTGATCATCATGCTGCTCGCGGCCTCGTGCGGGCCGCCGGGCTCAACCCTCGCCCCGCACCGGACGCCCGGTGGCGACGGCCTCCACACCGTCGCTGGGGCCGCGAACCTGCACCTGAGCTTCACCGAACACGGGGTCGATGCGATGCGGCTCGATCCAGGCGCGGACGGCGGGCTGCAGCTCGAGCTCGAGGCCTGGGGCCGCGGGGACCAGCTGAAGGCACCCGGCGAGGTCATCCCCACAGAAGGTGGGTGCGCACCCACGGCACCGCGGATCGATGATCCATCGTGCCTGCCGCGGATCGACTACCTCCACGACGGCGGCCTCACCGCCTGGTGGGCGACCCACGACGACGGCCTGCAGCAGGGCTGGCTGGTGGAGCGAGAGCCCGCCGGCCACGGCCCCCTCGCCTTCGACACGGTCCTGCACGGGGCGGACCGGCTCCATGCGAGTGAGCGCGGTGCACGCTTCATCGACGCCGACGGCCACCCGTGGAGCGTCTCGAGCCTGGCTGCCTGGGACGCCGACGGTGCGCCCCTGCCAGCGCACTTCGAGGCCCTGGGGGACCGACTGCGAGTCGTGGTCGAGATCGAAGGCGCCAGCTGGCCCGTCACCGTGGACCCCCTCTACACCACCGCCGCGAGCACGCTCACCGGGACCTCGTCCTACTGGTTCTACGGCATCAACATGGCCCCCGCCGGAGACGTCAACGGCGACGGCTACGATGATCTGATGACCGTCTCCCAGGACGGGATCTTCTCGACCGGAATCCAGTACGTCAACGTCATCCACGGCATGAGCAGCGGGGTGTACAGCTACCCCCACCAGACCTACTCGAGCTACGTGGCGGCCGACTACCTGGGCTACGACATCGACCGCGCAGGGGATGTCAACGGCGATGGCTACGACGACATCATCGTCGGTGCGCAGGGCTCGTCGGCGACCCACGCCGGGCGGGTCTACATCCACCACGGCTCGTCCAGCGGCGCTGCCGCGGTGCCCGCGCGCACCATCTATGGCAGCACCAGCGGCAGCGCCTTCGGCGGCGAGGTGGTGGGGCTGGGTGACATCGACGGCGACGGCTTCGACGACATCGCCGTGTGCGGCGGCACGAGCAGCACCGGCCTGGGCCAGCTGACCGTGTTCCGTGGCTCTGGGAGCGGGATCGGAAGCTCCTGGTACCAGCAGATCTCCGACCCCACCGGAGGCGGCGAAGGCTGGTGTCAGACTCTCGCGGCCGGGGACTTCAACGGGGACGGCTACGGCGATCTCGCCATCGCCGCGCCCTACGAAGACTACAGCAGCTCGATGACGGACTCGGGGCGGATCTACATCCACCACAGCACGGGCAGCTACCTGCCAAGCACCGCAGACTCCAGCATCAGGGTGTCGTCCATCGGACAGCACCTGGGCGGAGCCATGCACGGTGGCCACGACGTCGACGGCGATGGCTATGACGACCTGATCGTGGGACCCGACATCCACGCGACCGTCACCGACTACGCCCTGGTCTACTACGGCGGCTCCGGTGGCCTGGGCTCGAGCTATGTGTCCTCGATCCCCGCGCCGACCGGCACACGCTTCTTCGGCGCGTCCGTGGCCCTGGTGCCCGACATGAACGGTGACGGCTTCGACGACGCCGTCGTCGGCGACTACGGCTGGGATTCACTGCGTGGGTCCGTGTGGGTCTACCACGGTGACGCCCCCGGACTGGACACCAGCTCCGTCCACCAGATCGAGGGTGAGGACCACTCCGATTACTTCGGCTACCTGTTCTCATCGGGCGACTTCGACGGTGACGGTGACGGTGACGTGGCCATCAGCGCGGTGAGCTGGGGGGACAGCCAGGGCCGGGTCTATGTCTACCTCGGCTACGACGGCGACGACGACGGCGATGGGGTTCTCTGGGAGGACGACTGCGACGACACAGACCCCGGCGTAGGTGCCGCCCTGGACTGGTACGAGGACGCCGACGGTGACGGGTACGGCGACGCCAGCTCGACGACGGCCGACTGCGCAGCCCCGACGGGCTGGGTCGCGGACGACACTGACTGCGACGACAGCGACCCGTCTGTGAACCCTGGCGCCACCGAGGTCTGCGACAGCGCCGACACCGACGAGGACTGCGACGGCCTGGCCGACGACGCCGACACGAGCGTCGACCGCACGACCTGGCTCTCCTGGTACGAGGACGCGGACGGCGACGGCTACGGCGACGCGGCCAGCGTGTGGCGATCCTGCCGCCAACTCACCGGCTGGGTGTCGGACGACACCGACTGCGACGACACAGACAGCTCCGTGAGCCCGGGCGCCACAGAGGTGTGCGACCTCGCCGACGTCGACGAGGACTGTGATGGCCTCAGCGACGACGATGACGGCGACACCGATCCCTCGTCGATGGGCACCTGGTACGCCGACGCCGACGCCGACGGCTACGGTGACCCCGCCTCCATCGTCAACAGCTGCGAGCCGACCGCGGACACCGTGGCGAACGACAGTGACTGCGACGACACGAGCGCCCTGATCCATCCAGCTGGACAGGAGATCTGCGACGCCTCGGACTCCGACGAGGACTGCGACGGGCTCGCCGACGACGCCGACAGCTCCACGCTGTCCTCGAGCATGTCCAGCTGGTACAGCGACGCGGACGGGGACGGCTACGGTGACAGCACAGCGCGGGTGAGGGCCTGCGACCCCGGCAGCGGCCGCACAGCCGACGCGACCGACTGCGACGACACCGACGCCGCGATCCACCCGGCCGCGACCGAGATCTGCGACGCATCGGACATCGACGAGGACTGCGACGGTGTCGCCGACGACGCCGACAGCAGCGTCGACAGCGCCACCATGTCCACCTGGTACGCCGACGCGGATGGAGACGGCTACGGCGACGGCAGCCGGAGCTTCCAGCGCTGTGATCTCGCCGCGGGCTCGGTGGCCGACGCCACGGACTGCGATGACGCCGACGCCGCGATCAACCCAGGCGCCGCCGAGCGATGCGACGCCGCCGACACCGACGAAGACTGTGACGGACTGGCCGACGACGACGATCCGTCGGTGGCCAGCGTCGGCATGATCCCGTGGTACCTGGACGACGACGGAGACGGCTACGGTGACGCCGCCGACTCCAGCATGGCCTGCGACGCGCCGAGCGGACGGGTCGCGGACGACAGTGACTGTGACGACACCCGCCCCGCCATCAACCCCGACGCGACCGAGGTGTGCGACGCCGCGGACACCGACGAGGACTGCGATGGCCTGGCGGACGACGCCGACAGCGACACCCACACCGCCAGCATGAGCACCTGGTACTCGGACCTGGACGGCGACGGCTACGGCGACCCCCTCGCCACGAGCCAGGCCTGCGACCAGCCGGCCGGCGCGGTGGACATCGGCCTGGCCACGGACTGCGACGACAGCCGCGCCGATATCAACCCGGATGGCCAGGAGGTCTGCGACGACTGGGACGACGACGAGGACTGCGACGGGCTCGCCGACGACGATGACCCCAGCGTCGATCCCGGCACGGCGGCGACCTGGTACGCCGACGCGGATGGAGACGGCTACGGCGACGCCGGCAGCTCGGCGGAGCACTGTGACGCGGGCAGCGGCGAGGTCGCCGACGCCACCGACTGTGACGACGGCGAGGCGACGGTCTACCCCGGCGCGACCGAGGTGTTCGACGACGGGATCGACCAGGACTGTGACGGCGCCGACGCCACCGCCCCCACCGGCGACGACACCGGGGCGCCCGGGGACACGGGGGACGACGGCGACGGCAAGGACGGCTGCAGCAGCGCGGCCGGCTCTCCCACGCCCCTGCTGCTCTTGCTCGCACCAGCGCTGGCCCTGATCCGAAGACGCCGACCGCGTTAGCCTCCGACCATGCACGCTTCGACCCTGATCACGCTGTTCTTGCTCGCCTGTTCCGCCGACACCGACGGCGACGGCTTCATGGACAGCGAGGACTGTGCCCCCTCGGACCCCACGGTGTACCCTGGCGCCTGGGAGACCTGCGACGGGATCGACAACGACTGTGACGAGCTGGTGGATGAGCTCTACGATCTCGACGAGGATGGCTTCTTGGCCGACGACGCCGGCTGCCGCGCCCTGGGTGGGGAGATCGACTGCGACGATCTGGACGCCACCGCGCACCCGGGCGCCGCAGAGATCCCGAGCGACGGCGCCGACAACGACTGCGACGGCCGCGTCGACGAGACCCCGGACGTAGACGGCGACGGCTTCGAGGCGGCGGACGACTGCGACGACGGCGACCCGTACATCCACCCCGGCGCCGCCGAGGCCTGCGACGGTATCGACAACGACTGTGACGGCGCGGCCGACGAAGACTGGGACCACGACGGCGACGGTGTCGCCGGGTGCTGGGGCGACTGCGACGACGACGATCCCACCAACAGCCCCGAGATCACCGAGGTGTGTGACGGTGCCGACAACGACTGTGACGGCGAGATCGACGAAGACTTCGACGCCGACGGAGACGGCTTCACCAGCTGCGCGGGTGACTGCGACGACACGGACGCCACCATCCACCCGAGCGCTGCCGAGATCTGTGATGGCATCGACAACGACTGCGACGAGACCACCTCCGAGTACGACGACCTCGACGAAGACGGCGTGGGCTGGTGCGAAGGCGACTGCGACGACAACGACCCCAGCGCCTATCCGGGCGCCGATGAGACCTGCGACGGCGCCGACAACAACTGCGACGGCTACGTGGACGAATTCGCCGAGTGCTGGGAGTGCTCCGCGCTCGCACACTACCTGTTGTGTGAGGTCACAGCCGACTGGGAAGACGCCCGCAACGCCTGCCTGGGGCTGGGTATGGACCTGGCGGTCTTCGAGGACCACGACGAGAACGTCGCCGCCTCGGACGCCATCGCCACCATCTACGCCGACTCGGTGTGGATCGGCCTGAGCGACCTGGACGATGAGGGCATCTGGACCTGGGTCGACGGCACGCTGCTGGGCTACGAGGACGCCTGGCGCAGCGGCGAGCCCAACGACTACGGCTCGGGCGAGGACTGCGTCCACACCAACTACAGCGGCACCGCCCTGTGGAACGGCTTCACCTGTGGGAGCGACCAGGTGTTCCTCTGCGAGCCCTGACCGCTGCGCGCGACCGTCACAACTCCAGGTCGTCCGGCACCATCGCGCGCACCTGGTCCGGCCACTCGAGCAGCGTGGCGCGGGTGGTCTCGAGCTCGCTCACGGCGCCGTCGGTGCTGTTCTCCTTGCGCGGGTCCGCGTCGATCCAGGGCATCAGCCAGTCGTGCAGGGGATCGAGCTGCTGGTCCAGTGCCAGGCTGTCCACCAGGGCCGCCGCCTCGAGCAGCATGGCGTCGTACATCCGCGCGCAGCTGCCCACCCCCAGGCAGTACTCGAACACCCGGCCGCGGCCGTCCCAAGGGCCGTAGAACTCGTCCACGAAGGTCTGGTCGGTGCCCCAGGGGATGATCACGAACCGGTCGCTGACCGGGTCGAGGTAGAAGCGCCAATTGTTGGAGGTGGTGTACCCGTCCCAGTGCAGCCTCAGGGACTCGAGGGCCATGTTCCAGATGAACTGCTCCACGTCCACCCGCTGGGACAGCTGGATCAGGCCATCCTCGCTCGGGCCGGCGTCCAGGATGTCCGCCACGGCCTCGAGAGCGGTGCGGTCGTCGGGATCGGGGCCCTCGTCGTACTCCAGGTCCGGGATGTCGTCGTGGTCGAAGTCCTGCCCGTAGCTGCCCTCGTACAGGTGGCCCGTGGGGTCGGCGAACCAGCGCGCCAGGAACCGATCGTCGATGGACTCCACCAGCAGGTACAGCCCGAACGCCTCGCCGTTGACCTCCAGCCAGATCCACCCTACCCGGGGCGCTGGGATCCCGGCCGCCCGGTACACGGTGTAGGCCAGGTGCTCGTGGATGTAGCTGGGGTCCTGGACCATGTTGTTCAGGGTCAGGCTGTCCAGGCCGCGGATCTCACGGTCGGCGTACTCGTTGAGATCGACTTTGAATGCGGCCTTCTCGTCCAGCTCGCGCAGGGATCCGAGCTGCCCCTTGACGCGCACGCCGACCTCGGGGAACCAGGCCCCCTCGAACGCCAGGCTGCCCGGGACCTCCAGGTAGGGTTCGTCCTCGAGGGACGACCACGAGGAGGCAGGGATGGTCAGCGCCATGCGCTGCACCCGGTCGGTCTGGAACAGCCGATCGCTGGGATCGTCGCTGGTGGGAGGCCGCGTGCCGTTGCTGCGCCCTGGGGTGGGCAGGGCCGTGACCAGCCAGGCGCCGCCGTCGGGGAAGCGCGCCCAGGCGCGATCATCGGGCAAGGGGCCCGTGGCGATGCGATCCACCGGCTCCCCGTCGACCATCAGACACAACCGCTCGCCCTCGGCGCTCAGGGCGAAAGGCAGATGGTCGTCACCTTCTCCCCCGTCGGCCCACAGCAGCAGGTGCTCTCCCGGCGCCAGCTCCCGGTCCATGCCCTCCCACCGCGCGCCGTCCTGGTCCTCGAGGCTGACCGCGCCCAGCTGCACCGCGAGCTCACCGGCGTTGTACAGCTCCACCCAGTCGGGAAATGCGAAGTCCTCATCCATGACGGTGGAGTCGTTGTCTGTCTGCACTTCGTTGAACAGCAGCCCCGACGCGATGACGACCTCGGGCTCCTTCAACGACGGCACCGGCTGGAGGTCGGACACCACCCGGTCGGGCGATTCGCACGCCATCAGCGTCAGGAGCGGGAGCCAGCGGGAAGGCATGAGCCATGGTACCCCCGCCGCCGGGACCTGAACAGGGAGCCGCGCGCTCAGCTGGGCTATGCTCGCTGGGAGAGCCGCCATGCCCGACGTCGCCATCGCCCCCTGCAACACCTACCACCCCTCAGAGCTGCGGGGGGCGCTGGAGCGCGCCCTGGGCCTGCTGAGCTGGACGCCGCCCCGGGGCGCCCGGGTGCTGCTCAAGCCCAACGCGGTCACCAACAACCGCCCGGACCAGGCCACGGCCACGCACCCCGCTGTAGTGGACACGGTGTGCGGGCTGCTCAGTGACGCCGGGTGTGACATCACCATCGGTGACTCATCCGCCTACTGGTTCCCCGGCTACACCCGCGCCTCCTTCGAGTCCCTGGGTCTGGCCGAGGTGGCGCGGCGGCACGGCGCGGCCACGGTCTTCTTCGAGGAGCTGCCCTTTCGGACCGTGGAGCGCCCCGGCTTCCCAGAGGCGCCGCGCCTGTACGTCACGGACACCTCATCCTGGGACCTGGTGATCAACATCCCGAAGCTGAAGGTCCACAGCACCACACGGCTCAGTGGAGCGGTGAAGAACCTCTTCGGGCTCGTCCCTGGCGCCACCAAGGCCCGCTACCACGAACTCCTGGACGGACGCCACGACTACCTCGAGCGCTTCGGCGCGGTGATCTACGACGTCTACAAGTCCGCACCACCGGACCTGAGCATCCTCGACGCGGTGGTCGGCCTCGAGCGCGACGGTCCCGCCGCCAGCGGAGATCCCCGCCGCACCCGCTTCCTGATGGCGTCACAAGACGCCCTCTCGCTGGACGTAGCGCTGTGCGGTGTGATCGGTGAACAGGTGGGGGCTGTGACCTATCTGCGGGAGGCCCTGAGGCGAGGGGAGCTCGACCCATCCACTGTGGCCTTGCTGGGCGAGGTCCCCACCGTGGGCTTCGTGCTGCTCGAGGACAAGCCACGCCCGAGCCGGCTGCAGCGCCGCGCCAAGCGCTGGATGTTTCGGCACCTCACCGTGCACCCCGAGGTCGACCGCGCGGCGTGTCAGTCCTGTGGAGGGTGTGCCGGACGCTGCCAGCTCGGCGCCATCGCCCTGTCACCCACCGCCCGCATCGACCGTGAGGCCTGTGTGTGGTGCTACGCCTGTGTCTCCGCCTGCCCCCACGGGGCGCTGGCCCCTCGCCCCACCCGGGTCAACCGCGGCCTGCAGCGGGTGCGCAAGGCCACGGGGATGTAGCCATGCACACCCTCGACAGCTGCTGGCGGCTTGTGCCGAACCCCCGCGCCATCCAGTGGTGGTACCTCTACCTGCTCAGTGATGACGGTGAGGTGTGGCGTGTGAGGCTGTGGGTCCAGGGTGAGCAGGGGCCCGGCCAGCGCTGTGGCGTCGAACTGTGTCGAACGCCCCTCGTCGGAGCACCGATGAGCTGGGAAGCCCACCACGCCGGTGACGCCTTCCATGGCGAGGCCGACCGCCTGCTGGTGATGGTCGAGGCCTGCTCCCTCGAGGATCGCGACGGCGTGCTCCACCTGGCGCTTCGACTGCCCAGCGTCGAGTTGACCCTCGAGGCCAAGCCCACCGTGCGCTGGGACGATCCGCGGGTGGCCTACGACGTGGACGGAGTGCACGGCTGGCGCTGGACCGTGCCCATGCTCCGCGGCCAGGCCCGTGGCGCGCTACGGCTCGACGGTGACACACGGCCTGTATCGGGCACCCTCTTCTTCGACCACGTCTGCGCGGACACACGTCCCTCTCTGTCCTGGGCCTGGCGATACCGCGGTTGGTGGTGGGCGGTGCTGTGGACCCCGGAGCGCTCCATGCTGTCGCTGGACGTCGACTTCGCCGGCGCGCCCATGCGCCGTTGCTTCGAGGCCGTGGGTGACGCACCAGTGCGCCGGCTCGAGCACCGTCCGCTGCGCTGCGAGGGAGACCGAGAGCCAAGCTTCGCCCTGGACCGAGACGACACGACGACACATGCCTCACCACTGTGGTGCCATCCCAAGCCCCACCGAGTGTTCGAGCGCCCGGTGGTCGAGCGCGTCGTGAACGCCTGGCCCGGCCTGCGCAAGCGGCACCTGCTGGGACAGATCGACGGTGGCCACCTCTACGCGGAGTGGATGTCGCTGCGCTGATCCACGCGCCAGGTCAGACGGGTTGTGGGCGGCTGCCGGAACAGCCCGAGGCGCTGACGCAGCTTGGTGTATCGGATCATGGGCCTGACGCCCCCGGCCAGGACACGCTCTCTCAGCGTCAGCGGCCCGGTGTCATCGGCGAGCCCAGCGTACAGGCGGCGCAGCCACGGCCTGTGGTGGGGCAGCGCATGCGGCACGCTCGCAGGAAGGATGACCATGTTCCGGTGCGCGTCCCGCCGATAGCGCGCGGCCTTGGTCCTGACCCTCGGGACCGGGTGGTGACGAAGGTTGCGCCAGCCGTTCAGCGCGTTCTCGGTCAGCCGAAACACCGACGGGCCGAGGCGCCGGTAGTCTTCCCGATACAGGTCATGCTGTATCGCCGCGATCTCGCCCTCGGCGAACGCCGGGTGATCGAACATGAGGCTGGTGCCGTCCCAGCGGCTGCGGTCGTCGAAGGTCTCGCGGCGAATGCGGCCCGCAGCCTCCATGCGTTCGTACAGGGGCGTACCGTAGTCGAGGTTGTAGAGCATGTACTGCGTCATGGCCGGGCGCATGTCCATCAGCGCCTCGAACTCGTCGCGGATCACCGCGGGCGTGTGGTGATCGAGCCCCAGGATCATCGACGCCATCACGTTGATCCCATGAGCTCTCAGTGACGCGAACAGCTCGGCCACCGGCCGTCCCCTCAGCTTGTCGAAGCCAGCACCGGCGCCCTCATAGCCGACCCAGACCCAGTCCACGCCCATCTCCACCAGCTCGGTGGGCTCGTACTGGGACAAGGCCTTGACGCTGCTGAGCAGGCTGATGGACAGGGGGGGCAGGTCGCTGGCACGCACGGCCTCCAGGAAGCCCCGACCCCGGCGCTGATCGAGCAGGAAGTCCTCGTCGGTGATGTAGAAGTCGTCCATCCCCGGGTGCCGTCGCCGCATCGCGAGCAGCGCGTCGAAGATCGCCTGGCCGTCCTCGAGGAAGGGGATGTAGCGCCGGTCGAAGAAGTGTGACGTCGCACAGAAGTCACAGCCGTTGGGGCAGCCCAGGCCCGCGAAGACGAAGCCCCGCCCGGTGGGGATGGGGATGGAGAAGATGGAGCGCCGCTGCACGATGTCGGGCTGCGCGAAGCCGTCGCGGGGCGGCTCACCCAGCAGCTCGCGCATGAAGGCCACGCCCTCGCCACGGCAGATGTGGTCCGCGATGGGCGCGAGCTCGTCATCGGGCAGCGAGGTGCCGTAGCCGCCCAGGACGATCCTGGTGTCCGGCGCGTGGCGCCGCACCGCGCGGACCATGGGGATCAGCTTGTGCAGCGTCGAGGCCACGAACGCGATGCCCACGTAGTCGTAGCCGCGGCGAAGCTCGGCGACGAAGCGCCTCATGGAGGGGTAGTGCAGTGTGACCGTGGGCGCCTCGAGGTTGGCGGCGATGAAGTCGATGCCCCACTGGGTGGTCACCCCCTCGGAGAGGAACACCCCCTGGGCCCACATCAGCTGGTAGCCCCCCTCGGCGCGCACCAGGGGTGCGTCGCCGTAGCGCTCGCCGAAGGGCTTGCAGACGGATGAGAGCAGGACGCGAGGCATGACCGGTGTCCTAACCGCGAGGCTCATGACGGCCAGCAGCGCAGCTCGACCATCCGCCAGCCCCAGCCGCCCATGGCGCTGTCGGCTGTGATCACAGCCGTGAAGGTCCCAGCGTGGGGGGGACGCCAGCGCACGACCCCACCGACCGTCTCGGCGCCGGGGAGCCCGTGGACCTCGACCTGTTCGACGTTCGGGAAGGGGCGCCAGATCCAGGGCTGTCCCAGCTCGCAGCCGTGCACGGGCTCCGGCACCACGAGCGGCGGATCGAGCCAGGCGTCCTGCGCCGGCACAGCCTCTACCGCCTCCACCAGATCCTCCACGGCACCGATGCTGAACACGAAGCGGGACTCGGCGGCCAGCCCCAGCTGCGCCCGAGCCTGGGCGAGGGCGCCCTCCCCCGCACGGCCTGCCCTGCGCTCGGCGAGGGCCTGCAGAGCCCAGAGCCCGGCCAGGCCCTCGTGGTGAAGGCGCATGGCCGGGTGGTACAGCTCGTCCACCAGCTCGCTGTCCAGGCCGCTGTGGTGAAGCTCGGACTCGACCACCGCCAGGCCCGCCAGGATGGGCAGCAGCGCCCGGGCTGAGACCTCCGGGTCGTCCGTCAAGGTGTCGATATGTGATACCATCTCAGTGTTGCCGGGCATCTCGAGGCCGCTGCCGTCGAAGGCTCTCATCACCCTCAGGAGCAGCTGGCCGTCGCCTGTGAGGTCACCCCTGTGACCCTCGCTGAACCCGGTCTCCAGGCTGGCCCCGATGGTGGAGCCCTCCAGCTCTGTGTCGTCACTCGGGTTCGCGATCCAGGCGGCGAGGGCGCCTGCGTTGAGCCTGCTCAGTGATCCCTGGATCTGAGGGTTTGCGCCGACGCCCAGCACAGCATCGTGCAGATCCGAGGAGCGACCCTGGTAGCCCGACAGGTGCACCCTCCCCGACAACAGGTCCCAGGCGTCGTTGGCCCAGTAGTTGTCCCAGATGAGGGGATCTCTCCCGATGAGCTCGCGCACCGTGTCCATGTCCGCCGCGACCAGGGTCTCCGCGAAGGTGCCGGTGCCCGTCCACATCACCGGGATGGAGGGGTCCAGGGCCTGCAGGGCTCGCAGGTAGTCGGGTGCCCCCTCCCAGCTGGCGAGGCGCTCGTCGCTGTAGACCGTGGGCACGAACCACAGCCCGGCGTCTGGGTGCTCGGCCCGAAGATCCGCCAGCAGGCGGTTGGCGATGGCAGCGTGCTGGGCCCCCAGCGCGGCATCGACGGTGACGTCGACCTCGAACTCGATGTCGTCTGCGAGCAAGGCGACGCCGGCGGCGTCCAGCTGTGCCGCGCCGAGCAGCTTGTCACGCAGGATGGTGTAGTCGTCCTCGTCCTCGGCGTCGTAGTCGACGAAGGGGCTCAGGCCGAACACCGCGCGCACGCCGAGCTGCTGGGCGCGCCCGAACAGGGTGGCGAAGCTGGCCACGGTCTCGACTGGATAGGGCTCCCGCCACTGGTCCCGGTGGTAGGGGTCGTCCTTGGGCGCGTACAGGTACAGGCCCATGCCCGCCCGCGCGAGGGTGACCAGGGCCGCCTCGCGCTCTCGCCAGGACCAGGGCTGGCCATAGAAACCCTCGATCAGGCCCGACTCGGGGTGGAAGCCATCCACCAGAGCTGAGACGGCGGTCGGGAGAGTCGGCGTCGCCAGCCCCGGCTCGCGGCTGGTCAGCGACAACGCCGTCAGCACGGTGTCCTCGCCACCCAGGACCCTCAGCTCCACGCAGCCGGCGCAGCGCCCGGCCAGCCCCAGGGCTTCTCCGGGTTCGTCCCAGTCCAGCACCTGGCTCGGCTCCAGACCGCAGCCCGGCAGCAGGGCCACCGACAGCTCGGGCTCCTGCCCCTGCCAGCTGGCCTCGAGCCAGGCCAGGCTCACCGCCTCCCCCAGCCACGGCTGCAGGTCCAGCTCGAGCACCGCCCGCCCGTCGTCGGGGGGCTCCCAGCCGTTGTCGGGAACATCGTCCCGCACCGTGGCGGGCCCAGCCTCGGTCTCCCGTGCCCAGTCGTGGCCCTCGGCGGGGCGGGTGCCGCTGGCGCGGACGCGGACCCAGGGCAGCAGCTCGACCTCATCGCCGTCACCGACCGCGCAGGGCGCGCCGCTGTCCTGAGCCACTGGCCGGCAGGCGACGAGGGCCACCCCGCAGGCCAGGAGCGCTGGGGCGATGGCGGATCGGCGCATGGCGCCCTCCGGGGGTGGTGCCGCGGGGTGCAGCGACTATCATAGTTCGAGCCCACAAACCGAGAAGACCACCATGCGGCCCCGTGCTCTCACCTCCCTCTGCGCCCTCAGCCTCACTCTCGCCTGCGGCGACGCCGATCCCAAGGACGACACCGCCACGCCGAAGGACACCGAGGCGGACACCGACACCGACGCCGACGCCGACACCGACGCGGACGCGGACGCCGACGCCGACAGCGACGCGGACGCCGACAGCGACGCCGACGCCGACCCCGACCTCTGCGGCGGCTATACCGGCGTCCGGGGCGTGGGCAGCAGCTGGACCTGGAGCTTCACCGGCTCCATCGAGGGCTACCAGACCTCTACGGTGACCAGCATCAGCGGGGAGACCGTCGTCCTGGAGGTGGACTCGGAGATCTCGTCGGGCGGCTACACCAACACCTACGACATGCTGACCACCTACCGCTGCGACGGCGAGGGCTTCTGGTACACCGGCTCGGACGTGGACTTCCGCACCGTGGGGCCGGGCTATGACGAATCCGGCACCAGCACCTCGACATACACCGGCTACCTCATCGTGCCCGCCGACCCCGAGGTCGGGACCTCCTGGACCAACACCGTCAGCGGCACCACCACCATGGACGGGACCTCCCACTCGTTCTCGTTCACCACGACGGGCATGGTCGAGGCCGAGGAGAGCGTCACCGTGCCCGCGGGGACCTACACCGCCCTGCGCACCGTCCTGACCACCGACGGCAGCGCCTCGACCTCCTGGCTCGCCCCAGCGGTGGGCGGCGTGAAGACAGACAGCTCGGAGCTGACCAGCTACACCCCCTGACCCTTACATCCCCACGCCCAGCAGCCACGCATCCACCAGCTCCGCCGCGTCGGCCTCGGGGCTGGCCAGGAACTCGAGCTCGTCGTAGCGGGCCTGCTGCGCGGCCTCGACCTGGGCGGACCAGGTGCCGATCTGCGCCTGCGCCGCAGGGGTCGCCTGCTCCAGCCCGGTCACGCCCGCCAGCGGGTCGGGCCGCCGATCCTCGGCGTCCAACAACATGGTGGCCAGCTGAGCCAGCATCGCCCGCTGCTCCTCGGGGGACCAGAGATCCTCGGGCTCGGGCATGGTGACCAGGACCTCTTCGCGCTGACCACCAACCGCCTCGACGGGGCGGCCCCGGGCGAAGCCGCCCTCGGGGGTCTCGAGGAAGCCCATGGGCCAGCAGCTGACCCCATCCGGCATGGTCCAGTCGAAGCGCCCGTCGGCGTCGGCGACCCGGATCTCCCCCGGGCAGGCCACCACCTGTTGTCCCACAGCCGGGCTGCCGTCGGACCAGGCCAGGCGCCCGCGCATGGTGACGGTCTCCAGGGCCTCGACCCAGCAGTCGCCCCAGGCTCCCGGCTCCGCGCCGCTCCAGCGCATCCTGGCCACCGGCTGGTAGTGCTGGTCCAGCAGGACGGCGCCGCCATCGGCCGGCGCCACGCTCGCCATCAGCTCGTCGCCGACGGTCTCCAGGAACATCACCCGCGCCGCGTCGGGATCGCCGGGTGCGGTGCGGCCCATGACGGCGTCGTCGGGGAGCGCGCCCCCGTGGGGGCAGCGCACGTGGCCCATTCCGGGGACGGCCACCGCGTGGGCCTCGACCACGGCGTCGAGCGCCGGATCGTCCGGTGAGGGCGGCAGCACCGCTCCGCGACGGGTCAGGCTGCGGGGCTGGTGGGGGATCTCAGGGGGCGCCTTCAGCGCGGCGAGGTCCGATCCGCCAGACCCGCCCGCCAGCCACCAGGCGAGCCAGCACAGCACGGCGACGACCACGACGGCGAGGGCGAGACGGATGAGCGTGCGGGAGTCCATGGCATGGACCTAGCCTGTCGGAACGCGAAACCCAGCCGGAACGCCCCACTCGGTGAGCCTTCACCCGGGCGCTCTTCGTGTAGACTCGCCGCATGATCGCGGTGAAGTGCAGCGCGTGTGGCGGGAACGTCCCCGTGGCCCTGGCCACGCCGGACCGGCTCTGCTGCCCCTACTGCGGCCACCAAGGCGCCCCCGACGACGGCCTCCGACGGCGGCTGGAGGCCGCGGCGGCGGTGCTGGCCGGCATCGATCGACGTGCGCGACAGCTCTCGGCCGCCCAACGGCGCAGTGTCCGCGCCAGCGGCGCCTGGTTCGTGGCCTACGGGGCCCTGCTGCTGACGCTGGCGGCTCCCTTCCTGCTCGCCGGGCTCATCGCCCTGATCGTGGTGGTGCTCTTCGACGGGCGCTTCAACCCCGCCCTGACGGCGGTGCTGTGCGCGCCACTGCTGGCGGTCTCCGCCGCCGCCCTCGCGGGCATGATC
Organism: uncultured Enterobacterales bacterium; assembly: GCA_964481655.1. GTDB lineage: Bacteria > Myxococcota_A > UBA796 > UBA796 > JAFGLY01 > CALDOK01. Next base: position 2,918 of record CAYZVO010000195.1, on the reverse strand, counting down.
GCCCTGGTGCGGCGGCGGCGGGCCCTGTACCGCGCCTGCGCCGCCAGCCCCCCCGCTCAGGAAGGACAGCCCGCGTTCTGCCACGTCTGCGCCGGGCCCGTCGAGGTGCGCGGCAGGGTCGCCCGCTGCGCCTACTGCGACGCCGACAACCTGGTAGACCCCGACCTGATGCGCCGCTTCGGCCACCGGGAGCTCGGGGACCTGGACGACCTGCGGCGACACGTCGAGGCGCAAGCCAGCCGCCTGTCCCGCACGGGCGCCTGGGCCAGCGTGCTGGTGATGCTGCTGGTCCTCGTCGCCCCCTTCGCGGCGGTGACCTGGATGGCGGTCGCGTCACTGGGTCTGCGCTGGCTGGAGCTGCCGGCGGACACCAGCATCCGCTACGGCCTCGAGGACGGTTGCTTCGTCGAGCACGGAGGCGAGCTCGGCGTCGAGATCCTGCCCGGCCGCCACCTGCAGTACCGCTTCGCCTACGACGTGGCGGTGGTCGAGCGGGTCTACCGGGACCCGATCTTCGACACCAACTACATCCGGGCCCGAGCCGCAGACGGGCTGCGCCGGGAGCCGGTGCAGGGGCTGTGTCTGGCGGCGGACGCCAGCATGTGGATCGCCGACAACCAGCACTGGCAGCGGGACTGGCTGCACTTCGATGGGACCTGGGTCTGGTTCCTGGTGGGCGCCCGTGAGGCGGGGGGCGCGCTCCGGCGGGTCTCCATCGACGGGGGAGAGGTCCAGGAGCTGCTGCGGGTCGCCGAGACCCCGCTGGACGCCGCGGTGGATCACCGGGGGATGCCCTGGATCGCCACCCACATCGCGGTCTACGACAGCACCGATCAGCCCATCGTTCGCGGCAACTTCGACGGCGTGGCGGCCAACGAGGCCGGGGTCTACGCCTGCGGGCGGGACGGCGAAGGGCCCGCGATCTGGCGGGTGGACGGCGCACCCTTGCTGGTTCACCGCCCAGCGCTGGCTCCGGTCCACTGCGTCATCGACGGCTCCACCCTGTACTACCAGGAGCGGTTGGGCTTCGACCCGGATCGAGAGTGGGGCCTGGGGGCGCTGGTGGCGCTCGAGCTGGGCACCGGCGAGTCCACGGTGCTGGCGCCGTCGGAGAGACCCGACGACGACAAGCCCATGCACATCTTCGACGGCTGGCTGACCTGGATCGAGGACGAGGGCGCGGTCAAGCAGGTCCAGGCCGGCCAGCCCGTGCGGACCCTGGATCTGGGGCAGCACGCAAAGAAGGACGTCTGGCTCCAGGGCGATCGCTGGTTCTGGATCCTCGGCAGCGGGGTGCACACGCGCCCGGTGAGCGGCGATGAAGCGGCGGGCTTGTTGCTCCCCCCCGCCACCAGTCCCAGCCGCGTCGTGGCCAACGACGAGTGGATCGTCTGGAACGAGCCGATGCTGGACGGGCGCATCACCCGCCGCCGCCGCGACGGGATCACGGTGCGCTAGTCCCTACTCCAGCTCGATGCACCCCGCGCAAACCTGCGCCCGCCGGCTGGTTAGTCCTCTCTCCCCCCCGGAGAGGCCCGCCCCATGGCACACATCCAGCACGTCGGGCCTCTGCCCCCCCTCCGCATCCTGACCCTGCTCTCCCTGACCTTCGTGGGCCCCAGCCTGGCGCAAGACGCTCCAGCCGAAGCCACCCCCGTCGATCCCAGGCTTCCGCTGTCCACCGCCGAAGGTCCCAGCAGCGCCATGGCCCGCATCGAGATCAGCCGAGCCGGGGTCTTCCTCGACGGCGCCCTGGTCTGTCCCATCGTCGAACGGCGACTGCGCTCCGGCTCGGGCGAGAGCTACCTGGCGACATCCAGCGCCGCGTCCACCCGCACCTACATCCCCGAGCTGCACGAGCGCCTGCTGATCCTCCGTCACGACGCGCTGGCCCAGCAGGACGACCTGGCCATGCTCGCCCAGCTGGCCCAGGACCCGTCCCTGGCGCCCGCCGACGGCGTCGAGCTGTGGGTGGACCGGGAGATCCCCTACACCGTGCTGCGCAAGGTGCTCTGGTCGGTGGGTCGTGCCGACTTCGCCCTGCATCGCTTCGTGGTCCACAACCCCTGGACCGACCAACACGCCGGCATCGACACCGTCGTGGCGGTGCCAGAGGATGACGACGAGGTCGAGGGCGACACCGCCGAAGAGGCTCCCATGGGCCTGGTCCTCACCATCCACGACAAGGGCATGGTCCCCAACGGCCCCGACGCGCTGCTCTACCCCGACGGGGCGCCGCTGATCGGGGCGCCCCCGCTGCTGCCTTGCCTGTCGGGCGAGCGCTGTGAGGGCGTGGACGACTACGACTGGGAAGGCCTGAACCGGGTGATGGCCCAGGTCAAGGACGCCTACCCGGAGCACGTGGAGATCTGGTTGGAGCCGACCTGGACCATCCAGCACGAGGTCATCGTGCGGGCGCTGGACTACCTGCGCTGGGGGCCCTTCCTGCCCATGGACGCCGAGCACGACAGCTGGGAGGTCTGGAGGGATGAGCGACGAGAGCTGTTCCCCCACGCCTCGCTGGGTGGGGGTGCCCAATGAAGGCGCTCTGTCTCGCGCTGCTGCTCGCCGCGTCCGGCTGCGACGCGCCGCCTCCGCCCCCGGTGGAGCCGCCCCCTCCCACGCCCGCCCAGCAGGCGGCCACGCACTGCCCAGGGGCGGTGGAACACAGCCTGGCCTACGGAGCGCCCCTCAGTCTCTCCGCGTCGATGGTCGAGACCTGCGTGACCTGGTTCGGTCAACACGCCTCCGCAGCACAGCTCGAGGCCCTGGCCTGCATGGCGGACGCGGCGAACGCCGAGGCCTGGGCGACCTGCCGGGAGCCCGCCGACGGGGCCGCGGTCGCCACCGCACCCCCCCCCACCCTGGTGTTGACCCGCGAAGTGTAGGAGGTGTCCGCAGAGCTAGAGGCGCGCCCG
>CAYZVO010000194.1:0-18125 GCA_964481655.1 uncultured Enterobacterales bacterium | reverse complement strand
GGTGCCACCCGCGACCTGGGTGATCTCCGGGGGCAGGCCCGGCTCTTAGTTGCACTTCGCGGGGTGCACGCCGAGGCCTTCGGCTGTGAGCAGGATGTTGCCGATGCACAACACGACGGTGCCCCCGGGGGGCGGTGCCTGCACGGCACCGCCCACACCGAGGGCGACGTTTGGACGACTCATCGCTATTCGATGACGAACTTCTTGAGCTCGTTGCTGTCCGGATCGATGATGTGGATGGCGCAGCCGAGGCAGGGGTCGAAGGACCGGATGATGCGGGCCACGTTGATGGGGTTGTCCACATCGGGCACGGGGCAACCGATCAGGGACTCCTCGTACTGGCCGCGGACGCCGTTGTCGTCGCGCGGGGAGGCGGTCCAGGTGGAGGGAACCACGGCCTGGTAGTTCTCGATCTTCTTGTCCTTGACCTTGATCCAGTGGCCGAGCGCGCCGCGCGGGGCCTCGAAGAAGCCAGCGCCCTGGCCCTCATCGGGGGGCTGCCAGTGCTCGGTGTCGTGGATCTTGAAGCCGGGCTTCGTGATCTCGACGGCCAGCTCATCCAGCCACTTGTAGCAGGCGTCCACGACCTGCAGGGTCTCGATGGCGCGAGCGGCGTGGCGAGCCACGACGCCGGGCTTCACGCCCTTGCCCACGAGGTCCATCAGGGTGGGGTCCTTCATGATGAGCATACGGGCCAGCGGGCCGACCTCGACGGAGGTGCCGTCGTAGCGCGGAGCCTTGACGAAGGAGTAGGCACCCTTCTTGTCGAGGTTGAACTCCTGCTTGCCATCGTAGGGATGGGCGGTGGTGCCCTTGTACCAGCCGTACTTCACCGACTCGGTGACCTTGGCGGGATCGAACTCCATCACGTTGTCGAGGTCCAGATCCTTGACGAAGCCGGCGGGCCACAGGCGATCCTTGCCCTCGGCGTCCATCAGGAAGCCACCGTAGGACAGGTAGTTGTGGTGACCGCCGCCCAGGCCCATCTTGGCCAGGGGCATCAGGGGGCCGGTGCCGAAGGCGACGACATCGGGCACGTAGACATCACGGATGAACGCCGCGACCTCGTCCAACATGGTGCGGAACTTCGCGATCATGTTGAGGTCCGGGTACTGGGTCATGCCGCCGACCACCAGGGACTGGTAGTGCGGGGTGCGGCCGCCGAAGATGGCGCCCATGTTCCGGGCCTTGGCGTTGATGGCCAGGGCGTCGATGTAGTGCTTCACCGCGGTGGTGACGATCTCGGGATCCTTCACGCAGTACTCGTCGGTCTCGTACCGCGGGGTCAGCGGGAAGGTGTCCTTGCCGGCCACCAGGCCCAGGATCTTGCCCTTGACGGCCTCGAGGCCGGGGTCGGTCCCGGTGTAGTTGGCGATGGCCATGACGTCGATGTAGTCGAGCGCCGTGAGCTGGTAGAAGTGCAGGACGTGGTCGTAGAGGTACTCCGCACCCATGGCGAGGTTGCGCATGAGGGTGCCGGCCCAGGGCACGTTGGCGCCGAAGGCTTCGTCCAGCGCCATGACGGACGCGAACTGGTGCACGGAGTAGCACACGCCGCAGAAGCGGCTGGTGACGTAGGGGGCGTCCCGCGGGTCCTTGCCCGTGAGCATGGCCTCGAAGCCACGGGCCATGGTGCCCGAGCTCCAGGCGTCCACGACCTTGCCCTTCTTGACCTCGACCTCGATCTTGAGGTGTCCCTCGATGCGAGTGACGGGATCGATGGTGATTCGCTGCTTACCCATAATGATTCTCCTGTTTCGGATGCTTGGGGTTCCGAGCCGCTACATGAAGATGGGGGACATCTTCGGGTAGAAGGTCGGCTCGGCGCAGCCATGGCAGCCGCAACCGCAGTCGATGCAGAAGTTGGTCTTGTCGTTCCACAGCCGGATCGGGCAGTCGGAGCTGACCATGGGACCCTTGCAGCCCTTGGTGACCAGGCAGTACTCCTTCTGGGCGGGATCGTTCCAGTCGGTGACGAAGCGCCCGGCGTCGTAGTGACCGCGACGACGGCAGTTGTCGTGGATGTTCTGGCCGAAGAAGGCGACGGGACGGCCGTGCTCATCCAGCTCGGGGACCTGACCGGTGGCCAGGAAGTAGAGCACCGTGCCCACCAGATGCTCGGGGTGGACCGGGCAGGTGGACAGCTTGATGATGGGCTTGTCGGTGATGATGTCGGAGACGGGCACGCCCTGGCACACCATGTCCTGGGTCACGCCGCCGAAGCTCGAGCAGGCGCCGACGCAGATGATGGCCGCGCACTTCTCGGCCGCCGCCTTGAGGTTCTCCTCGAAGGACTTGCCGCCGATCATGCAGTAGCGGGGATCGGCCTTGGGCACGGAGCCTTCCACGATCAGGACGTGGCCGCCGGCCTCGATGGTGTGATGGAACGCTTCCTCGGCCTGGTGGCCGGCCGAGGCCATCAGGGCCTCGTGGTAGCGCAGGGAGATGGTGTCCAGCAGGATGGACGCGGCGGGGGGGTTCAGGCTGCCGGCGAAGGAGATGCTGCAGCCGGCGCAGTCCAGGCCTTCCATCCAGATGACCGGCGGCTTGCCGGATGCGGTCTCGACCGCCTGGGCGACCTTGGCTGCGAAGGGCACCTGCGACAGGCCCATGGCCGCGGCGAAGGTGCTGCAAATCTTGAGGAAGTCGCGGCGATCCACACCGCGCGCCTCGACGGCCTCGAGGGCCTTCTCGTCATCGAACCATGGCTTCCGCATGCGTTCAGCCTCCATGTGGGGGGGTTCATCGCCCCGTAGGGGCGACATTGCGAGCCAAGAAATACCTCATTCGGCCATGTGTACACAATTCATACACCCCGTCTCTTGGGGGTAGATCATGCTCTGGATCATGCGGATTGTGGTTCGTTGATATAGAACTTTTTCCACCAATTTGGTGGACTTTGCCCGGCCCGCCAGCAGCGCCCGGTCCTGCCCCCGAACGCCTGCGGTATGATGGGGGCACGTCTCCCGGAGGCCCCATGCGCACAGTCCAGCTCTTCGCCATCGGCGCGCTCTCTCTGCTCGCCTGCCGCAACAAAGGTGTGATCATCGACGACACCGCCCCACCAGAGGGGGACACCGACACCGACACCGACACCGACACCGACAACGACGGTGACACGGACGCGGACACCGACACCGACACCGACACCGACATCGACGACTGCCCCGCCATCGCCGTGGACCAGACCTCGCTGGTCTGGAGCGGCGTGGGCGTGGGGGCGACAGAGGTCCAGGAGTTGGCCATCAGCAATGTCTGCGCGGGCGACACGCCCCTCGAGGTGGACGCGGGCTTCGGCACCGGCACCAGCGACGCCTTCACCGGCGAGCTGATCATCGAGCCCCTCGAGCCCGGCGAGACCGCCATCGTCACCGTCGCCTTCACCCCGCCGGACTTCGAGGTCCACACCGGGCTGCTCGAGCTGTCCTCCAACGACCCGGACAGCCCCCTGGTGGCGGTGGTGCTCTCGGGCTCATCCAGCGCCGACCAGGACGGCGACGGCTACCCGGCCATGGACGCCGGCGGCACCGACTGCGACGACGCCGACCCCACCGTGAACCCCGGGGCCGACGAGATCTGGTACGACGGCGTGGATCAGGACTGCGACGGCGCCTCGGACTTCGATCAGGACGGCGACGGGCACGACAGCGCCGACTACGGCGGCGACGACTGCGACGACACCGACCCGTCCGCCGTGCCCGGCGCCGGCGAGACCGTCCAGGACGGGCTGGACGACGACTGCGACGGCCTGGTGGACGAGGACTTCATCGGCGCCGGCGACATCATCGTCACCGAGATCATGGTCAACCCCCTGGCCGTCAGCGATGTCTACGGCGAGTGGTTCGAGGTCTACAACACCACCCGCGTGGACATCGACATGGTGGGCTGGGTGCTCGACGCCGACGACGGCGACGTCCACACCGTGGGCTCATCGCTGGTGGTCCCCGCCCGGGGCTACGCGGTGCTGGGCGTGGACGACGACACCAGCGCGAACGGCGGGGTCAGCCTGGACTACGCCTTCCCGCGCACCGAGTTCAGCCTGGCCGACAGCGGCGACTCCATCTTCCTCTACGTGGACGGCGGCGCCATCTTCGACCTCTCCTACACCTCCCGCTGGCCCCTGACCGCGGGCGCCTCCCTCTCCCTGGACCCCGACTACAGCGACGCCGCCTACACCGGGCTGTCCGACTACTGGTGCGAGGCCACCAGCAGCCTCGCCTCCGGCGACCTGGGCACCCCCGGCGACGACAACGACGCCTGCAGCGGCCTGGACCACGACGGCGACGGCTACAGCGAGGACGACGGAGACTGCGACGACAGCGACGCCAGCATCTCCCCCGACGGCACCGAGGTGCACGACGGGGTGGACAACGACTGTGACGGCGTGCTGGACAACGTCACCACCGACTCGGCCAGCAGCACGCTGCTGGGCTCCAGCGGCGACTACCTGGGCTGGACAGACGGCCTGGCGCTGGGTGATCTCGACGGCGACGGCCAGCTCGACCTGATGGTGGGCGGCTACCAGACCGGCTCGAGCAGCTACGGCTATGTCGGCGGTGTCCACGTCGTGGACGGCTCCGGCTGGGCGAGCTGGGCCGACCCGGTGGCCTCGGTGGACAGCACCTGGCTGCAGGGCGGCAACAGCTACAACTACCTGGGCGCCATGGGCCCCACGATGGGCGACCAGGACGGTGACGGCACCGACGATCTCTTCGTGGGCGGCTCCGACTACTACGGCTCCTACTACAGCGGGATCTACGCCGCGGTGCTCCTGTACGGCAGCGGCATCTCCGGAGACTACGTGGCCGGCGACGCCGACGTGCTCTTCGAGGACGGCTCCAGCTACGGCGCCTACGCCCGCACCCTCTCCGACCTCGACGTGGACGGCGACGGCCTGGACGACCTGGTCTACGGCGACTCCTACGTCGCCTCGAGCATGTACAAGGGTGCGGTGTCGGTCATGCTCGGCGCCTCCCTGAGCACCGGCTCGACCTACGCCTTCTCCACCGACGCCGACCACGCCTGGACCGGGCTGGACAGCCAGGACAACCTCGGCTGCAGCCTCGGGGGCGGCGACGCCGACGCGGACGGCTACGACGACCTGCTGCTGGCGGCCAAGGGAGCGGACCAGGGCGCCACGGGCAGCGGCTCGGTCTTCCTGGTGGACGGGGCGTCCATGGGCACCGGCACCGACATCGAGACCGAGGCGGTGCTGGAGATCTACGGGGTCAGCAGCACCGACGCCCTGGGCCAGTACGCCGCACCCCAGTTGGCCGACTACGACGGCGACGGCAACGGAGACATCGCCGTCAGCTCAGCCACCCAGGGCCAGGTCTACGTCTTCTTCGACGCCACGAGCCTCAGCGGCAGCGTCAGCGCCACCACCGCCGATGTGATCATCACCGGCGACGGCCCGGACTACTTCGGCCTGACCCTGCGCAGCGGCGACCTCGACGCCGACGGGCAGGCGGACCTGGTGGTGGGCGCGCCGGACACCTACAACGCCCAGTACGCGACCTACTACGCCGATGAGCCCGGCGTGGTCTACGTCTTCCCGGGCGTGGAGCTCGACAGCACCGTCACGCTGGCGTCGGACGCCAGCTACTCCATCTCGGCCCTCAGCAGCGCCAGCGCCTTCGGCATGAGCATCACCGTGGGCGACATCTCCGCCGACGGCGTCGACGACCTGCTGGTGGCGGCCCCGGCCTCGGGCAGCGGCACCGGCAGCGTGTTCGTATTCGAGACCCCGTGATGGTTGTCCCGCTCCTGATCGCGTCGCTGCTGGGCTGCCCCCCGGCCACCCAAGACAGCGCGCAGCCCCAGGACAGCACCCCACCCGAGGACACCGGCCCCGGTGACGAGACCCTCGGCGAGGTCAAGTACGCGGGTCGAGAGGTCGGCCTGGACGCCGGGCGCTTCCTGGACGCCGGCGACGTGGACGGCGACGGTCAGCGGGATCTGCTGATCAGCGCCATGCGAGCCAACCAGAACCTCGGGGGGGCCTTCCTGGTGCCCGGCCCCCACGATGCCTCGGCCCCCATGGACGAGGCGGGCTGGTTCCTGGCCGGCGACCCGGCGGCGGGCGGCGCGGGCCGCTCGGTGGCGCTGGGGGACAGCGACGGCGACGGCTACGACGACGTGCTCCTGGGCGCCCCCTACGACGGCTCGTCCTCGGCGTGGCTGCTGCTGGGGCCCATCGACGGCGAGCTCACCATCTCCCAGGTGGGGCTGCGCCTGTCGGGGACCGACGGCACCCTCTGCGGCCACGGCAGCGATCTGGCGGACGTCAGCGGCGATGGTCTGGCCGATCTGGTCGTCAGCGCCTACACCTCCGACGGCCAGGATGGCTTCGGACCGGGGGCCATCTACGTGGAACACGGCCCGGTCGAGGCGGGCCTGCACCTGCCCGACGAGGCCGACGCCGTGCTGGTGGGCGAGGACGAGGACACCCTCACCGGCAAGATCGTCACCGCCGCCGGCGATCTCGACGGTGACGGCCTGATCGACCTGCTCATCCCCGCGGTCGCGGTGTCGGCCGGGGTCCATGACAGCAGCGTCCACGTGGCCATGGCCCCGTTCGAGGGCCACATCTCCCTGGCCGACGCGGTGCACCTCATCGCGGATCAGCCCGACGACAAGGCGGGGGTCTCCCTGGCCTCGGGGGATCTCGACGGCGACGGGCTGGACGATGTGGTGGTGGGCTCCTTCGGCACAGGCACCGTGCCCGGCGCGGCCTACGTCGTGCTGGCGCCCCCCGTCACCGACACCCTGCTGTCCGACGCCGACGCCATCGTGCTGAACGACGACCCGAGCGACGAGGCGGGCTGCCAGGTCGGCGTCGGGGACGCCGACGGCGAGGGCCCCGAAGACCTGCTGGTGGGCACGCCGTCGGCCGACGACCGGGCCGGCGCGGTCCAGCTCTACCACGGGCCCCTGTCCGGCAGCTACGCCATCGGCGACGCGGACGCGCGCTGGCGAGGAGAGGCCGCCGATGACACCCTCGGCGAGGGCCTGTTCGTGGACGATCTCGACGGTGACGGCGCCATGGACCTGATCCTGGGCGCCCCCCTCGAGGCCAGCGAGGCCGAGGCCGGGGGCGCGGTGTACCTGATCTTCGGCGAACCCTAGTCCAGATACCCCAGCGCCTCGAGGGCCCGGCGGGTCGCCTCATCGGGTTCCACCAGCTCCTGGGCGTCCTGGGTCCGGGCGCGCTGCACGGCGCTGAAGTCCTCGCTGTAGGCGCCGTCCACGGCGCTCCGCCAGGCGAAGGTCCCGCCCTTGTTGCGGTTGCGCAGGCCGCCCACGGGGGCCTCGGTCACGGCGGGCAGCGCCGGGTCCGGCTCCCCGTCGACCAGGGCCAGCAGCAGGGGCCCGAGGGACGGGACGGACACCTGCTCGCCCACGACCCCGGGCTCCACGCCCGGCCCCCGCAGCGCCAGGGGCACCCGCAGCTCCCGGTCACCCAGGCTCAGGCCGTGGCCGAAGACCCCGTCCTCGCCCAGCTGCTCACCGTGATCGGCGGTGAAGGCCACCACGGTGGTGCGGGTGTCCACCGCCGCGACCAGCCGGGCGATCCTGGCCTCGGTGGCCTGGACGTTGGCGCTGTAGCCATCACGCAGGATCGCCGGGTCCTCGGTGCCCGGCACCCAGCCCGGCACCTCGCCCTCGACATCGCGGGGGTACTCGTGGGGGGCCAGCAGGTGCACCCAGGTGAAGCGGGGTGCCACCGCGGGGCGCTCGAGCTGACGCAGCGCCGCGGCCACCACCCGATCGTCGCGCTCCCGGCGCAGTCGCTCGACCCGACCCGTCAGCTGGTGCCTGGCGCGCTCCAGCCCCCGGCGCACCAGGAAGGGCTCCCGGAAGTCGTCGGCGTGCACGAAGCGCTGGAAGCCCCGCTCGAAGCCGAAGGTCCGGGTCAGATAGGGGTTGCTGACGAAGGCCACGCACTCGTAGCCCCGCTCCCACAGGGCCTCGGGGAGCCAGGAGAGCCCATCGACAGGCCCGGTGTAGCCCCCGCCCTGCTGGGCGGGCAGGCCCCCGAGGTGCTCGCGCACCGGCTGGCCGGCGAAGAGGCTGATCATGGCCGGCAGGGTCCAGGGGGCGGCGCTGACGGCTTGCTCGTGGTGCCGCCAGCGCTCCGGCCGGGGCAGCTCCAGGCCCGCGTCGGCCCGCAGGGTGTCCACGGTGATGAGCAGGATGTCGGGACGGGGACCCCCGGGGGCGTGGTGGAGCCAGAGCAGCCCCGGACCGGACGGCCCCCGCTCGAGGCCCGCGGCCACCACCAGGGGCGCCGCGATGGTGATGAGGACAGCCAGCCCGGCGCCGAGCCGCGGCAGCCACCAGACCAGCAACAGCAGGGCGCCGGAGAGGATCGGATCCCAGCTGTAGGACAGCTCGAGGGGTCGCAGCAACTGGGGTGCCAGCAGGGCCGCGAGGGGGACCCAGGCCACCACCGTCGGCGCCCGCCGCCACAGCAACCGGGCCAGCAGCCCGCTGACCACCCCCAGGCAGGCCCCGAGGACCAGCGCCAGGGTGACGTCCAGGAGCGAGGGCAGACCGACCGCTCCCGGCCACAGCACCGCAGGCACCGCCTCGACGAGCACCATGCACACCCCCGCCGTGGCGCCCACACCAGCGGATCGCAGCCAGGGGTCGGAAGGGCGGGTCTGGGCGGGTCGCTCACTCACCTCCCCTGCATAGGCGGACAGCTTCCGTCCGTCCACGGCCTTGCCGCAGGGGCCGACCCGCGCATAGCTTCCGGAGCATCATGGCCAAGCCCCGCATCCGCTACCGCTGCAACGACTGCCAGGCCGAGCACAGCTCCTGGTTCGGTCAATGCCCCTCCTGCAAAGCCTGGAACACCCTCGAGCAGATCCAGGTCCGCCCCACCAAGGGCCGCGGCGCCAAGCGCGCCGGCCCCCGGGCCAAGCCCCTGCCCATCTCCCAGGTCGCCCTTGGGGACGGCGGCGAGGTCCGCCTCTCCACCGGCATCGGCGAGCTGGACCGGGTGCTGGGGGGCGGGCTCGTGTCCGGCTCCCTGTCCCTGCTGGGGGGTGATCCGGGGGTGGGCAAGTCCACCCTGCTGCTCATGGCCCTGGCCCGCCTGGCGCGACGGGGCATGCCCGTGCTCTACGTCTCGGGCGAAGAGTCCGCCCGACAGGTCCGCCTGCGGGCCGATCGCCTGGGCGTGGGCGGCGACACCCTCTACCTGCTCTCCGAGACCGACCTCGAGGTGATCTACGACGCGGTGCAGCAGGTCAAGCCCCGCTTCCTGGTGCTCGACTCGGTCCAGGTCATGCGCGACCCGGGGGTCGACAGCCTGCCCGGCGGCCCGGCCCAGGTGCGCTGCACCGCCGACCGCGCCATGGGCATCGCCAAGGGCCTGGACGTCGCCACCGTGCTGGTGGGCCACGTCACCCGCGAAGGCAACATCGCCGGCCCCAAGATGCTCGAGCACCTGGTGGACACCGTCATCTACTTCGAGTGCGACGGCCGCTCGCCGCTGCGGGTGCTGCGGGCGGTCAAGAACCGCTTCGGCGCCACCGGCGAGCTGGGCCTGTTCGAGATGGGCGACGCCGGCCTGCTCGAGGTCCCCGACGCCTCGGCCCGGCTGCTGGCCGAGCGCGACCGCGACGCGGCCGGCACCGCGGTGGTCGTGGCCATGGAAGGCTCCCGCCCCCTGCTGTGCGAGGTCCAGGCCCTGGTGGGCAGCCCCGGCCCGGGCACCCCGGCCCGCCACGCCCTGGGGGTCGAGCGGGCCCGGGTCAACCTGCTGCTGGCGGTGCTCGAGAAGGCCGGCCTGCCGCTGATGGAGCGCGACGTCTACGTCTCCGCCGCTGGCGGCGTGCGGCTGAACGAGCCCGCGGTCGACCTGGCGGTCTTGGCGGCGGTGGCCTCGAGCCTCACCGACAAGCCCGTCCCCCCGGACCTCGCCTTCTTCGGCGAGGTGGGCCTCACCGGCGAGGTCCGTTCGGTCACCTACCCGGCCCTGAGGCTCTCGGAGCTGGGCCGCAACGGCTTCAGCCGCGCCATCGTGCCCCGCGCCGTGGCGGCCGAGGCCCCGCCGGGGGTGAAGCTCATCGGCGTGCGCACCGTGCGCGATGTGCTCGGCATCCTCGAGGACGCGTGAGCATCAGCGGCGCTGGGCGATCCACAACACATGGGTGCAGGCCGGATCGTCGGTGTCCCGGCCGGGCTCGGCGTGCTCCACCACCTCCACCTCGAAGCCCCCCCGCTCGAGCCGCCGGGTCAGGCTGGGATCGGGATCCGCCGACCAGATGGCCAGGACGCCACCGGGGATGAGCGACGCGCGGGCCGAGCGCAGCCCGTTGTCGGTGTAGAGCCAGCCGTTGTGGTGCCGGGTCAGGGCCAGGGGCCCGTTGTCCACGTCCAGCAGGATGGCGCTCCAGGGTGCGCTGGGGTGCTCCACCTGCTCGCCGACGTCCCCCAGGTGCACCGCCACCCGGGGATCCCGCAGGGGGTAGCTGGCGGCGCCCCCCATCGGGCCGTCGTGCCAGCGCACCACCGCGGGCATCAACTCCGAGACCGTGGCGTGTCCTCCGGGCCCGAGCCGGCGCAGCACCGCCGCCAGGGTGAAGCCCATGCCGAGGCCCCCCACCAGGATGCGGGCGTCGTCCAGCCGCGCCAGGCGATCGCAGGCCAGATCGGCCAGGGCGTCCTCCGAGCCGTGCAGGCCGTTGCCCATCAGCTCGTAGCCGTTGACGTGGATGGAGTACTCGTCTCCACGCTTCATCAGGTAGAGCGTGCCGTCATCATCGGGGACGCGCTCGTGGTCGATGAACTCCCAGGAATGCACGGGGCTCCTCCTGGGGAGTCGGGTGGAGTCGCCTGCTAACCCCGACGGACCCCTGTTGGGGGCGTCGAGCCAAACAAAGCGAAGGACGTCGCGCCCGCCCCTCAGCGATCCCAGTCTTCCGTGGGCCAGCCCCGCTGGCGGGCCACCCGGGCGAGCTTGGGGTCCGGGTCGATGCAGACCGGGTGGCCGACGGCCTCCATCAGGGGCAGGTCGGCGGCGCTGTCGGTGTAGAACCAGACGTCCTCGAGGGCGATGCCCCGCTCGCCGGCGAAGGCCTGCAGGCGGGTGAGCTTGCCCTGGCCGAAGTTGGGGGTCCCCGCGATGCGGCCGGTGAGCAGGCCGTCGTCACCCACCTCGATCTCGGTGCAGAGGTAGTCGTCGAGGCCCAGCTCCGCGACCGCCAGGCGGGAGATCCAGGGGCTGGACGAGGTGCTGAGCACGTTGGCGTGCCCACGAGCCCGGTGATCCTCGATGACCCGGCGCGCGCCAGGGCGCAGGGTGTGCAGGCACTCCTCGCGCCAGAACTGCTCGGTGCGCGCGGCCAGGTCGGCCTCGGGCTGGCCCTCCATGCTGGCCACGGCCCGGTACAGCGCCTTGTCGGCCTGCATCAGGCCCACCCGGTACAGGGAGAGCCAGAACCCGGCCTCGACCACGGTGACCGTGCCGATGCGGCCTTCGCGGTACTGCCGGCGCACCCAGAGGGTGGCCGAGTTGACGGCGATGGCGGTGCGGTCGAGATCGTAGAGGGCCAGAGCCACGGCGTCTCCCGGGTTGCGCGGCGCGAGCCTTAACAAAGCTTCACACGGCGTGACACAGCTTCGGGGCTGCATGGTGGCGCCTTCACAGGGACGCCCTACATTCTGCAGGAGACAGCGAGGATTCCCATGCGCGACAAACTCCCCACCATCCTGCTGGCCCTGGGCTTCGCCGTCGCCGGCAGCGGCGGCACGGCCATCGGCTACACCGTCGCCCAGAGGAACGCCCAACCCGCCGCGACCGCCGCGCCAGCCGCCGAGGCTGTGGACACGGCCCCACCCCGCGCCCGGGGTCGGGGCATGGCCCGCGCCGTCCGCGTGAAGGCCGAAGGCGGCCCCCGGAGCAAGGCCGCGACCCGCAGCCGCGGCGGTGAGCGCAGCCGCGGGGCGCGCCCCGGCGGCCCCCGGGGCCAGGGCCGCAGCTGGGCCTCCCTCACCGAGGACCTGGAGATCAGCACCGAGCAGCAGGAAGCCTTTCAGCAGATGATGAGCGACATCCGCAGCGGCTGCGTGGCCTCCCGCCTGGAGCAGGGGGACACCACCTTCGAGCTGATCGTGGACGCGGTGAGCCAGGAAGAGGCCACCACCGAGCAGCTCCACGCCCAGGTGGAGAGCTCCCTCGAGGCCCGCCGGGAGGCCTCCTACTGCGTGCTCGACGAGGTCCTGGAGTTCAGGGCCCAGCTCACACCGGAGCAGCGCGAGGCCCTGGCCGAGCGCATCGCCAGCGCCCGCGAGCGTCGCCGCGCGTGGGTCGAGGCCTGGTCGGATTAGGGCCGTACCCGCGGAGGACAGCATGGATCGCATCCTGGTCATCGACGACGACCCCGGCCTCACCAGCCTGCTGGCGGAATACCTCGGCGCCCGAGGGCTCAGCGTGGCCACGGCGCCCGACGGCGAGCAAGGGCTCACGGCCCTGCGGGCCGGCGGCGTGGACCTGGTGATCCTCGACGTGATGATGCCTGGCAAGGACGGCTTCGAGATCTGCCGGGAGATCCGGGCCGAGAGCAGCGTGCCGGTCATCATGCTCACCGCCCGGGGCGACGAGCTCGATCGCATCATCGGCCTCGAGCTGGGTGCCGACGACTACCTGCCCAAGCCCTTCAACCCCCGGGAGCTGCTGGCGCGCATCAAGGCCGTGCTGCGGCGCCGGGCCCCCAGCGCCCCGCAGGGCGAGGTCCTCAGCGCCGCCGGGGTGCGGCTGGACCCGGAGCGCCGCGAGGTGCGGGTCGACGGCCAGCCGGTGGAGCTGACCACCACCGAGTTCGAGATCCTGCGGGTCCTGGTGGCCGCCGCTGGGCGAGTGGTCCCCCGCGAGCGCCTGATGGAGCTGGCCCGTGGGCCCGACTGGGCCGCGTTCGAGCGCTCGGTGGACGTGCACATCAGCCACCTGCGCCGCAAGCTGGGGGACGACCCCCGCGCCCCGCGCCGCATCAAGACCGTGCGGGGCGTGGGCTACATGGTCCCCTCCGGCCCGGTGGGGGAACGGGCCCCATGACCCACCGCCTGCGGGTGCTCGCGGCCCTGGTGGGGCTGCTGGCGATCACCATGGCGGGCACCTGGTTCATCGCCGGGCGCCTGGCCCTCTTCCCCCTGCTGGACGCCCTGGGGAGCGAGCGGGTGGACACGGCGCTGTTCATGGCCCGCGCTGTGGAGTCGTCCACGGACCCGCCCACCCGCGCCTGGGAGTTGTCGCAGCAGCTGGGTCTCGAGGTCGAGCCCATCGGCGCCCAGCCCAGCCTGGACGGCAGCTACGAGCTCCTCCGCCGCCGCGGACACCAGATCTGGCTGAGCCGCAGCCCGTCCATGCCCCTGTACGTCTCCACCCACGGCCTGCCCATCTGGGGGATGGCCGTGCACTTCCCCGTGGACATCGAGCGCCCCCGCCGGCGGGTCGGCTGGGGCTTCCCCATCCTGGCCCTGTTGGTCCTGGGCGGTGCGGTGCTGACCAGCGGCTGGGTGCTCGTGCCCCTGCGGCGCACCAGCCGGGCCATGGACCGCGTGGCCGCTGGAGACCTCGAGGTGCGGGTGCCCGAAGGCGGAGACGAGGCCGGCCGCATCGGCGCCAGCTTCAACCGCATGGCCGAGCGGGTCGCCGCGATGCTCGAGGGCCAGCGACGCCTGGTGGCCGGGGTGTCCCACGAGCTGCGCACCCCCCTGGCCCGCATGCGCCTGCTCACCGAGCTGCTGCGGGACAGCGGCGCCGATCCCGCCAGGCTCGAGGCCCTCGAGGACGAGATCTCCCAGGTGGACGGCATGGTGGGGGAGCTGCTGGAGTCCGCCCGCCTGGACGAGGGTGTCCTGGCCCTGCGGCGGGAGCCCCTGGCCCTCTCCGTGCTGGTGCAGGAGGCCCTGGCCGCTGTGGATCTGGGCGAGCGCACGGTGCGCTGCGAGCTGCCCGAGGATCTGGTGCTCCCCATGGACCGGGTGCGCATGGTCCGGGTGCTCTCCAACCTGCTGTCCAACGCGGCCCGCTACACCCCCAGCGCGGCCACCATCACCATCGCCGGCAGCCGCTTCGACGGCGAGGGCGGACCCTGGGCGCGGCTGGTCATCGCCGACGACGGCCCGGGGGTGTCCCAGGACGATCTGCCCCACCTCTTCGAGCCCTTCTACCGGGCCGAGCAGAGCCGCTCCAAGGCCACCGGCGGGCTGGGCCTGGGCCTGATGCTGGTCAAGCAGATCGTGGACGCCCACGGCGGGACCATCCAGGCCTCGAGCGCCCACGGCGGCGGCCTGCGCGTCGGCATCGACCTGCCGCTGGGGGCGAGCTAGCCCCCGCCCAGGCGCTTCAAGGTGTCCGCCAGGACCGCCCACGCCGGGGAGCTGCTGGCGCAGTAGCTGTCCACCAGGCCCTGCAGCCGCTGGAGCTCCTCGGCGAGCACCCGCTCGTCCTCGGTCAGCACGCCCTCGAAGCGCGGGGCGAGCAGGTGGCGGGTGGTGGCGGCCGAGGCGGCGATGCGATCGAGGAAGAGCTCGAAGCGCCGCTGGGCCTGCAGCCAGGCCGCCGTGCCCATGCCCGGGCCGTGCTCGGTGAGGTGGACCCAGCGCAGGTCGTCACCCCACAGCTGCTCCACCAGGTCGTCCCGCGCCAGGGCGACCACCGTGCCCAGCTCCCGGCCCTCGTGGCCGATGGCGCGCCGCACCGCGTCCACGATGCGGTGGAAGTTCTCATCCGACAGCGAGAAGCCCACGTAGAGCATGTGCCGGGTGATGAGCATGGCCTGGACGATGCCCTCCAGCGCGGCGTTGCGGCTGCCGTAGCGCAGGTAGTGCTCGCGGGTGAGCACGATGTCGTCGGGCCGGTTCACGCAGCCGTGCATCTTGAGCAGCCAGCGGGTGCGCTCGGCCCGCGGCGCGTAGGGCAGCACCGCCACCGGCCGGCCGGTGGCCTCCGAGGCCCGCTCGCAGAGGGCGGGGGAGTTGGTGGTGATGGACTCGGTGACCGGCAGCCCGGCCAGCAGGCCGTGGGCCAGGGCGTAGCGGTGGTAGCTCCGCAGCGTCCGCGACACCGCGTCGCCGACGCAGGCCCCCAGGCGCCGGTCGATGACCTGGGCGCGATCGAGATGCCCGAGGCGCTCGAGCCCGTCCTGCTCCGCGTCCGACAGCTGAGCCTCGGCGCCGAGGGCCCGCAGCAGCTGGTTCCAGGTGGGCAGGCCGGCGCCGGCGCTGACCCCGGCGCCCATGAAGACCACCAGCTGCCCCTGGACCGCGGCGCCGGCGAGCTGGTCCGCCCGGGCACAGAGGGCCTCACCGAGGGCCTCGCTCCAGGGATCGGCCCGGTCCAGCAGCGCCTCCCGACGAGCGGCCTGGGCGGCGGCGAAGTCCTCGGCCTCCCAGGCCACCAGGGCGATGTCCACCTCGTGCTGCGCGACGTGATCGAGCAGCATGGACACCAGGGAGCGCAGCAGCTCACCCGCCGCCCAGCGGGCGCCGCCGTAGCCGGTTCCCACGATGGGCAGGGCCAGCAGCGGCCGCTCGCGCTCGAGGGCGCCGCCCAGCTCGCTCGCCTGCTGCACGAACTGCCGTGCCCCCTCCACGAACCACTCGAGGCCGGCGTCGGCGCCATGGCCCACGTTGGTGAACCACGGGCGACCGGGCCCCGCCCAGTCCAACGCCGGCACGCTTCGGCGGCCGTACTGGCCCCAGTCCAGGGTGAGATGTTGCTTGGTCTTGCGCCGCTTGTGGGGCAGCTCCGCGCGCTCCCACAGCGATGTGCGCTTCCAGGAGCGGCTGACCCCCAGCTGCACATCACAGGGCAGGGCCCAGTGGTCGCAGTGCAGCGTGGTCAGGTCGCCTTGCAGGATGAAGAGGTGTCCAGGCATGGGCCGAGGATACCCCACGCCCGCTTCACGCGGCCCGGACCAGGTCCAGGGTGCGCCGGGCCCGGCGCACCACCAGGCTCCGGCCCCAGCCCAGCTCGATGCGATCCTCCTCGATGCCGTCGCCGAAGACCACGCCGCCCTCGTTCATCTCCGAGCGCACGTGCAGCGCGCCCCGCCGCCCGAGGATGCCCTCGGTGAAGCTGCAGCCGGTGGCGCGGCTGGGGAAGGCCTCGCGCACGAAGAACACCAGCTGAGGCGCGGTGGGGATGGGCAGGGCCAGCTCCGAGCGGTGGCAGCGGTGGATGCTGCGGGCCCAGCCCGTGGCCCCCGTGCCCGTGGACACGATCAGGCCCGAGCTCGAGTGGCGCTCGCGGCGGTCCCCGTGGCGCAGCAGGTAGCGGGCGCTCTGGTGGGTCCGGTGGCCCACGAAGATCTCGTTCAGGGCCAGCAGGCGCTGGCCGTCATCGGAGCGGGCCTCGACCATGGTGCGCCGCTCGAGCTCCACCTCGCCCCCGGCGATCCGCGGCAGCATCGCCCGGGTGGCGGCTGGGGCATGGGGCACGAGCACGCCGTCGTAGCGGGCCGGGTCCGGGTTCACCCCCAGCACCGGCTGCCCCTCGAGGTACTTGGCCACGTTGGCCACCAGGCCGTCCTGTCCCACCGCGACCACGATGTCCTCGGGCTCGAAGAGGAAGCGGTCCAGGTCCTGGCGCAACAGGAGGGTGCGGCGCCAGGAGGGGGGGATGGCGCCCTGGACGATGGCCAGGGCCCGCTCCAGGACGTCGTGCTGGGCCACCACCAGCGCGATGTCCTGATCGCGGCTCTTCAGGAAGAACGCGGCCTGGCCGTGGGTGCAGTGGGTCCGCAGCAGCTCCTCGTAGGGGCTGTAGCGCCGCACCACCACCACCCGGGGTTCCATGGCTCAGCCCTCCTGCAGGTGCTGGGCGCCGGCCTCGGCCAGGCGGGTGATGGCCCCGCTGAGCAGGTCCGGGCCGATGCTGAGGTGCTCGATGGGCGGCAGCTGGCCCGCCAGCTCCCGGGCCGCCAGGCCGAGCATCACGCCCTGGGGCAGCTCGCGGTAGATGCCGATGCGCTCCCGCTCGGCCTCGACCTTGGCGCCCTCGACCTCGCGGATGCCCGCGGCGCTGGCCTCGGCCTGCAGGCGCTCGCGCTGGACGCGAGCCTCGACCTCGATCCGGGAGGCGTCGGCCTCGAGGCTCACCCGGCGGCGCTCGTTGTCTCCCCGCTGGGCGATGAGGTCCTCCTCGCGCTTGGCCAGCTCGATCTTGTTCTGCAGCTCGTTCTCGGCGATGGCCCGCTCGCGCTCCACCGCCAGGGCCCGGCGCTCGAAGGTCGCCTTGTCGGCTTCTTGCTGGATGGCCTCGCGGGTGGGCTGCTGGAGGGCTCGCTCCAGCTCCGAGGTGGGTGATACATCGCTGATACGTACCGACGCGATCCCCAGGCCCATGGCCGCGAGGCTCGGGTCGTCGCCCAGGCCCTCGAGGACCCGGGCGCGGATGGCGCGGGACCCGTCCACCAGGGCCCCGGGGAGGTCCTGGTGAGACACCCAGTCCCAGGCGAGCTGCTGGGCCAGTTGTGTCAGCAGCAGGGCGACCTTCTCCAGGGGCTGCTCGAGCCAGCCCCCCTTGGCCGTGTCGATGCCGAAGTCCACGCGGTCAGCCAGGACCTGGGGCTCGGTGACACGCCAAGTGATGACACCCTGGACCGTCACGTCCTGGAAGTCCCGGGTGCGGCCATGAAACAGCACCGGCAGCTCACGGTCGTCCATGGGCAGCTCGGCGATGCTCGCGGTGAGCGGCAGGAACCAGAACTGCAGCCCACGCCCGGCGCGCACGAGCTTGCCGCTGCGATGCTGAAGCACGAAGCTCGCGTTGTCGCCACGCAGGTGACGCAGGAACAGGAAGCGGGTGATGTCGGCCATGGTGACCTCCGGTGGACAGAGCCTTCAGGCTCGGGTGAAGCGATACAGGGCCGCCGGGCGGTGGCCCACGTCGGCCTGGCGCTGCCCGGTCGCCTCGACGGCGCCGGAGGCCAGGGCCTTGCGGCGGAAGGAGTCCTTGTTCAGCGGCTCGCCGAGGATGGACTCGTGCACCAGGCGGAGCTGACGCAGGGTGAAGGCGGGGGGGAGCAGCGCGAAGCCGATGTCGGTGTAGCCGAGCTTGCCGCGGATGCGCTTGACCGCCAGGCCGAGGATCTCGCCGTGGTCGAAGG